>NZ_DASXJS010000009.1:0-41193 GCF_036497245.1 Actinomycetospora sp. | reverse complement strand
GTCCTACTTCCCCATGCAGGAGGAGAAGGACAACCGCGTCTACGGTGCCTCGGACGGCGCGATCCGCGGCAACATGTTCCGCCAGGTGCAGGAGCGCTGGCTGGAGTGGCAGAAGCTCTTCCTGTCGATCATCCCGCTGCCCGAGATCTCGGCGGCGCGCTCGATGCCGATGCTGTTCCAGGCGGTCCCGAACCCGGAGCTGCACAACGGCCAGGCGATCCAGATGATCGACGAGGTCCGTCACTCGACGATCCAGCAGAACCTCAAGCGCCTGTACATGAACAACTACATCGACCCGGCGGGTTTCAACAACAGCCTCCGGAACTTCCAGTCGGACTACTGCGGCACCATCGGCCGCCAGTTCGCCGAGGGCTTCATCACCGGTGACGCGATCACCGCGGCCAGCATCTACCTGACGATCGTCGCCGAGACGGCCTTCACGAACACGCTGTTCGTGGCCATGCCGGCCGAGGCGGCCGCCAACGGTGACTACCTGCTGCCGACGGTGTTCCACTCGGTCCAGTCGGACGAGTCGCGCCACATCTCGAACGGCTACGCCACGCTGCTCATGGCGCTGTCGGACGAGGGCAACCGCCAGCTCCTCGAGCGCGACCTGCGCTACGCGTGGTGGAACAACCACCGCGTCGTCGACGCCGCGATCGGGACGTTCATCGAGTACGGCACGAAGGACCGCCGCAAGGACCGCGAGTCCTACGCGGAGATGTGGCGTCGCTGGATCTACGACGACTACTACCGGGCCTACCTGCTGCCGCTCGAGAAGTACGGCCTGGTGATCCCCCACGACCTCATCGAGGAGTCGTGGAACCAGATCTGGAACAAGGGCTACGTCCACGAGGTCGCGCAGTTCTTCGCCACCGGTTGGCTTGCCAACTACTGGCGCATCGACGGCATGACCGACGAGGACTTCGAGTGGTTCGAGTACAAGTACCCGGGCTGGTACGACCGGTACGGCAAGTGGTGGGAGAACTACAGCCGTCTGGCGAAGCCGAACGGCCACCACGCGATCGTCGCCGAGGACGTCGACTACGTGTACCCGCACCGCTGCTGGACCTGCATGGTCCCGTGCCTGGTGCGCGAGGACATGGTCGTCGACAAGGTGGACGGCCAGTGGCGCACGTACTGCCACGAGGCCTGCCGCTGGACGGACGCCGTGGCGTTCCGGCCGACCTACCAGGGCCGCGACACCCCCAACATGGGCAAGCTCGTCGGCCACCGCGAGTGGGAGACGCTCTACCACGGGTGGAACTGGGCGGACGTCATCTCGGACATGGGCTTCGTCCGCGACGACGGCAAGACCCTCACGGCGCAGCCGCACCTCGATCTCGACCCGAAGAAGATGTGGACGCTCGACCACATGCGGCGCATGCCGAACGTGGCCAGCCCCAACGTCATTCTCAACGAGATGAGCGACTCGGAGCGCGAGGCGTTCGTGGCCGACTACAACGCCCAGGGCCCGGCCGGCCGGCCGGCGGGCATCGGCGGCGAGGCACTGAAGTCCTGATCGGGTCCGCCTGATCGTCGTACGACCCGCGGGGAGGACCGGCCGTTCCCGGTCCTCCCCGCGGTACCCGGGGTCGCGCCCGTCGGCGCGGCCCGTTCCCTTCCCGGGCGCCGTACAGGTCCGGAGTCCGTCCCCGGCAGGGACCCCCTCGTCATCACAACCCCCCAGTACAAGGAGTCAGTCGTCGATGGGTGACAAGCACCGGGTCCGCTTCGAACCGGTCGGCATCGAGATCGAGGTCGACGAGGACCAGACGATCCTGCGTGCCGCTTTCGAACAGGGCGTGCAGCTCATGCACGGCTGCAAGGAAGGCCAGTGTGCGGCCTGCAAGTCCTTCGTCCTCGAGGGCGACATGGACGAGATCGAGCTCGACCGCTACTCGACCTTCGCGCTGCCCGACCTGGAGCGTGAGGAGGGCCAGACGCTCCTGTGCCGAGCGCACGCCTACGACGACCTCGTGATCGAGCTCCTCAACTACGACGAGGAGGTGCTCCGCTCCGGGCTGCCGGTGCGGCGGGGCACGGTCGAGGTCCTGGCGAACGAGCCGGTCACGCACGACATGCGCCACCTCGTCGTGCAGCAGGTCGCCGGGGAGGACGTCAAGTTCTTCCCGGGTCAGTACATGGACTTCTTCCTCCCGGACGGCGGCGAGAGCCGGTCGTTCTCCATGGCGAACACCCCGAACCGGGAGGGCCGGTTCGAGTTCGTCATCAAGATCTACCCCGACGGGCTGTTCTCGCAGTTCCTGCAGAACGAGGTCTCGGTCGGGGACCGCCTCGAGATCGAGGCCCCCTTCGGCACCTGCACCCTGCGGGAGAACCGCACCTCCGACATCGTCTTCGTCGGCGGCGGCGCCGGGATGGCTCCGCTGCTCGGGCTGCTGCGCGCCCTCGCCGAGAAGGAGACCGAGCGGAACGCCGTTCTCTACTACGGGGCCCGCACGAAGGCCGACCTCTGCTTCGAGAAGGAGCTCCACGCCCTCGAGGGGGAGCTGTCCTCGTTCCGCTACGTGCCGGCCCTGTCGGAGCCCGAGGGCGACGACTGGGACGGCGAGACCGGCCTCATCACCGAGGTGGTCCGGGCGCACGAGCCCGACCTGAAAGGCAGGGATGCCTATGTGTGCGGGCCGCCGCCGATGGTCGACGCGGCGATCGCCCTGCTGACACAACGCGGTGTGGATGAACGAAACATCTTCTTCGACAAGTTCACGACTACCGGAGAGCCGGAGGACGAGGGCACCACATGACCACAACCGAGAGCAGCGAGCGCAGCGTACCGAAGCCGGTGTTCACCGATGCCGAGGCCGGGGCGAAAGAATTCCCCGACTCCGGGCCATCGGCCCGCCGCTACAACTACTTCAAGCCGGCCAAGCGCAAGCAGACCCACTACGAGGACGTCACCGTCGAGGTCCAGCCGGACCCCCGCCACTACCTGACCCAGGGCTGGATCTACGGCTTCGCGGACGGCTCCCGGGGCTACCCGCTGGACTGGACCAAGCTGAAGGCGTGGGGTGTCGACAACCCGGAGCCCGAGCGTGGCCCCGGCTCCGGCGGCAAGCCAGTGGAGGACTGGCCCGCCCACGGGTGGCACGAGTTCCGTGATCCCAACGAGGAGTGGGAACTCACGATGTACCGGTACAACGCCAACGTTGTCCGGCAGATCAACCAGAACGTCGAGAACGCACGCAACGCGAAGGCCTTCGACCAGTGGACCCCGAACTGGGTGCGCTTCGTCGAGCGCAACGTCGGCGCCTGGATGCACATCGAGCACGTCCTCGGCCTCTACGTGTTCGCCGGCTGCAACCGCTCCGGCCCGACGAACATGCACAACACCGCGATGGCGGTGAACAGCGAGCACAAGATCCGCTTCGCGCAGGACCTCGCGCTCTACAACCTCACCCTCACCGAGGAGATCGACGGCTTCGACGGGACCGCCCACCTCGACGCATGGAACAACGGCGCCGAGTGGCAGGGCGTCCGCAAGGTCACCGAGGCGCTGACCGCGGTCCACGACGACTGGGGCGAGATGATCTTCGCCAGCAACATCGTCTTCGAGCCGCTGCTCGGTGAGCTCTTCCGGTCGAACCTGGTCATGCAGGCCGCCGCCGGCAACGGCGACTACGTCACCCCGACCGTCATGGGAGCCGGCGAGTACGACTACGCCCAGCGCGACCTGCGCTGGACCCAGGCCTGCTTCGGCCCGCTCGTCCAGGACCGGGAGTTCGCCGACCACAACAAGCAGGTCTTCAACGGCTGGCTGTCGAACTGGGTCCCCCAGTGCCTCGAGGCCGCCCGCCAGCTGCAGCCGCTGTGGTCGCAGCCCGACGCCAAGCCGCCGCGCTTCGAGGACGGCCTCGACCGCGCCAAGAACCGGTTCGCCGGGATCCTCTCCGATCTCGGCCTCGAGACCCCGAAGGAGCTCTCCCAGTGACCCAGACGGCGGCCGATAGCCGGTTCCAGCAGAACAACACCGAGTCCGGCATGGCCGGAGTGACCCTGATGAACAACCAGGTCGGCGTCGTCGTCGCGGAAGTGATGGACAGGTACGACAACGTCACCGTCACGCATCTCCCGGCGATGATCCGTGTGGACTGCGTGGGCCGCATGGACTTCGTGTACGCCGAGATCTCGGAGGCCCTCGGCGAGGAGCCCGACTTCTTCGACGCCGCCGAGTTCGAGGAGAACATGTCGACGCACTACGGGAAGATGGTCCACATGGACGACCGGACCGTGATGTTCGGCAATCTCGAGGAAGCGGCCGAGTTCATCGGCGACATGCTCCCGCCCGTGGTGAACCAGACGTAGCACCACCGGGAGACGGACTCCGGGTCGCCGGCCACCGCTCGTCGCGGGGGCGTGGCCGGCGACCCGGCCCCGGAAGACGCAATCGCATACGAGTACCCGCGGACGACCGCCCCGAACCCCATTCTCCGGAGAAGAGAGGCCATGGCCAAGGAACTGCGATTCGGCGCCGACGCCCGCCACGCCCTGCAGGCGGGGGTGGATCAGCTCGCCGAGGCCGTCAAGTCGACCCTGGGTCCCAAGGGGCGCAACGTCATCCTCGAGAAGATCACCGGTACTCCCGAGGTGACCAACGACGGCGTGACGATCGCGCGTGAGATCTACCTGCGCGACCCGTTCGAGAACATGGGCGCGCAGGTCCTCAAGGAAGCCGCGGTCAAGACGAACGACGTCGTCGGTGACGGCACCACAACGGCCACCGTCATCGCCCAGGCGATCGTCCGCGAGGGCCTCAAGGCGATCGGCCAGGGCGGCAACCCGGTCCTCGTCAAGCGCGGCATCGACCTCGCCGTGGGCAAGCTCGTCGACCACCTCTCGACCGTCGCGCACCCGGTCGACGACGTGGAGTCCCTCTCCCGCGTCGCGTCGATCTCCGCGAACGACGACGAGACCATCGGCCGCGTCGTCGCGCAGACCCTGCACACCGTCGGCGACGACGGCGTGATTACCGTCGACGACGGGCCGATCCACGGCCTGCAGGTCAACTTCGTCGAGGACTTCGAGTTCGACAACGGCTACGTCTCGCCCTACCTCGTCACCGACCCGGGCTCCATGCTCGCCGTCCTCGACGACCCGTACCTGCTGTTCTGCGCCGAGAAGATCACCGACGTCCGGTCGCTCATGCCGGTGCTCGAGAAGATCATGCGCGAGCCGCGGCCGCTGGTGATCGTCGCCGAGAAGGTCGAGGGCTCCGCCCTCCAGATGCTGGTGCACAACCACGTCAACGGGCACCTCAAGGTCACCTGCATCCAGGCGCCCGGCTTCGGCGAGAAGCGCGTCCACCTCCTCGAGGACATGGCGGCCCTCTGCGGCGGCAGGGTCCAGTCCAAGGCCTCGGCGTTCGCGCTCGAGCAGATGGGCGTCGAGCACCTCGGCCGCGCCCGTCAGGTCCGGGCCACCAGCGAGCACACCGTCATCATCGGCGGCGGCGGCGACCCCGAGGCCCGCGAGACGCGGGTGCACCAGCTGCGCACCGAGATGGACCGGGCCACGATCGGCACCGACGAGGACTGGTTCTCCGAGCGCATCGCGCGCCTGTCCGGCAAGGCCGCCATCCTCCAGGTCGGCGCCCCCACGAACGCCGAGCTCAAGGAGATCCGCCACCGCGTCGACGACTCGCTGCAGGCGACCCGGGCCGCGATGGCGGAGGGCATCGTCGCCGGAGGCGGCGCGGCCCTGCTGCACGCCGAGCAGGCGCTGGACGACGGCCTCGAGCTCTCCGGCGACTACCGCACCGGGGCCGAGATCGTGCGCGCCGCGCTGCCCGAGCCCGTGCACCTCATCGCGAGCAACGCCGGCTACGACGGCCACGAGGTCGTCAAGCGGGTCCGCGACATGGCCGTCGACGAGGGCTTCGACGCCCTCGAGGGCCGCTTCGGCAACATGCTCGAGCTCGGGATCATCGACCCGCTGCGCGTCGTGCGGTCGGCCCTGCAGAACGGCGCCTCGGTCGCCGGGCTGATCCTGACCACCAACTCGCTGGTGGCCGAGGAGCAGACGCCCTGGAACAAGGCGCTCATGACCGAGTACGGCCAGCTCGACGAAGGCATCCCCCAGCCCTCGCCGGACTCCAGCACGCCCCAGTCGCTCGGGCTCGGCCCCTCGATGGGCTGACCCGGACCGGCTGACCCGACCCAGTGTTGTGACGGAGAGGAGCGTGTCGTGAAAGCCGTGCGCGTGCACGAGTACAAGAAGGACCCGTCGATCGACGACATCGCGGAGCCGAAGCTGCAGGGTCCGCTCGACGTGATCGTGAAGATCGGCGGCGCCGGGGTGTGCCGGACCGATCTGCACATCGTCAACGGGGACTGGGAGGCGATCCAGAACCCCGACCTGCCCTACGTGATCGGCCACGAGAACGCCGGCTGGGTCCACGAGATCGGGGACGCGGTCACCAACGTCAAGGTCGGCGACACGGTGATCCTGCACCCGCAGCCCTCCTGCGGGCTGTGCCTGGCGTGCCGCGCGGGCCGGGACATGCAGTGCACCGGGGACGCGTTCTTCCCGGGGCTGTCGAACAACGACGGCGGGATGGCCGAGTACCTGCGCACCACCGCGCGGGCGTGCGTGAAGCTCAACCCGGACACCAACCCCGCCGACGTGGCCGCGCTGGCGGACGCGGGGATCACCGCCTACCACGCGGTGCGCAAGTCGGTGCCCTACCTCTACCCGGGCACCACCGCGGTGGTGCAGGGCGTCGGGGGCCTCGGGCACATCGCGGTGCAGGCGTTGGCGGCGCTGACGGCCACGAAGATCATCGCGGTCGACCGGAACCCGGCGGCGCTGGAGCTCGCGAAGCAGATCGGCGCCGAGGAGGCCGTGGTGGCCGACGGCGACCACGTGCAGGCCGTCGCGGACCTCACCGGGGGCGGGGCGACCGTGGTGTTCGACTTCGTGGCCGAGCAGGGCGCGGAGCAGGACGCGTGGGCGATGACGGCCCCAGCGGGCTACGACTTCGTCCTCGGGTACGGCGGGGAGTTCAAGGCCCCGACGCTCGATTTCGTGGCCGGTGAGAAGAACGTCATCGGCAACATCGTGGGGACGTACAACGACCTGGCCGAGCTGATGGTCCTCGCGCAGGCCGGGAAGGTCACCCTCCACACCGTGCAGTACCCGTTGGAGAACGCTCTCGACGCCCTGCACGATCTCGACGCGGGCAACGTCCGCGGTCGGGCGATCCTCGTCCCCTAGGCACATCCCCCCATCAGCCGCATCCACCACGACGATCTTCGCGGAGGCAGTTCGACATGTACGAGAAGGATGGCGAGAAGTACTTCATCGTCGATTCACACATGCACTACTGGGACGCGTCACCCGAGAACTGGGTGCAGGGCGCCGAGCAGTACGCCAAGGGGTGGATCGAGTGCTTCCACGCCTACCAGGGCCTGGGGCCGGCCGAGACGCACCAGCCCCTCGAGGAGTTCCAGAAGGTCTCCGAAGAGCAGCTGATGCGCGAGGAGTTCGAGGAGGGGCACGTCGACGTCGCGATCCTGCAGTCGACGTACCTGCGCGAGTGGTACAAGAACGGCTTCAACACCAGTGAGCGCAACGGCTACCTCGCCGAGAAGTACCCGGGCAAGTTCATCCTCAACACCCGCTTCGACCCCCGTGACGGCGACGCCGGCATGCGCGAGTTCGAGGCCAACGTGCAGCGCTACGGCTCCATCGGCGCGAAGCTCTACACCGCTGAGTGGAACGGCGACTCGCGCGGCTTCAAGCTCACCGACCCGGAGTGCTACCGGTTCCTCGAGCGCGCCCAGGAACTGGGCGTCAAGAACATCCACGTCCACAAGGGCCCGACGATCTGGCCGCTGGACAAGGACGCCTTCGACGTCGCGGACGTGGACCACGCGGCCACCGACTTCCAGGGCCTGAACTTCATCGTCGAGCACGTGGGTCTGCCGCGCATCGAGGACTTCTGCTTCATGGCGACGCAGGAGCCCAACGTCTACGCCGGCCTCTCGGTGGTGCTCGGCGGCCTCATGCACGCCCGCCCGAAGTTCTTCGCCAAGGTCATGGGCGAGCTGCTGTTCTGGGTCGGCGAGGACAAGATGACCTTCGGCTCGGACTACAACATCTGGACGCCGAAGTGGCAGATCGAGGGCCTCCTCGACTGGGACTACCCGTCGGACGAGTACTCCGACTACCCGCGTCTGGGCACCGAGGGGAAGAAGAAGATCCTCGGCCTCAACGCCGCCAGGCTCTACGGCATCGAGGTCCCGGCCGAGTGCCAGGTCTCCGGCACGCCCGCGGCGCAGGACGACGCCGAGCTCGTCGAGGACCGGTCGGTGGCCCAGGCATGAGCATCTCCTTCCTCACCCGCCCGGCCGAGCGCGACGATGCCGCGGTCGTCGGGCGGGTGTGGGAGGCGCTGCGCACGGTGCGCGACCCGGAGCTGGACAACGACGTCGTCTCGCTGGACTTCGTCGCGTCCCTGGAGGTCGACGAGAACCGGGTCGCGCACGTGCGGCTGCGCCTGCCCACCTACTTCTGTGCACCGAACTTCGCGTTCCTCATGGTCGCGGACGCGTGGGACGCGGCCTCGACCGTCGAGGGCCTTGCCGACGTCGACGTACAGCTCATCGACCACTTCGCCGCCGACGCCATCAACCGCGGTGTCGCCGCCCGGGCCGGGTTCGTCACCTCCATGGCGGGCACCGAGGTCGGGGAGGCGGTCGACGAGCTCGACTCGCTGCGCCGCCAGTTCACCGAGCGTGCCCTCATGGCGGGGACCGACCTCGTCGTCCGGCCGCTGGTGAAACAGGGTCGGACCCCGGAGGAACTCGCGGCCATGACCCTCGGCGACGCCCCGGCGTCGGCGGACCTGACGCGGCTGCGGTCGCGGCGGCGCGAGCTCGGCATCCCGGCCGGGGACGACGACCCGCTGGTCGTCGACCCGAGCGGGCGCACGGTCGGCGTCGAGGCGCTGCCGCTGCACCTGCGCAAGGCCCGGTCGTTCCAGGTCGGGGTGGACGCGAACACCAGCATCTGCCGCGGCCAGCTCGCCGTGCGCTACGGCCTGTCGGAGCGCTGAGGCGAGAGCACGTCCCGAGACTCGCGGGCGGGCGCTCCGGCGCCCGCCCGCGCCCGTCCGGACCCCAGTCACCCACGTTCCCCAGGAGGCGATGGCGGCATGACCGGCCAGGCCACGGCGCCGCACACGGTGCGGCGGATCGGTTCCCCCGCCGCGGCGGCGCTGGCCGACCTCGCGGCGATCTTCGAGGATCTGCAGACCGTGCTGCTCTGTTGCGAGCGGCTCGTCTCCGAGGTCCGACCCGGCGTCGGCAAGCAGGTCGACGAGGTGGTCGTCGAGTCCCTGTGGACCACCGCGCTCATCTCCTACTCGCGCTGCTTCGCCGGCGGCGAGCGGGGGATGGGCCTGACCGAGGACGACGTCGAGGGCCTCGAGCTGCAGGGCGAGAAGCTGGCGTGGCACCGGATGCTGCGCCGGCTGAAGAAGCACTTCGCCGACCCGGCGGCCAACCCGCGCGAGGAGTTCACCGTCGGGGTGGCGGTCGCCGACGGGAAGCCGAGCGGCGTCGCGATCACCTCCACCCGGCAGGTGCCCGTCGACGAGCAGACCGTCCGCCAGACCGGCGCGCTCGCCTTCGCCCTCACCCAGCTCGTCGACGCGCGGATCGCCGAGCACCAGTCCACGGTGCTCGCGGGAGCGGCGGCGCTCTCGGCGAAGGAGCTGGAGACCCTCGAGGAGATCGAGGTCAGCGGGGACGGCCGTCCGCCGCCCGGACCCGACGACGAGCACGGAGACGAGCAGAAGGAGGACGCGTGAGCGAGCCGCCCACCCACGGTGAACGTTTCAATCCCTGGTCGGTGGTGCATCTGGTCTTCGACCACCTCTCCGCGCAGGGCCTGCACCCCGTGCTCGGCGAGTCGGGGGATCCGTCGGAGCCGGCGGCGGAGCTGCTGCGCTCCCTCGGGCTCACCCCCGGCGACCCGTCGTGGGCGCGGGGCCAGGACGCCGAGAAGATCCAGGACCAGCTCGCGGAGATCCGATCCTTGTTCACCCCGGCGGAGCAGGGCGAGGATTCCCAGGGTCGCTGAGATTCGGCCGGGAGGAGGAGCCGTGCAGGAGGTGCACCTGGTGACGCTCGTCGTCCACGCGATGACGCGCGAGCCGCTGGCGGTGCTCGGCGACGACGAGGAGGACCGCTGCCTCGTCGTCTCCGTCCGCCCGCCGCAGGCCGAGGTCATGGCGCACGGCCCCCACCCGGCCCGCGACGACGACTCCCGGCTCACCCAGGACCTCGTCGCCGACGTCGCGACCGCGCTGGGGCACCAGCTGGCAGGCGCCGAGATCACCGACCTCGTCGAGGACCGCTTCCGCGCCGTGCTGGTCCTCGCCGACGGCACGCGGGTCGCGGCCCGACCCAGCGATGCGCTCGCGATCGCGGTGCGCGACGCTCTCCCCATCGGGGTGGCCGACGAGGTGATGGAGCGCGCCGGCCAGTCCTGGAAGGAACTCCAGGGCGAGGACCCGCACCCGCAGAGCAAGGAGGTCGACGAGATGCGCGACTTCCTCGACCAGGTCACCGCCGACGACTTCGGGCCCCCCGGCCCCGGCAGCGAGCCCCCCGAGACCGGACAGGACCGCTGACCCGTGTTCCGACGACCCCCGGTGGTGCTCGCCGGGCCGGCCTTCGTGGCGTCCGTCGCCTACGTCGACCCGGGCAACGTCGCCACCAACAGCGTGGCCGGTGCGACCTCCGGCTACGCGCTCGCCTGGGTGGTCGTCGCGGCCGGGCTCATGGCGATGCCGGTGCAGTACGTGGCGGCCAAGGTCGGCATCGTCACCGGCCGCAGCCTCCCGCGGACCTGCCGGCAGGTGATGAGCAAGCCGACCCGCGTGCTGATGTGGCTGCAGGCCGAGGTGGTCGCGATGGCCACCGACGTCGCGGAGTTCCTCGGGGCGGCGGTCGGGCTGAACCTGCTCTTCGGTCTCGGCCTGCTCCCGTCGGGCCTGGTCACGGCCGCGGTGGCGTTCGGCGTCCTCGCGCTGCAACGACGGGGCCACCGGCCCTTCGAGGTGGGGATCGTCGCCTTCCTGGCGTTCGTGATCGCCGGCGTCGGGTTCCAGCTCGCCTCGGTGGGGATCGACCCCGGCGGCGTCGCCGCGGGCCTCGTCCCCGGCTTCGACGGCTCCGGCCAGCTCGTGCTCGCCGTCGGGATCGTCGGGGCCACCGTGATGCCGCACGCGATCTACGCCCACTCCGCGCTCACCGCCGGGCGCTCCCGCGGGGTGGGCCGACCCGGCCGGGCCCGGCTGCTGCGCTTCCAGCGCATCGAGGTGATCGGCGCCCTCACCATCGCCGGGATGGTCAACCTCGCGATGCTGCTCATCGCCGCGCGGGTGTTCGGCAGCGCCCCGTCCGGGGAGGGGGTGGACGGTCTCGAGGCCGCCCACGCCGGGCTGGGGCAGCTCGCCGGCGGCGCCGTCGCCCTGGCTTTCGCGGCGACCCTGCTGGCCAGCGGGCTCTCCTCGGCCGCCGTCGGGACCTACTCCGGGCAGGTCGTCATGGAGGGCTTCGTCGACGTCCGGCTCTCCCCGACGCTGCGCCGGACGGTGACGATGCTGCCCGCGCTCGCGCTGCTGGCGATCGGGACCAGCCCGACCACCGCGCTGGTCGGCAGCCAGGTCGTCCTCTCCTTCGGCATCCCGTTCGCGCTCTACGCGCTGCTGCGGGTGGCCCGCGACGAGCGGGTGCTCGGGACCGAGGCGATCGGACGGGGGATGACACTCGTCCTCGGGACGATCAGCGCGGTCGTCGTCTGCCTCAACGTGGTCCTGCTGGTGGACACCGTCACCGGCTGAGAACGGTCCCGAACGGTGGGTGTCTCGGATCGAGACGTCAGGGGCTCGCGCGGTGGCGCCGATCACGCCTACCATCGCCGGTTGCGCATCCTTCGAGGTCGAGGGGCGCAGCAGGCGAGGTGGCCCATGCAAGGACGGACCGATCCCGGCCTCGACCGTGCCCGCGAACGGTTCCTGGGTGACGGCACGGTCGACGAGCGCGGCGTGGTCCGCCCCGAGATCGTGCAGTCGTGGGAACGGTCGCGACGCGCCGGGGTCGACGCCGATCACCTCGCGCTGCCCTTCGACCCGGACCTCGACTTCGAGGGCAGCCTGGTGCACTGCGCGCGCCCGGTCCTCGACGACCTCACCGAGCGGCTCTCGGGAATGGCGGTCGCCGTCGTGCTCTCCGACGCCGACGGCAACGTCCTCGACCGGCGGGTCGGCGAGGGCGAGCTGCGCCGCCGGCTCGACGCGATCCAGCTCGCGCCCGGATTCAGCTACGCCGAGGAGTTCGCGGGGACGAACGGGGTCGGCACCGCGCTCGAGGGAGCGGTGAGCGCCATGGTCATCGGCGCGGAGCACTTCACCGACCGGCTGCGTTCCTTCGCCTGCGCCGGCGCCCCGGTCTACCGTCCCGGCGGCGCCCTCGCGGGCATCCTCGACGTGACCTGCCTGGCCGCCGAGGCCAACGACCTCATGCGCTTCCTCGCGCTGCAGACCGCGAAGGACATCGAGGAGGTGTTGCGCGAGCGCGGCAGCGCGGGGGCGCGGGCGGTCATGGCCGAGTTCCGCGCCGCGTGCGTGCGGGTGACCGGGCCGGTGCTCGCCCTCGCCGAGGACTTCGTCATCGCCAACCGGGCGGCCCACGAGGTGCTCGACGCGGCCGACCGCGACACCGTCGCCCGCCACGCCGCCGAGTATCGCCGGGGCGACCCGGCCGAGGAGCGGGTCCTGCTCGGCGACGGGCCGGTGCGCCTGCTGTTCACCCCCGCGCCCGCGCAGCGCCCCTCCGGGGTGATCGTCGAGGTCGTCCCCAGCGCGAGCACGCTGCGCCTCGCCGGTGGCGGTGGCGGTGGCGGTGGCACGGTGACCGCCCCCCGCCCGGCCCACGCGACGACGCCGGCGCCCGCGCGCCCCCTGGTCGGGCTCGCGGGGACCTCCCGCTCCTGGCGCACCTCCAGCGCGGCCCTGCGCTCCGCGGCCGCCGCGGTGCGCAGCACCGTCGTGCTCGGCGAGACCGGGGTCGGCAAGGCGGCCGCGGTGCGGGCCGCGCACCGCGAGGTGCGGCCCGCCGCCCGCCACGTCGTCGTCGACGCCGAGGCCGAGGACGCCGCGGACGAGCTCGCGACGCTGCCGGGCGAGCTGGGTGGCGCCGCGGCGACGGTCGTCGTGCGGCGGGTCGAGGCGCTCGACGCCGAAGGGGCGGCCGCGCTGGGCCGGCTGCTCGACGCCGCCACCCCGAACGTGTGGGTGGCCGCCCTGGTGACCGGCGAGGAGGTCGGCGAGGGCCGCGCGGTGCACGACGTGCTGGGCCGCTTCCACGGGTCGCTGACGATCGAGCCGCTGCGCCGCCGCCCCGAGGACGTCGGCCCCGTGGTCGAGGCGGTGCTGGCGAAGCTGGCCCCCGGCCGCCGGGTGCGGTGCACCCCCGAGGCCATGGCGCTGCTCGGGGGCGCGCGCTGGCCGGGCAACGTCGCGCAGGTCGAGGACGTGCTGCGCCGGGCGCTGGTGGCCCGCCCCGCGGGCGACCTCGAGGCCGGGGACCTGCCCGCGGAGGTCGCCGTCCACGGCACCCGCCGTCGCCTGACCCCGCTGGAGTCGGCCGAGCGCGACCTCATCGTCGGGGCGCTCATCGAGGCCCGGGGCAACCGCGTGAAGGCGGCCGCCGCGCTGGGGATGGGCCGGGCGACGCTCTACCGCCGGCTGCGGGCCTTCGGGCTCACCGACGTGGGCCGCTGACCGTCCGGCCCGAGCGGCGCCGCCGGTGCAGCGGGCGCGGCCGGTGGTCCGTCCCGTCGACGACCTGGCCGTGCTCGACGGGGGCGTCGTCGGCCGCGCCGAGCCCGCACCCGTCATCGCACTCCTCGGTGGCGCCGGCGTCCCACTCCCGGCGGGCCGCCTCGGCGACCGCGACGACGGCCTCGACGAGCTCGTCGCGGTGCGAGGCCAGCCGGCGCACCGAGCAGGACAGCCCGAGCGCCACGGTCGAGGTGCCCGACGGGGCGGTGACGGGCGCGGCCACGGTCGCGAAGCCGGGCGCGAACTCGCCGTCGTCGAGGGCCCAGCCACGCTCGACCACGGCGTCGAGCTCGCGGGCGAACGTGTCCGGACAGGTGATCGTGCTCGGGGTGAACGCCGTGAGCGGCTCGCCGCACACCGCCTCGCGGTAGACCGGCGACGCGGCGAGGAGCACCTTCGTCAGCCCGAGGGCGTGGGCGCGCTCCGGCGGGATGTGGGTCTCGAGCCCGGGGACGCGGGCGAGCCCCTGGTGGCCGCGCACGTCGGAGATGCTGGCGACGACGGTGCCGGTGCGCCGGACCAGGTACGTGCGCTGCCGGGTGCGGCGGTAGAGCTCGGTCACCGCCTCCGAGAGCACCCCGCCCGGCGCGGGGTCCGCGGGCCGCAGATCGGGGGACCCGGTGACCTCGGCCGACCTGGTCGGGACCCACGGCCCCCAGGGCGGGGTTGCCCCCAGCCGGCACCGTCCGGAGGCGTCGCGGCGCGCGTACCCGCCCTCCACCAGCGTGTTGACCATGTAGCGGGCGGTCGCGGGGCTCTTCTGCAGGGAGGCCCCGATCTCGGCGGGCGTCAGACCTTCCGGATGGTCCCCGAGCAGCCGCAGCGCCCGCAGGACCATCGCCGCCGTCTTCAACGACCGCGCGCCCGACGTGTCCTCGCTCACACAGCAGACAGTAGGAGTCGGAGCGTCCGCGTGCCTGTCTCGATGTGGGACAGGTGGCGGGTGAATCCTGGTGGACCCCGGGGACGTCCCCGAAACGGGTTCGGGGTCGGGCACCGAGGCCGGGGGCGCGACGTTGGGGCAGTGTCGGTGGTGACCGACGCGGCCGACCGCCGCGTCACGACTCCGGGAGGACCTGTCATGGCCGTGCTGACCCGCCCACGCGAGGGTGCCTGGATCGCGGGGGTGTGCGCGGGGCTCGGCGAGCGCTTCGGCGTCCCCGCCAACGTCGTCCGCCTGCTCTTCGCGCTCTCCTGCCTGCTGCCGGGGCCGCAGGTGATCATCTACATCGCGCTGTGGGTGATCATGCCGCGTCGGTGACTCAGCCCAGCCGGGACGCACGGTCGAGCAGGTAGGCCCGTTCCGGGGCGGAGCGGGTGAGCCGCGCCGCCTCCCGGTAGGCGTCCACCGCGGCCGCCCGCCGGCCCGCGGCCTGCTCGAGGTGCGCGCGCACCGCGGCCACTCGGTGGTGGCCGCGCAGGCCGGGGTCGCCGGCGAGGGCCGCCAGCTCGGCCAGCGCCGCCTCCGGGCCGCGGACCTCGCCGAGCGCGACCAGCCGCCCGAGCCGCGCCATCGCGTCGGGCCAGAACCCGACGAGGGTGTCGTAGAGCGCGAGGATCTGCGCCCAGTCGGTGTCGGCGGCGTCCCCGGCCTCGTCGTGCAGCGCGGCGATCGCGGCCTGGACCGCGTACGGACCCGGGACGCCGTCGCTCAGCACCGCCGTGACCAGCGCCGTCCCCTCCGCGATGCGCGCGGCGTCCCAGCGGGTGCGGTCCTGCTCGGCGAGCGGCACGAGCGCCCCGTCGCCCGAGAGCCGGGCGGGCCGGCGGGCGTCGGTGAGCAGCATGAGGGCCAGCAGGCCCGCCACCTCCCCGGCTTCACCCGCCCCCGCCGGCAGCGCGGCGAGCAGCGCACGCGTGAGCCGGATCGCCTCGGCGGTGAGGTCGGGACGGTGGAGCTGCTCGCCGGTGCTCGCCGTGTGGCCCTCGGTGAACACGAGCGAGAGCACCGCGAGGACGGCGGGGACGCGCTCGCGGCGCTGCGCCGCCGACGGCGCCGCGAACACCTCCTGCGGCCGCGCGAGCCCGTCGGCCAGGCGTGCCTTCGCCCGGCTGATGCGCTGGGCCACGGTCGGCTCCGGCAGGAGGAGGCCGTGGGCGATCTCGGCGGTGGTCAGGCCGCCCACGGCCCGCAGCGTGAGGGCGACCTGGCTGGGCGGGCGCAGCGCGGGGTGGCAGCAGAGCAGCAGCAGCGCCAGCGTGTCGTCGGCTTCCGGTGTCGGCTCCGCGCCGGCGACGGTGGGGAGCTCGCGCCGCGCGTCGTCCTCCTCGCGGCGGCGCCGGGCCGAGTCCCGTCGCCAGGCCTCCACCAGCCGGCGCGACGCCGCCGTCACGAGCCAGCCGGTCGGGTTGGCGGGCACCCCCTCGACGGGCCAGCTCGTCGAGGCCGCGAGCAGCGCCTCCTGGAGGGCGTCCTCGCACGCGTCGAAGTCGCGGTGGCGGCGCACCAGCACGCCGAGGACCGACGGGGCGACCTCGCGCAGGACCTCGACGACGGTCGTGCTCACACGTCCCAGCCGCTCATGTCCAGGATCGGGCGCACCTCCACGAGCCCCCACACCGAGTCCGGGATCCGCGCCGCGATCTCCTCGGCGCGCGCGGCGGACTCCACGTCGACGAGGTAGAAGCCGGCCAGGTGCTCCTTGGTCTCGGCGAACGGCCCGTCGGCGACGACCGGGCTCCCCTCGGCGGTGGACACCCACCGCGCGAGGGACGGGTCCGCGAGCCCCTCGGAGGCGATCAGCTCCCCGGACCCGGTGAGCTCGCGGGTCAGCGCGAGATGGTCCACCCCGAACCGCGCCCGCTGCTCCGGGCTCAGGGCCTCGAAGCGCGCGGCGAAGTCCGCGTTCGAGTGCAACAGGATCATGTACTTCACGGCTTGGGCCTCCCGGAGTCACCGACGACATCGTCGCCGGGGTGTCGAGACCCGCGCCGCGGTCTCGACACCGGGGTGAACCATCCCGAGGAGGAGCCCATGACCACCACCGAACAGACCGACACCCAGGCGATCCTGGCCGTGCTCGACGAGCTGCACACCGCGATCGGCGCGGGCGACGCCGAGCGGGCGCTCGCGACCTGCGCGCCCGACGCCGTCGTGTTCAACCTGGCGCCGCCGCTCGTGGCCGGCGCCGGCTCGCACGCCGGGGACCTCGCCGCGCTGGAGGGGTGGATCGCCTCGTTCGACGCCCCGCCGCGGATGGCCCACCGTGAGCCGACGGTGCACGCCGACGGCGACGTCGCGTTCGTCCACACCCTCACGTCGATGAGTGGGACGACAGCCCTGGAGGGGACCGGCACTGTCGACTTCACGCTGTGGTTCCGGTCCACCTACGGACTGCGGCGGGTCGAGGGTCGCTGGCTGATCGTCCACCAGCACGAGTCCGTCCCGTTCCACATGGACGGGTCGTTCCTCGCCGCCACCGGCCTGACGCCCTAGAACGCATCGATTCACCCGCCGGGAGGGGTGGGAGCGGGCGGGGGATGGGGGCACCCTGGCAGGCGGAGGACAACGACGTCGTTCCGGAGCCCGCCATGAACCCCGCCACCCCGCCCGATCCCGCGCCGCTGACCAGCGAGGAGCAGGCCGTCCTGGCCGCGATCGCGGCGCACGAGCACCTCGTCGACGCGCGGTTCGCCGAGGCCCTGGCCGGCGGCGCCCCGCCGGCCCCCACCCACCGGTGGCGCACGGCGCTGCTGGTACTGGCCGTCGTCGTGCCGGTGGCGGTGGGACCGCTGGTGCTCTCCTCGGCGTGGGTGCTCGCGGTCGCGGCCGTCGCCGTGCTGGTCGTCATCCCCACGTCCCTGTTCATCTGGGCACTGCGCCAGGGGCGCGTGTACCCCGGCTGAGCCCTACAGCGCCGCGAGCGCCTTCTGGATCCGCTGCGGCGAGATCGAGCCCGCCGTCCCGATCTCCTGGGCGAAGCGGCTGACCCGCAGCTCCTGGACCATGGCCGCGACGGCGTCCCAGGCGTCCCGGTCGAACGTGCGCGGCTCCTGCTCCGCCGCGCGGCGCCGTCCGCGGTACTCCGCCTCGACGGTGTGCACCTCGTCGGTGAGCCCGGCGTCGCGGCGCGGGGCGATCGGCAGCTTCTCCAGCCGCTTGGCCGCGGCGCGCAGCCAGCGCACGACGTCGGGCAGGCGGCCCACCCCGTGCCGCGAGACGAACCGGTCGCCGACGAGGCCGTGCAGCTGCTCGCGGACGTCGGCCAGCGCGGTGTCCATCGCCCCGCTGCCCGGCCGCGTGGCGAGCTCGTCGAGCGCGCCCCGGACCGTGGCGGCCTCGGCGAGCACGGCCTCGGCGCGGGTCAGCACCTCCGCGGCCCCGCCGGCCAGCCGCGCCGCGACGTCCGCGCGGAGCTTCTCGAAGGCCTGCGGGGTCCAGGCGGGGCCGCCGCGGGCGGTGACGAGCCCGTCGATCGCCGCGAGCACGCAGTCGTCGACGAGGTCGGCGACGTCGCGGTAGCCGGTCTCCGCCAGGGCGCCGCGCAGGCGCAGCACCGCCCGGTTGTCGAGCGAGCGCACCAGCGCCTTCGCCGGTGAGGTCGTGCCGCGCAGCAGCAGCCGGCGGGTGCCGCGGCGCATCGCGTCGCGGGCCTCGAGGGCCGAGTCGAACACCCCGATCCCGACGGTCCCCGCCGGGTCGGTGCCCTGCCCCGATCGCGAAAGCCCCTCGTCCACCAGCGCCAGGTGCGCGGTGACGGTGCCGCCCGCGCGGGACTGCTCGCGGGTGCGGGGCAGCTCGCCGACCTCGGCGAACGAGGTCAGCCCGCGCCGCTCGAGCCCGTCGGCGACCTTCGCGACGGCGGCCTTCGTCTCCCGCGCGTACTTCCTCCGCAGGGAGTTCAGGTCGATGCCCTCGGCCACCATGGCGCCGTCGTCGTCGACCACCCGGAACGTCAGGCGCAGGTGCGAGGGGAGACCGGCCAGGTTCCACGCGTCGGTCGGCACGTCCACCCCGGAGAGGCGGCGCACCGCGTCGGACACCGCGCCGAGCAGCGGTTCGCCGTCGGCGGGCCGGCCCTCGGCGGCGAGCCGGGCGAGCAGGGCGCGGGCGGTGTCGGGGGCGGGGACCAGGGAGCGGCGCAGCGGCTTGGGCAGCGAGCGGACCAGCGAGGTGAGCATCTCCTCCCGCAGCCCCGGCACCTGCCAGGCGAGGTCCTCGGCGCGGACCTGACCGAGGACGGCCAGCGGGACCGAGACGGTGACGCCGTCGTGCTCGGCGCCCGGCTCGAAGGCGTAGGACAGCGGCAGCGTCAGGCCGCCGGCGCGCCACTCGTCGGGGTACGCCTCGGCGTCGGGGGCCTCGTGGGCGAGCAGCGCGCGCGGGTCGAGGTCGAGCAGGTGCGGGTCGCGGCGCGACTCCTTCTGCCACCAGCGGTCGAAGTGCCGCGCGGAGACCACCGACGCCGGGACCCGCTCGTCGTAGAAGCGGAAGATCGTCTCCTCGTCGACGAGCAGCTCGCGACGGGCCCGCTTCTCCAGCTCGGCGACCCGCTCCAGCTCGGCGGCGTTGCGGCGCACGAACGCGTGCCTGCTGTTCCAGTCGCCCTCCACGAGCGCGTGCCGGAGGAACAGCTCGCGCGAGAGCTCGGGGTCGATGTGCCCGTAGTCCACGGAGCGGTCCATCGCCAGCGGCACCCCGAACAGGGTCACGCGCTCGGTGGAGACGGCGGAGCCGCGCCGCTTCGACCAGCGGGGCTCGGAGTAGGTGCGGGTGACGAGGTCGCCGGCGGCCTGTTCCGCCCACGCCGGGTCGATGCCGGCGACGGTGCGTGCCCAGAGCCGGGAGGTCTCGACGAGCTCGGCGGCCATGACGAACGTCGGCGGGCGCTTGGCGAGGCTCGACCCCGGCCAGATCGCGAACCGGGCGCCGCGGCTGCCCTCGTACTCGGTGATCGGCTTCCGCTTGGGCTTGGGCTGGCCCTGCTTCGGCTGTGTCGACTTCTCGGGGGCTGGCTCGTGCGCCAGCCCGAGCTGCGAGAGCAGGCCGGTGAGCAGCGCCTGGTGGACGCGATCGGCGAGGTCCTTGGTGATCTCCTGTCCGGGCTCGTTGCGGGTGAGCCCGAGCTCGTCGCCGAGCTGGCGCAACTGCGCGGCCAGGTCCTGCCACTCGCGGATCCGCAGGAAGTTCAGGTACTCGGCGGCGCACTGCTTCCGGAACCGGTTGCCCGAGAGCTCCCGCCGCGACGTCCGGACGTGCTCCCACAGCGCGAGCCAGGAGAGGAAGTCCGAGCGCGGGTCGGTGAAGCGGGCGTGCGCGGCGTCGGCCTCGGCGGCCTTCTCCGTCGGGCGCTCGCGCGGGTCCTGGGCGGAGAGTCCCGCGGCGATCACGGTGACCTCGTGCAGGCAGCCGAGCTGGTCCGCAGCCAGGATCATGCGCGCGATCCGCGGGTCGACCGGCAGCCGCGCGAGGTTGCGCCCCGTGTCGGTGAGGCGCGTGGCGTCGCCGTCGACGATGGCCCCGAGCTCGGTGAGCAACCGGACGCCGTCGCGGATCGCGCGGGTCTCCGGCGGGTCGACGAACGGGAACTCCTCGATCGGCCCCAGCTTCGCGCCCGCCATCTGCAGGATCACGGACGCGAGGTTGGTGCGCTGGATCTCGGGGTCGGTGAACTCGGGACGGGCGTCGAAGTCGTCCTCGGCGTAGAGCCGGACACAGATCCCGTCCGCGACCCGACCGCAGCGCCCGGCCCGCTGGGTCGCGGACGCCTGGGAGATCTTCTCGATGGGCAGGCGCTGCACCTTCGTCCGCTGGCTGTAGCGGGAGATGCGCGCCAGCCCGGGGTCGACGACGTAGCGGATGCCCGGCACCGTCAGGGACGTCTCGGCGACGTTGGTGGCGAGGACGATCCGTCGTCGGTTGCTGCGGCCGGGCTCGAAGACCCGGTGCTGCTCGGCCGCCGACAGGCGGGCGTAGAGCGGGAGGACGTCGAGCGGGTCGGTCGGGGATTCGGGCAGGGCCACCAGAGCTTCACTGGTGTCGCGAATCTCCCGCTCGCCGGCCAGGAAGACGAGGATGTCGCCCCCCGGTCCCTCGCGGCGCAGCTCCTCGACGGCGTCGATGATGCCGTCGATCTGGTCGCGCGGTTCGGCGCCGGGATCGTCCTTCCCCCCCGTCGCTCCGCTCGCCCGATCGGGGTCGGCCAGCGGGCGGTAGCGGACCTCGACGGGGAAGGTCCTTCCGGACACCTCGATGATCGGGGCGTCGCCGAAGTGCTTGCTGAAGCGCTCCGGGTCGATCGTCGCGGAGGTGATGACGACCTTGAGGTCGGGACGCCGCGGGAGCAGCTGGGCGAGGTAGCCGAGCAGGAAGTCGATGTTGAGGCTGCGCTCGTGGGCCTCGTCGATGATCAGCGTGTCGTAGCGGCGCAGCAGCCGGTCCTGCTGGATCTCGGCGAGCAGGATGCCGTCGGTCATGAGCTTGACCAGCGTGTCCTCGCTGGCGTGGCTGGTGAAGCGCACCTGGTAGCCGACGACGTCGCTGTCCTGCGTGCCCAGCTCCTCGGCCACCCGCTCGGCGACCGTGCGCGCCGCGATCCGCCGCGGCTGGGTGTGCCCGATGGTGCCCAGCACGCCGCGCCCGAGTTCGAGGGCGATCTTCGGCAGCTGCGTCGTCTTGCCCGAGCCGGTCTCACCGGCGACCACGACCACCTGGTGGCTCTCCAGCGCGGCCTTGATGTCGTCGACCCGCCCGGAGATCGGCAGCTCCGCCGGGTACGAGACCGTCGGCACCGAGGCCCGACGGCGCTCCCGGCGCTGCTCGGCCCGCTCGACGTCGCCCGCGATCCGCTCCAGCGCGCCGGCGCGCTTCGCCTCGTCGGGGATCTTGCGGGTGCCGTCGAGCCGGCGGGCCAGCCGGTGCGCGTCGGCGCCGCCGAGGGCGCGGACACGGGCGGTCAGGTCGCGGTGGTCGATGGTGGGTGTGGTCACTCCGGTCCCGGGGTCGCTCGACGGTCTCCAGCGGATCAGCGCGGGCGCGCGCTCCGGCATTCCATTGTCCCCCGCCGCGCGAACGGATTGCGTGGCACGGCGAACAGCTCGTGCCCAGCGATCTCACAGGTCGGGATGACGATCGGTGGGTATGCAGGTCGCGACGCCCACCACGCGAGAGGACCCGCATGGCTTCCACCACCGCCACCACGCCCGCGACCAGGACTTCCGATTCGCTGCTCACCGCGGTGCGGGTGCTCGCGGTGCTGACCGTGGTGAACCTGCTGTGGCAGTACGTCACCGCGGGCCAGCTCTTCCCGCGGGGCGGGCCGGAGGATCTGCACTCGGCCGGCGCGATCGTCCTCCACGTCCTCTCGGGATTCACCGCGCTCGCGGCGCTGGCCTACTGGCGGCTGCGGGGCGCACCGCTCTGGCCGGGCGTCCTCGCGGCGGTCGTCTTCGTGCTGTCGTTCGTGCAGGCGTGGTTCGGGGACCGCTCGACGCTCTACATCCACGTGCCCGGCGCGATGATCCTCACCATCGGCGCCGTCTGGGTCGCGGCCTGGTCGTTCAGCCGGCCGGCCGCCGTCGTGCGTTGAGGTGCTAGCGGCGACGCGAGCTGATCACGCCGGTGTTGAAGCCGGCGAGGTGCAGCCCACCGTGGAAGCGGGCGTGCTCCACCTTGAGGCAGCGGTCCATCACGACGGTCAGCCCGGCCGCTTCGCCGCGGCGCGCGAGCGCCTCGTCGTAGAGCCCGAACTGCGTCCAGAACGTCTGCCCGCCCACCGCGATCGTCTCGTCGAGCACGCCGCCCAGGTCCTCGGGGCGGCGGAACACGTCGACGAGGTCCGGGACGACGGGCAGGTCGGCGAGCGAGGGCCACACCGGCTTGCCGAGGATCTCCTCGGCGTTCGGGTTGACGAAGTAGACGTCGAAGTCGGTCGACGAGAGCAGGTAGGTGGCGACGAAGTTCGACGCGCGCGCCGGGTTCGCGGACGCGCCCACCATCGCGACGGTCCTCGTCCGCCGCAGGATCTCCTGGCGCTCCAGCGCGCCCGGTCCGGTCCACGCCGTCGTCGTCACGAGGCCTCCTTCACGGCCGCGGTCAGCGCCTGGTCGAGGTCCCAGAGGATGTCCTCGACGTCCTCGATCCCCACGCTGATCCGGATGAGGTCGGGGCGCACGCCGCCCTCGCGCAGCTGGTCCTCGGAGAGCTGCTGGTGGGTGGTGGACGCCGGGTGCAGGACCAGGGTGCGGGCGTCGCCGATGTTCGCGAGGTGGCTGCACAGCTGCACCGACTCGATGAAGCGCCGACCGGCGTCCCGGCCGGTGTCCTCCCCGTCGCTTCGCTCGCCCCTGCCGCGCACCCCGAACGCGAACACCGACCCCGGTCCCGAGGGCAGGTAGCGCCGGGCGCGCTCGTGGTGCGGGTGGTCGGGCCGCCCGGCGTAGCGGACCCAGGCGACGCGGTCGTCGGCGTCGAGCCACTCGGCGACGCGCTGCGCGTTGGCGACGTGCGCGGCCATCCGCTGCGGCAGCGTCTCCACGCCCTGCAGCAGCAGGAACGCCGAGTGCGGGGACAGCGAGGCGCCGATGTCGCGCAGCTGCTCGGAGCGCAGCTTGGTGAGGAAGCCGTACTCCTGGAAGTTCCCCCACCAGGTGAGGTTGCCGTACGAGGGGATCGGCTCGGTCATCTGCGGGAAGTTTCCGTTGCCCCAGTCGAAGCGGCCCGACTCGCACACCACCCCGCCGAGGGTGGTGCCGTGGCCGCCGAGGAACTTCGTCGCGGAGTGGATGACTATGTCGGCGCCGTGCTCCATCGGCCGGCACAGGTACGGGGTGGCCGTGGTGGCGTCGATGATCAGGGGGATGCCGGCGTCGTGCGCGACGTCCGCGAGCGCGGCCACGTCGGTGACCTCGCCGGAGGGGTTCGTGACCATCTCGGCGAACACGAACCGGGTCTTGTCGGTGATCGCCGCGCGCAAGGCCTCGACGTCGTCACCGGCGACGAAGGTGGTGTCGACGCCGAAGCGGCGCAGCGTCACGTCGAGCTGGGTGACAGTGCCGCCGTAGAGGCTGGCCGCGCTGACGACGTGGTCGCCCGCTCCGGCCAGGCACGCGAACGTGAGGAACTCGGCCGCCTGTCCGGACGCCGTGGCGACCGCCCCGAGCGCGCCCTCGAGGCTCGCGACACGCTCCTCGAAGGCCGCGACCGTCGGGTTGGCGATGCGGCTGTAGATGTTGCCGTACTTCTGCAGCGCGAACAGGTTCGCGGCGTCCGCGGTGTCGGTGAAGACGAAGCTGGTGGACTGGTAGATGGGTACGGCGCGCGCCCCGGTGTCACCGTCGGGGACGGCCCCGGCGTGCACCGCACGCGTCGCGAAGCCCCAGGGGCGGTCCTGTGCGCGGCCGGTGTCCACGCCGCCGTTCTACCCGACGCGCGCCGTGCTCGTCGTGCGCGCCGGGAGCCCGGTCACTCCGCGGCTTCCTGCCTGGCCTTCCCGTCGGTCTCCTCGGGATCGGACAGGATTTCCTCGCGGGCCTGTTCGATGATGCTGCGGACGGTGTCGTCCTTCGGCTCGGTCATGGCCGGGGCATACCCGCTCCACCGTCCCTCGGAGCGCGCGTGACACGTCACATGCCGTGCATCTTCGCGATGACCTGCAGCATCACCTCGTCGGCGCCGCCGCCGATCGAGGTGATCCGCATGTCGCGCAGGAACCGTGCCGTCCACGTCTCCTCCATGTAGCCGAGCCCGCCGTGGTACTGCAGGCAGGTCCGGGCCACGTCCTCGCACAGCCGCCCGATCGCGAGCTTGGCGATCGTCGCGAACCGTGAGGTGTCCTCACCGCGCTCGTAGGCCTGCGCGCATGCGTAGTTGTAGTGCCGGCACATGTCGACGCGGGCGTAGAGCTCGGCGAGCTGGTAGGTCAGGTACTGGTTGGCGATGAGCGGGCCGCCGAACGCGGTGCGCGCCTTGAGGTAGTCCCGGGTGCGGTCGAGGGCCCGCTCGCAGGCGCCGACGCGGCCGTAGCAGGCGACCATCCGCTCGTTCTGGAACTGCGCCATCTGCTGCTGGAAGCCGCGGCCGATGGTGCCGATGGTGTTCGTCACCGGCACCCGGACGCCGTCGAACGCGAGCTCGGCGGTGTCGCTGCACCGGTTCCCGAGCTTGTCGAGCTTGCGGGACACCGACAGGCCCGGGGTGTCGGTGGGCACCACGATCTGGCTCATCCCGCGCGCGCCTCCCTCGTCCGAGGTCCGCGCGAGCAGGCACAGCCAGTCGGCCTGCACCCCGTTCGTGATGTAGAGCTTCGAGCCGTCGATCACCCAGTCTTCGCCGTCCCGGGTCGCCCGGGTCCGCAGCCCGGCGACGTCGGACCCGGCGTCGGGCTCGGTCACGGCGATCGCCGCGACCATCTCGCCGCGGATCGCCGGCGCGAGGTAGCGCTGCTTCAGCTCCTCCGAGCCGAACCGGTGCAACGACGGCGTCGCCATGTCGGTCTGGACGGCGACGGCCATCCCGACCCCCGCGGCGTCGCAGCGCCCGATCTCCTCGGCGAGCACCACGGAGAACAGGTGGTCCGCGCCCCCGCCCCCGTAGGCCGGGTCGTACTCGAGCCCCAGGTAGCCCAGGGCGCCCATCTGCGCGAACAGCTGGTGGCTGGGCATCGCGCCGTCGCGCTCCCACGCGTCGACGTGCGGGTCGATCTCGCGCTCGACGAATCCGCGGACCGACTTCCGGAACGCCTGGTGCTCCTCGGTGAACGCCACCATCACTGGTCTCCCGTGGTGTCCTGCAGGTACCGGCGGGCCGGTTCCCAACGGTCGAGTTCGGCGCCGGTCGGCGCGTAGAAGGGGATGCGCTGTGCGACGCCGCCGAAGCGCCGCGCCAGGGCCGGCCCCACCTCGTCGGGCTCGGCGACGACGGCGATCGCGTGCAGCACCTCGTCGTCGATCAGCTCGCCCATCGCGTCCCACCGGCTCGGATCCTGGGCCGCGTGCTTGGACAGCCGGTTCAGCTCCGCGGCGAGCTCGCCCCACCCGTGCAGTTCGAGCACCGCCGCGTAGGCGGGGGTCGAGCCGTAGAACGCGACCTGCCGTCGGACGTCGCGGACGGAGGCGGCGAACTCCTCTTCCGTCGAGCCGGTGGCGATGAGCGCGGTCCCCGAGAACTCGAACCCGCTGCCGTCCCGGCCGGCGGTCTCGAAGCCCCGCCGCAGCGCGGGCAGCGTCACCTCGTGCAGGTAGCGCTCGGTGGTGAAGGCGTGGGCGAGGAAGCCGTCGGCCACCTCGCCCGCGACCTCGGTCATCAGCGGCCCGACGCCGGCGAGGTGGATCGGGGGTGCGCCGTACGGATTGGGCGGCGGGGAGAAGAACGGGGTCATCAGGGTGTGCGTGTAGAACTCGCCGGCGAAGCGCAGTGGCACGCCGTCGTTCCACGTCGCCCAGATCGCGCGGACGGCCTGGATGTACTCGCGCATCCGGGCGGCCGGGCGCGACCACGGCATCGAGAACCGCTTGGTGACGTGCGGCTTGATCTGCGTGCCCAGCCCGAGGACGTAGCGCCCACCGGAGACCGCGTGCAGGTCGTTGGCGGTGATGGCCGCGGTCATCGGGGTGCGGGCGAACGCGACGGTGATCGCGGTGCCTAGCGTGATCCGTTCGGTGCGGGTGGACGCGAGGGTCAGCCCGACCGTCGGGTCGTGCTGGGTCTCGGCGAGCCAGACGGCGTCGTAGCCGCTGCGCTCGGCCGCGACGGCGGCGTCGACGAAGTCGTCGGCGGAGCCGGTCACCAGGGTGGCGTCGACCTTCACGATCCGTCCAGTCCCAGACGACCGGCGATGACCTCGTCCATGATCTCGTTCGTCCCTCCGCCGATCCCGAGGATGCGGGCGTCGCGGTAGTGGCGCTCCACCTCGACGCCGTGCAGGTAGCCCGCGCCGCCGTGCAGCTGGACGGCCTGGTCGACCACCCAGTCGCAGGCCTCGACCGCGGCGTTCTTGGCCATCGCCAGCTCGGTGACGACGTCGGCGCCCGCCTCGTAGCGGACGAGCACGTCGCGCACGTAGGTCCGCGCCACGGTCGCGTGGCGCGCCATCTGCGCGATCCGGTGCCGGACGACCTGGCGCGAGGACAACGGCGCCCCGAAGGTCTCCCGCTGTCGCGCCCACGCGACGGTCAGCTCCACACAGCGCTGCGCGGTCGCGTACGCCTGCACGGCGAGGGAGAGCCGCTCGGAGGCGAAGCGCTCCATGATCTGCCGGAACCCGCTGCCCTCGGCCCCGACGAGGTTCGCCGCGGGCACCCGCACCTCGTCGTAGGAGATGGTCGCGGTGTCCGAGCAGTGCCAGCCCATCTTGCGCAGCCGCGTGCGGGCCACGCCGGGGCGGTCGGTCTCGACGACGAGCAGCGACACCCCACGGTGTCCCGGTCCGCCGGTACGTACCGCGGTCGTGACGTAGTCCGCCCGCGTCCCGGAGGTGATGAACGTCTTCGCGCCGGTGACCACGTAGTCGTCCCCGTCGCGGACGGCCCGGGTGGTGATGCCCGCGACGTCGGAGCCGGTACCGGGCTCGGTGATGCCGAGCGAGCCGATCAGCTCGCCGCGCAGCGTCGGGCGCACGAAGCGGTCGACGAGCTCGGGCGAGCCGTTCGCGGCGATGTGCGGCGCCGCGATGCCGTGGGTGAACAGGCCCGCGCACACCCCGCTCGAACCGCCGGCGAGGATCAGTTCCTCGGTGACGAGCGCGGTGTCCAGGTGATCGCCGTCGCCGCCGGCGGCCTCCGGGAAGCCGAGGGCGAGCAGGCCCAGCGACCCGGCCGTGCGGTGCAGCGCGCGGGGCAGCTCGCCCACGTCCTCCCACTCCTCGAGATGCGGCACGATCTCCCGTTCGGTGAACCGCCGCACCATCGCGCGCAGCTCGCGGCGCTCCGGAGTCTCCCAGGCGTCGTGGGCGCTGACCGGGGCGGCCGCGTCGAGAGCCGTCACCGCGACACCGCCGCGGCCGACCCGGCGAACCGCTCGCGCAGCACCCGCTTGAGCAGCTTGCCGGTGGCGTTGCGCGGTAGGTCCTCGACGACCTCCACGCGCCGCGGCGCCTTGAAGTGCGCGATCCGCTCCCGGGCGAACGCGATCACCTCGTCCTCGGCGGGCGGCGCGTCGGGGTCCGCCGGGACGACGACCGCCACCACCGTCTCGCCCCACTGCGGGTCCCCGACGCCGACGACGGCGACGTCGGCGACCCCCGGGTGCCGGTGCAGGACCTGCTCGACCTCGACCGGGTACACGTTCTCCCCACCAGTGATGATCATGTCCTTCTTGCGGTCGACGAGGGTGATGAAGCCGTGCTCGTCGCGGACCCCGAGGTCGCCGGAGTGGAACCACCTATCGGCGTGCTGTCCTGAATCGCGGAACGCCTCGGCGGTCTCCTGGGGCCGGTTCCAGTAGCCGGCGAACACCGTCGGGCCGCGCAGCACCAGCTCGCCGACCTCCCCGACGCCGACCTCCGCGCCCGCCTCGTCGACCAGCCGCGCGTCGACGTGCAGGAACGGCCGCCCGACCGAGCCCGCGTGGGTGACGACGTCGGCGGTCTCCAGGAACAGTGCCGAGGGCGAGAGCTCGGTCATCCCGAAGCCCTCGGTGAACGTCCAGCCGAGCCCCAGGAACCGCTCGATGACGGTCACCGGGCACGGGGCGCCGCCCGAGATGGCCCAGCGCAGTGCCGGGAAGGAGCGATCGCCGAGATCGGGCACCCGGGTCAGCGCCGCCCACATCGAGGGTACGAGGAACTGGGTGGTCACCCCCTCGGCGGCCAGCAGGTCGAGGAAGCCCGCCGGGTCGAAGGCCGGGACGACGACGACCGTGCCGCCCGCGTAGAGCAGTGGCAGTGCCGAGAGGCCCAGGGCCCCGATGTGGAACAGCGGCGCGGCGGCGATCGTGACGTCGGTCGAGGCGATGCCCGGGCCCGCGGAGAGCATGTTGACCGCGTTCCACAGCATGTTGTCGTGGGTGAGCACCGCACCCTTCGGGCGCCCCGTGGTGCCCGACGTGTACATGATCACGCAGGGTTCGGCGCCACGCCCGGCCCCGGGCTCCGGCTCGCGGCGCCCCGGGCCGTCCGGCGCCTCGCCCAGCTCCACCAGGACCGGTGCCTCGTCGAGCTCGCCGCACGCGGCGTCGGCCAGCGGGGCGAACACCGTCGAGCGGACCAGCACGCCCGCGCCCGAGTCGGCCAGCACGTACGCCACCTCGGGCGCCGCGAGCCGCATGTTGACGGGCACCGTGATCGCGCCGAGCCGGGCGGCGGCGAAGAGCCACTCCAGATAGGCGGGCGAGTTCTCCCCGAGCAGGGCCACCCGGTCGCCGTGGCCCACGCCGAGCGCGGCGAGCCGGTCGGCCCGCGCGCCCACGTGCTCGTCGAGCTCCGCGTAGGAGGTGCGGGCGCGGGTCGGGCCGTCGACGAGCGCCACGGCGTCCGGGGAGCGCTCGGCCCGGCGGGCGACCCATGCCCCGATGCCCTCGTCCATCGCGCCGCCTCCTCGCCCGCCCGCTGACGTGGCACACTTTGCCCGTACGTGCGGTCAGTCAGCAAGGGGGTCGTCGATGGGCCACACCCGGGGCGGCCGCCGTTCGGAGATCCTCGAGACGTTCACCCGCCACGTCGCCGAGCGCGGGTACGACCGGGCGAACTTCGGGGACGTCGCGGGAGAGCTCGGGATGAGCAAGGGCACGATCGTCCACCACTTCGGGACCAAGGACCGGATGCTCGCCGAGGTCCAGGAGCGCTACATGCGTGCACGGCTGGCCGAGGCGCACGCGCTCTTCACGCGCCTGCCCGGTGCCGGGCAGCGGATCGCGGCGCTCGTGCACGCCGGCGTGCGCTACTCCGCCGACGAGCCCGCCACGACGGTCGCGTTCCAGCGCGAGGTGGTGCGCCTGGTCGACCAGCCCGGGATGGAGTCCGCCCGGGCGCTGCGCGACGCCTACCGCGACCTCGTCGTCGGCGTCCTGCGCGACGGCGAGGCCGACGGCACCTTCGTGCCCGGGGACGCGCGGCTGCGGAGCCTGCAGATGTTCGGCTCGCTGCACTGGATGTGGACGTGGTTCGACCCCGCGGGACGCCTCGCCCCCGCGGAGGTCGCCGCCGAGTTCGCGCTCACCCTGCTGCGCGGGCTCGGCGTCGACGAGACCTCGGCCCGGGACGCGGCGGACCCCGACGGCGCCGTGGCGGCGGCGGTCGACGGGGTCCTCACCGCGAGCCTCACCGAGTCGGAGACGACCTCCGCATGAACCAGTAGATCGCGGCCGAGACGAGGAAGCCGACCTCGAAGGCGATGTCGCCGATCTGCGGCACCGCCTGCGCCACGAAGCCGGTGAACGAGACCTGGTTCGAGAACAGCACGATCGACACCACGATCCCGGAGAACATCGCCACCGGGCCGGCCAGGTTGCGGTGCGAGGTGTCGAACAGCAACGCCTCGGTGGCCTGGGCCTCGCCCCCGCGGCGCAGGTACCAGTCGACGAACACGACGGCCAGCCACGGCCCGATCCAGTACGCGATGATCAGCAGGAAGCCCTCGTACGCCTCACCGGCGTCGGAGAGCCCGGAGAGGGCCACGATGAACCCGAGCACCCCGAAGATCCCGACGGCGAGGGCCCGGCGCAGCGTGAGCGGCAGCCGGATGCCGAGCGCGACGAACGACATCGACCCCGAGTAGATGTTGATCGCGTTCGCGGCGACGGCCCCGATCGCGATGCACAGCAGCGTCAGGGCGCCGAGCCACCCCGGCAGGTGCTCGGTGAACGCCGCGGTCGGGGTGGCGTTCGGGTCGGTCGCGAGCGTGGCGGACGCCGCGCCCACGATCTCGAGGACGATGCAGGGCACGAACACGCCCAGGGCGGCGGACCAGCCGACCGCCTTCGGGCTGGCGTCGCGCGGCAGGTAGCGGGTGTAGTCGGTGGCGTAGGGGTTCCAGCCCGCGGCGTAGCCGAAGGTCGCGCCCACGGTGAGCAGGAAGCCCGCGAGCGACCCGGCCGGCTGGCCGTCGGTGGGCACGTAGGACGGGTCGACCTGGGTCAGGATCGTCACCGAGGTGATCGCGAAGACCACGGCGAGCACCGGGAGGACGACCTTCTCGAAGCCGTGGATGAGGTTGTGCCCGAGCATCGCCACGGCGATCTGCACGAGCGCGACGATCAGCAGCCCCAGCCAGGCGGGCATGCCGGTCAGGGTCGAGAGCGCGAGCGCCCCGGACACGCTGTTGACGGCGAACCAGCCGATGCCGCCGACGATCGCGTTGAGCCCGGCGGGCAGCGCGTTGCCGAGGAACCCGAACCCGAGCCGGGAGAGCACCATCATCGGCACGCCCGCCGCGGGCCCCCGTGAGGAGAGCAGCCCGTGGGTGAGCGACCCGAGTGCCGTCCCCACCACGATCCCGAGGACCGCGCCCCAGAAGCCGAGGCTGAACGCGCTGACCGCGAGCACGCCGACGAAGATCGTCGCGAACTCGAGGTTGGGGGAGCACCACGTCCAGAACAGCTGGTGGGGCTTCCCGTGCCGCTCGGCGAGCGGGATGAACTCCGCGCCACCGGGTTCGACGGCGACCACACGGTCGCCGTAGACGCCGTCGCGCAGGACGACGTCGGTGGGCTCGTCGACGATGGACACTCGGGTCTCCGTTTCCGGGATGGAAGGGGATCAGGACGCGACGGTGATCGCCGCGAGCTCGTGGGCCGGGGGGACGGCGCTCATTCCGGGCCCCCGATGTCCTCGATCCACGTGTCGGGGAACTCCTTCGCGAAACGGCTCATGAGCTCCGCGCACTCCGGGTCGTCGAGCACCGTGACCTCGACGCCGTGCGCGGCGAGCCATTCGTGCTGTCCGCCGAAGCTCCTGGCCTCCCCGACGACGAGGCGCGGGATGCGGAACTGGCGGATCAGGCCGGCGCAGAAGAAGCACGGCGAGAGCGTCGTGACCATCGTCGTGCCCGCGTAGTGCGGCCGGCGGCCCGCGGCGCGGAAGGCGGCGGTCTCGCCGTGGGTGGCGGGGTCGCCGTCCTGCACACGGCGGTTGTGCCCGGCGCCGAGGAGCGTCCCGTCCGCGCCGAACAGTGCACCCCCGACGGGCACGCCGCCCGCCTCCGCGCCCGCGCGCGCCTGCGCGAGGGCGACGGCGAGCATCTCGTGCGGCTCCGGGATCACGGGCGTCACTGTCACCCCTCACGTCCCTCCGGAGGTAACAACACCGTTAAAGGCAGGCGCCGGGGATGTGGCCCGCACGACCTGCCTACCCGTGACCAACTGCTCCCACTCCGTGTTCGGAGCCGTCGCCGCGTGAGGACGCCCCGACCGGGGAACACCCGGACGTGCCCGAGCTTCCCGAGGTCGAGAATGCGCGCCAGGTGCTCGAGAGGGCCCTCGACCGGACGATCACCGACGTGGACGACTCCGACGAGTACGTCTGCCGCCCCCACCGGCCCGGTGAGATCGCCAAGGCCCTCGTCGGCGGGAAGTTGATCGCGGCGCACCGGCGGGGCAAGACGATGTGGTGCGACACGGTCACCGCCGACGGGGCGCCGGGCCCCCACCTGGGGATCCACCTCGGGATGGGCGGGCGGATCCGGATCACGGGGCCGGGGGGCGCACGCGAGGGTGAGCTGGCCGGCGGGCTGCCGCGCAGGGCGAGCGAGCAGGACAAGCCGGAGTGGGACCGGGTCACCGTCAGCTTCGACGACGGCGGGTCGCTTCGGCTCTTCGACAAGCGCCGCCTCGGACGGGTGCGCCTCGAGCCCGACCTCGACGCCCTCGGCCCGGACGCGGCCGAGATCTCCCGCGACGAGTTCCGCGCCCGGATCGGGCGGGGTACCGCGCCGATCAAGGCCCGGCTCCTCGACCAGTCGGTCCTCTCCGGCGTCGGCAACCTGCTCGCCGACGAGACCCTCTGGCAGGCGAAGGTCGACCCGCACCGGTCGTCGGGGGAGTTCTCGGTCGCCGAGCTCGACGAACTGCGCCGGGTGCTCCGCAAGGCCACCCGCGAGGCGATCAAGCACGGTGGCGTGCACACCGGGGAGGTCATCGCCCACCGGCAGCGCGACGGGGCCTGCCCCCGGTGCGGGGCGCCGATGGAGCGGGGCATCGTCGGCGGGCGCACGACGTGGTGGTGCTCGGCCGAACAGGCATGATCCGGGCATCGGGTCCTAGGCTCGGGGTCCGCGCACCGTCGCCCTGCGGGAGGACACCGTGACCACCGGCCAGTTCATGCCGAACACGCCGACGCCGGCGCTGTTCACCTTCGCGGAGCTGACGCCGACCGCGTTCCTCGAGCGCTCCGAGCACGCGTTCGCCGAGCGCACCGCGGTCGTCGACCCCGGGGCGCGCGGCGCGGCGGGCGAGGGACCGGTCGAGCGCCGCTTCACCTACCGGCAGTTCGCGGAGCGCTCCCGCCGGCTCGCGGGGGTCGTGGGCGCGCTCGGGGCGAACCCCGGCGACCGGGTCGCGGTCCTCGCGACCAACAGCCACGTCATGCTCGAGGCCCACCACGGCGTGCCGTGGGCGGGCGCGGTGCTGGTGCCGTTGAACACCCGCCTGTCGGCCGACGAGCTCGTCCACATCGTGGAGCACGCCGGAGCCCGGGTGATGCTCGCGACGAGCGAGCTGGCCGAGCTCGCCGCCACCGTCGCGGAACGCACCGGGGCCGCCCTGCTCGTGGAGGGCGCGGACTACGAGGACCGCATCGCGTCGGCCGCACCGAGCGTGGTACCCGTGGCCGACGAGCGGGGCCTGCTCGCGATCAACTACACGAGCGGGACCACGGGCCGGCCGAAGGGCGTGATGTACCACCACCGCGGGGCCTACCTGCAGGCCCTCGCGATGGCCTTCCACATGCGCCTCGCCCCGGACTCCCGCTACCTGTGGACGCTGCCGATGTTCCACTGCGACGGCTGGTGCTTCCCGTGGGCGGTGACCGCGGCGGGCGGCACCCACGTGTGCCTGCGGGCGATCGACCCCGAGGAGATCTGGCGGCTGCTGCGGACCGAGGGGGTCACGCACTTCTGCGCGGCGCCGACCGTCCTCACGATGATCGCCGGGTCGACGGACGCGGACACCGGGCCCGAGCTCGACCGGCGGGTCACCATCGCGACCGGAGGTGCGCCCCCGTCGCCGACGCTGCTCTCCCGGATGAGCGCCCTCGGCATGGACGTCACCCATCTCTACGGCCTCACCGAGACCTACGGACCCGCCGTCGTCAACGACTGGCACCCGGAGTGGGACGAGCTGGACGGGGACGAGCGCGCGCGGCTGCAGGCCCGCCAGGGCGTCGGCAACGTCGTCGCGGCGCGGCTGCGGGTGATCGACGAGACGACGGGCCACGACGTGCCCGCCGACGGCGAGTCGATGGGTGAGCTGGTGCTGCGGGGCAACGACGTGATGCTCGGCTACTACCGCGACGCCGCGGCGACGGCGGAGGTCGACGCCCAGGGCTGGTTCCGTACCGGCGACCTCGGCGTCGTGCACGCCGACGGCTACGTCGAGATCCGTGACCGCAGTAAGGACGTGATCATCTCCGGTGGGGAGAACATCGCGTCGGTCGAGGTCGAGCGGGTGCTCGACAGCCATCCGGCGGTGATCGAGTCGGCGGTCGTGGGCGCCCCCGACGAGCGCTGGGGCGAGGTCCCGGTGGCCTACGTCAGCGTGCGCGACGAGGTGGAGTCGGACGCGCTCCTCGAGTACGTCCGGACCCACCTCGCCCGCTTCAAGGCACCGAAGCGCGTGGTGTTCGGCGAGCTCCCGAAGACCTCCACCGGAAAGATCCAGAAGAACGTCCTCCGGGACCAGGAGCGCTCAGGCGGATGACTCCCGCGGCGCCGGGAGCTCCGAGCGCCACGGCGGACGGGCGTCCTGGGCCGGCCGCGGCGTCGGGACCGGTACCGCGGCGGCGGCAGGTGCGGGCGCGCCGGAGAGCGACACCTGCCGCGCCCGCCGTTGGGCCCGGGCGATCCGTGCCGCCAGGGCCTCGACCTCGGCCTGCTGACGCCGCCCGGCTCGTCGTCCGCGCCATCCCACCGCCGCGGGCGGGCCGATCGGCTCGATGACCGGGGAAGGCGGGGTCCCGGGTGTCGGGCCCAGGACCCCGCGGGCCGGCGGCGGCGCGGCCGCTGGCGTCACGACGGTGGTGCTCGCCGTCAGCGGTGGCCGCGGGTTCACCGGTCGCATCGTCACGATCAGGCGCGGGTGTGGCCCGGGCTCCGCCGTGGCGGTGTCGTCGTCGGGTCGGGTGTGTCGTCCCATCGGTGCTCCCCCCAGAGAACCGTCGTGGACAGGTGTCACGGGGTTGGCCGATCGTCGTCAGATCACACATCGATCACGCGAGGAGCCGTCAGCCGGTCTGGGCGCGCTGTGGCCCCGAGGGGCCGGGCCCCGCCGGGCTCGGCGCCGGGCTCGGCGCCGGCGACGTGGGGTCCGGAGCCGGCGCCGGTGCGGGCGACGTCGAGGTCGGGGGCGCCTGAGCCGGTGCCACGGTCGGGGTCATCAGGACGCCGAGGCCGATGACGACGAGAGCCACGAGCGCGATCAGCAGGAGCCGGAGCAGGACGCGCCACATCGCGACGAAGGCGGCGGCGACCAGGACGCTGAACACGATCAGCCCGGTGTGGTCGGTGGTGGTGCCGGGCGGCGGCGCGTCCGCGGCAACGAGATCCAGCGCGAGCAGTGACGGCATGGCGGCCTCCCCGAGGACCGGCTTGTATTACGTAGTCAGCGTACGCATACTCGGTCTCGAGTCAAGTCGTCGGACGTCCGACCGTCGCCGTCGGGTCACTCGGCCGTGGGTCGGTTAGGTTGAACCGCTGCGCCGAGTGACGGGGCGTGCGGGTGTGCCGAGCGGCGGGCGGGGTCGCGAGGGGGTGGCGCGGATGTGTCTGGAGAAGCCGGACGAGCTGGTGGCGCTCTACGACGAGGCGCCGCCGATGTTCGCGGCCATCCAGGAGATCTTCGAGGTCCCGGGCCAGCACGTCCTCGACGTGTCCTCGGTCGACCGTGAGTGGTCCGACGACGAGCGGCTCGCGGCGACCGCCGCTCTCGCGCTGCACTACATCCAGTCGCTCCGCCTGCTCGCGAGGCCGGACGTGCGGGTCCGCATCAGCAGCATCGTGAACACCAGTGCGTGCCTGCACTCGGTGCTGTCGGACCTCGCGAACGAATGCGGGCGCTTCGACGGAGCGAACCGGGTCTGGCAGATCCGAGACAAGATCGCCATGGCCGCGAACGCCGTCGCCGCGGCGCACGTGAACGCCGGGGGCGGCGAGACCTTCGTGCGGTGAGGCGGTCAGCGCCGGTCGGAGTTCTCCGTCGACGGCTGCTGGTCCAGGAGGGCCCGCTTGTGGTCGGCGATCTTGCTCGAGGTCCTCGAGCGCTCCTCCATGTACTCGCGGTCCCGCTCGAGCACCTTCTCCACGCCCTCCTGCGCGAGGTACCCACGGGCGGCCGCGAGCGCGGCCTCCCGGACGTACGCCGAGAGCGTGCGTCCGTTCGCGTGCGCGACCGCCTCGAGCAGCGCACGCTCGTCGGGCGCCAACCGGAAGGTCGTCGGCGCCGGGGACTCGGCCATGAACGGGCTCCCTCTTCCACCCTCGCCTGCGCAAGGTGGTGCCGAAGCGTAATACGCAGTCGGCATACACGCCAGGTCATTGCGGGAGTGACCTGCACGTGCAGAGGAGGCGTTTCCGCCGGTCAGACCCCGATCGGGAGCCGGTACTCGAGCGGGAAGCCGTGGAGCACCTGCCACGCCATGAGGAGCTCGTCGAGGTCGCCGTCGCCGGCTCGGCCCGCCGTGCACTCCGCGGACAGGTGACGGACGCGGAGCTGCAGGGCTCGGTCGCAGTACCCCCACTGCCAGGCGCCGTGCATCTGGGCGAGGTACGCGGCGACGTCGTCCCAGTTCGACGGATCGGGCGCGTTGGCTGTGGTCATCGAGGGCGACCCTCCCTAAGCGGTGGACCGGGCCGCGTGTCGCGAGGGCCCTGCGAGTGCACCGCTGGAGACGATGATAGTTTGCTGCTCTGCAAGTTGCACTCTGGATCGAACGAGTGCTGCAAATTGCAACGTGCGCGAGCGGCGATCAGAGAACGATGAAGCTGCATCCGATCTTGGGGGCCGGATGACCACAGGTGCGTCCGGGGCCTCCGGTCCCCTGGTCGTTCGTCGCCGCCTCGGTGCGACCCTCCGTCGACTGCGTGAGGGCGCGAACCTGCGTCTCGAGCAGGTCGCGGCTGAGCTCGAGGTGTCCACGAGCAAGATCAGCCGCATGGAGACGGGGCACTCCCTCCCGAAGACATGGGACGTGCGGAACCTGCTCAGCGTCTACGGGCTCGAGGACGACGCCCGCCGGAGCGAGATCCTTCGCTGGGTCGACGAGAGCAAGGCCGTCGCGTGGTGGCACCCGTACTCGGAGGCCTCACCGACCGACATCGAGTACTACCTGTCCCTGGAGTCGGAAGCCGCGTCGATCTCCCACTTCTGTCCCCTCGTCCCGGGTCTTCTCCAGACGTCGGCCTACGCGCGTGCCGTTCTGGCGGAAATGTCGGGTGACGCGCAGGGGCTGACCGACTCGGAGCTCGACGGGCTGGTGGCCGTCCGGATCGGCCGGCAGGCCGCGCTGACCAGGTCGGAGAACCCGCTCGCCTTCAACGTCGTTCTCGATGAGGGGGCGTTGCTGCGCGTCGCCGGCACGACGGAGGTCATGCGGGAACAGCTGGAGGCGCTGGTGGACCTGGCTGACGTGGTCGACCTCCGGGTCCGTCGGTTCTCTGCTCCGACCCGGCAGGCCTCGCTCAGTCCGTTCACGATCTTCTTTCCCCGCTTGACCTCGGTCGACTTCACCGTGGTGAACGTCGAGACCGCGGGACGCGACCTCTACCTCGAAGAAGCGGCGGATGTTCTCGAGTTCCAGGCGGCTTTCGGCGTCCTCGTCAACGACTCACTGAGTCGAGAACGGAGTGTGAGCCTCATCGGCGATCTCATCGAACGAATGAGGTGAAGAGATTCGAGCTAGAGAGAGGAAATCAATACTCGTGAGGCAAGACAGTGCAGCTCCGTATCGCACGTCCTCTTTTTGTGGTCACTCGAGCTGTGTAGAGGTCGCCCCGCTCCCCAATGGCGACGTTCACCTTCGTGACTCGAAGGACCCCACGGCTTCCCCGCATCTTTTCACTGCCCAGGAGTGGTCAGATTTCGTCCTCGGCGTCAAGGCCGGAGAATTCGACTTCGGCCGCTGATCGGGCCGCAGGCGCGCCGTCCACGAGACCTGAAGGACGGCGCGCCTGGGCCGGTGTCGCCTCCGGTCAACGCAAGCCCTGCCCCTCGCACGCCTCCAGTAGGTCCGCGACCAACAGATCCGGCGCCTGTAGCGACGCGAAGTGCCCGCCCCGCTCGTACGTCGTCCACCGCACGACGTGGTGGCTGCGCTCGGCGACCCCACGGATCGCGTGGTCGCCGGGGAAGCACGCGACGGCCGTCGGGACCCCTGACGAGGGGAGCGCGCCACCGAACGCCTGGCCGGCCTCCTTGTACGTCCGCGCCGACGAGCCCGCGGTGCCGGTGAGCCAGGTGATCGTCACGTCGGTCAGGATCGCCAGCGGGTCGATCGGGGTCTGCGTCGTCGCCGCCGGGTCGTAGTCGACGAACCACTCGAGGTCCCAGGCGAGCAGGCCCACGGGCGAGTCGTTGAGGGCGAAGGCCAGCGTCTGTGGCCGGGTGCTCTGGATCGCCGCGTAGCCCTGCCGCTCCCGCCACGATGCCGCGGAGGTGTACAGCTGCGTCGCCTCCTCGCCCGAGAGGCCCGCCGTCGGGTCTCCCGACGTCCAGTCCACTGCCGTCACCAGGGCGTTGACGTGCACGAGCACCACCCGCTCCGGGGCACGGCGCGCGACGTGCGGGCCGATCAGGCCGCCCCAGTCCCCGCCCTGGACGACGAAGCGCTCGTAGCCGCAGCGGGTCATCAGCTCCAGCAGGGTGTCGGCGTGCCGGTCGAGGTCCCAGCCCACCTCGCGCGTGGGACCGGAGAACCCGAAGCCGGGCAGGGACGGCGCGACGACGTGGAAGCGCTCGGTCAGCGCGGGCAGGACGCCGAGGAAGTCGGCGACCGTGGAGGGCCAGCCGTGCAGGAGCAGCAGGGGTATGGCGTCGGGGTCGGACGAGCGGGCATGGATCGCATGCACCGGCTGGCCGCGGATCGTCGTGGTGACCTGCGGCCAGGCGTTGAGCCGCTCCGCGGCGGCGTGCCAGTCGAACTCGTCGCGCCAGAGCCGGAGCAGCTCACCGAGGTGCTCGCGGGTCACGCCGAACTCCCAGCCCGCACCGGAGGGTTGGTCGGGGAGGCGGGCGGCGTCGAGCCGGTGGCGCAGACCGTCCAGGTCGGCCTGCGGGACGTCGACGGTGAAGGGCTGCAGCGCGCTCATGCCGTTCAGCGTCGCGCGAAAGGCGGCCGGCAACCGTCCGCCTTTCCCTCCGGCGGCAGCAAGATCGCGAACTGCGTGACGAAACCATGCGAGGACCGAACGGTCCCTCACAGTGAAGCCGATCAAGACCGCCGATCATCCGGTGAGGGGCTTTTCCTCCGGTGTGGCACAGGGCACAGTAGAAGCCCGTGTGATCGGAAGGACGGTGCGCCATGACGAGACCGAACCCCGCGGCGCCCGAACAGGCCGTCGGCTCACCGGACGAGGCCGCCCGCGCTCGTCGGGAGGACGCCGAGGCAGCGGTGCGGCGTATCTCGGGTCAGGTGACGGTCCTCGAGAACTTCGAGCGACGGCTCAACCGTCAGGTCCACGAGGCCCAGGACGCGGGTCGCGACGACTATGTCCGCGAGCTGCTGCAGCGCCGCATCTCGGTGCGCTCCCAGCTCGAGGACATGCGGATGCGACAGCAGCACGCGCGCGACGCCCTCGAGCGCCTCGGCTGAGGTCAGTCGGCCCGGCCGAGCGCGGCGACGACCATCGCGGTCAGTACCGGCGCGGCCGTCTCGGGTGGCGCGTGCGCGGCGCTGCGCGGGGTGGAGTTCATCAGACCGAACGCGGCGTGCGCGGCGATGCGCACCTCGTCGGCGGAGCGGGGCGCCCCCGAGCGGGCGATCGAGTCCTCCCAGACCTCGACGTAGGCGCGCTGCAGGGCGCGGACACGACGGCGGGCGTCGTCGGGGAGGTTCGCGAGGTCGCGGTCCTGCACCGAGATGAGCTCCGGTCGGTGCAGGGCGAAGTCCACGTGGAACTCGACGAGGGCCGACAGGCGCTCGGCCGGCGACGGGTGGGTGTCGGCGAGCCGGCGGCCACCCTCGAGCAGGTACTCGCTGATGCCCACGAGCATCTCGGTGAGCAGGCCCTCCTTCGACGGGAAGTGCCGGTAGATCGCCGGCCCGCTCACGCCCGCGGCCGACCCGATCTCGTCGATCGACGTCCCGTGGAAGCCGTGGCGGGCGAACAGGCGCGAGGCCTCCACGAGGATCTGCTCGCGCCGCCGGGTCGGCGCGGACCCCGGCCCCGACCAGATGTCGATCGTTGCCACGGTCCCCGGTTCCACGCGAGCAGCCTACGACTCTTGCGGTCCTGTGTGAACGCCCGCTAACGTCCGATGTTAGTCAACGTTCACGTCGACGGGGGAGGTCAGTGGTGACCCTGGCGGACGCGGGACCGGTTCCGGCCGGTCACGGTGCCGACGGCAACGCGGCAGCGCACCGGGAGCTGGTGGACGACCTGCGGACGCGGCTCGCGACGGTGCGCCTCGGCGGGCCGGAGCGTAGCCGCGCGCGGCACGTCGAGCGGGGGAAGCTGCTCCCTCGGGACCGGGTGGACGCGCTGCTCGACCCGTCGTCGCCGTTCCTGGAGCTCTCGCCGCTGGCGGCGAACGGGATGTACGACGACGCCGCTCCCGGCGCGGGCATCATCACCGGGGTCGGGCGGATCGCCGGGCGCACCTGCGTGATCGTCGCGAACGACGCCACCGTCAAGGGCGGGACGTACTACCCGATGACGGTGAAGAAACACCTGCGCGCGCAGGAGGTGGCGCTGCAGAACCGCCTGCCGTGTGTCTACCTGGTCGACTCCGGCGGGGCGTTCCTCCCGCAGCAGGACCAGGTCTTCCCCGACCGCGAGCACTTCGGCCGGATCTTCTACAACCAGGCGACGATGTCCGCGGCCGGTATCCCGCAGATCGCCGCGGTGCTGGGCTCGTGCACGGCGGGCGGCGCCTACGTCCCGGCGATGAGCGACGAGGCGGTGATCGTCCGGAACCAGGGGACGATCTTCCTGGGTGGCCCGCCGCTGGTGAAGGCCGCGACCGGCGAGGAGGTCACCGCGGAGGAGCTCGGCGGGGGCGACCTGCACGCGCGCACCTCCGG
>NZ_DASXJS010000008.1:0-12620 GCF_036497245.1 Actinomycetospora sp. | reverse complement strand
CCGCCGCATGACCGCGCCGCCGGACCTGCGCGAGTTCGACGAGAAGATCTCCGACGTGCGTCGCGAGAAGGAATCGGCGATCGACGCGCAGGACTTCGAGAAGGCCGCGCGCCTGCGCGACGAGGAGAAGCAGCTCCTCGGTCAGAAGTCCGAGCGCGAGAAGCAGTGGAAGTCCGGGGACCTCGACGTCGTCGCCGAGGTGGACGACGAGCTGATCGCCGAGGTGCTGGCCAACTGGACCGGCATCCCCGTCTTCAAGCTCACCGAGGAGGAGACGACCCGTCTGCTCCGCATGGAGGACGAGCTCCACAAGCGGATCATCGGCCAGGAGGACGCCGTCAAGGCGGTCTCGCAGTCGATGCGCCGTACGCGAGCCGGCCTCAAGGACCCGAAGCGGCCGTCGGGGTCGTTCATCTTCGCCGGCCCCTCGGGCGTCGGGAAGACGGAGCTGACCAAGGCGCTCGCCGAGTTCCTGTTCGGTGACGACGACGCGCTCGTCCAGATCGACATGGGCGAGTTCCACGACCGCTACACGGCCTCGCGGCTCTTCGGCGCGCCCCCCGGGTACGTCGGCTACGAGGAGGGCGGCCAGCTCACCGAGAAGGTGCGCCGCAAGCCGTTCTCGGTGGTCCTCTTCGACGAGATCGAGAAGGCCCACTCCGAGGTCTACAACACGCTGCTCCAGGTGCTCGAGGACGGCCGCCTGACCGACGGTCAGGGCCGCGTCGTCGACTTCAAGAACACGGTCATCGTGTTCACGTCGAACCTCGGCACGCAGGACATCTCGAAGGCCGTCGGGCTCGGGTTCCAGTCGGGTCAGGACACCGGCTCGAACTACGAGCGGATGAAGAACAAGGTCACGGACGAGCTCAAGAAGCACTTCCGTCCCGAGTTCCTCAACCGCATCGACGACATCATCGTGTTCCACCAGCTGCGCGAGGACGAGATCGTGCAGATGGTCGACCTGCTGATCGGTCGCACCGAGAAGCAGCTCGCGAACAAGGACATGGCGATCGAGCTCACCGACCAGGCGAAGAAGCTGCTCGCCCAGCGCGGCTTCGACCCGGTGCTCGGTGCCCGTCCGCTGCGTCGCACGATCCAGCGCGAGATCGAGGACCAGCTCTCGGAGAAGATCCTGTTCGGGGAGATCGAGCCCGGCCAGATCGTGCTCGTCGACGTCGAGGGCTGGACCCCCGAGGTCGACGACCAGGGCCGGACGAAGGCCGCCCCCGACACGGCGACCTTCACGTTCCGCGGGGAGCTCAAGCCCACCCCGGTGCCCGACACCCCCGAGGTGGCCACGGCCGGCACCTCGGACCAGGCCGACGGCTGATCGTCCCGCACGACCCCGGCGCCCCGGTCACCCTCGTGGTGGCCGGGGCGCCGTCGTGTGCGGGGGCCCCTCCTGCCGTCGTACCGATGTCAGAAAAGTCGCGTTGCAGACACCGAGTGTCCGTGGATCGGCGTTGATCACCCCGCGGCGTTCCCGTTGATCACCCCGCGGTGTTCGGCTGTCCCCGGCGTCCCGCCCGGACGGAGACGACGACGATGAGGGCGATGCTGACCCACAGCGCGTACTGGTTGATCGTCAGCACGACGTCGACGGCGGTCTGTCCCAGCCCGTAGCCCAGCCCGGCGACCAGCCCGACGACGAGCGCCGATCCGATCCCGTCGAGCACCAGGAAGGCCGCCACCGGCATCCCGGCGAGCCCGGCGAGCAGGAACAGCGGCACGGACGGCACCCCGGGCAGCGCCGCCGAGACGACGAGCAGCGCGGTCGTCCAGGGCGGCCAGGAGCGGACGCGCTCGACGAATCGGGTCGCGCGACCGGGCGGGGTGAGGAACCGCACGCCCTTGGCGCCCCAGCGGCGGCCTGCCCACCAGAAGAGCCAGTCGAACTTGATCATCCCGATGACGCCGGCCACCACGACCAACCAGAGATCGGTGCCTCCGACCCGGGCGAAGGCTGCGGCCGAGCCGACCGCCGAGAGGCTGCCGGTGACGATGCTCAGTGCCACCGGATGGGTCGCGATCAGGAACGGTCGCACCGGTAGCGAGCCCAGCATCACGACCAGGACCGCGAGCGTCGAGAAGATCAGGACCTTGTCGGCCCGAGCCATCGGGCTGTCCCACGGCCGCATGTCCCGCCACTGCTGCTTGGCGGCCTCGATCTCCTCGGGGCTGTACTCGCGACGGAACCGCGGTCGTCGTGGGGAACTCCCGGAGCCCTCCGGAGGCGTTGTCGCTCCGTCGGTCGTGGCACCCGCGTCCGCACCGTTCGACGGTCCGTCCCGCTCCGGCACGTGCACCCCCAGCCGCAGCGGCCCGTCCGCCGTCGGAGGCCGACGCTAGCGGAGACCCCGGCGCGGAAGGGTGGTCCGCACGGCGGCCGATCAGGCAGCGCGCGGGTGCCGGTAGGAGACCCGGGGCGGCGGCATCGAGGCGGCGATCTCGAGTCCCTGACGGATGTCGGTCTCGACGCCCCGCGGGTCGTCGCGGAGCTGACCGGGCCGGGTGCTCAGCAGGAAGAGCCCGACCTCCCGGAATCGTCGCGCCCGCTCAGCGGTCCGCTGCACCTGGTCCGGCGTCGCGAAGTGCTCCGTCACCGAGTCGCACTCCCAGACGAAGCCGTATTCGTCGACGAGGAAGTCGGCGATGCCGACCATCCGCCCCTCGAGGTCGTACACGGGAACGTTGCCGCGGACCGCCGGCAGACCGGGGATGGAGGTCCAGAACTGGTGGAACACGAACTCCTTCGGCGACTCGACGCCCTCGGCGATCGCACCGAGAACGCGGCGCGCGGCTGCGGTACCTCGGCGGGTCCCCGCGTCGAGCTCCTCGATCAGGGTCTCGCCCAGCACCATGCGGCGCTGAACCGGCTCGGTGAGGATCGCGGCGATCTGCTCGAGGTCCTTGAGACGACGGACGTGGTCCAGCACCGCCCGCGGGATCACCGCCACCGGCAGACCGTCGCGGACGCGGATCTCAGGCATCCGCTTCGTACGCTCGACGAGGACGAAGCCGACGCTCTGGATCTTCTGCCGGATCGGGATGAGCACATGGTGCTTCTCGGGCTCGCCCCCACGGTGGAGGCCTTGGAGGTGTGCGGCGTCGAGCCCGGTCAGGACGGCGTGCGGCCCAGCGTGCAGCAGCGCCGCGATCTGCCGCTGTCGCAGCGACGGTTCGCCGTTGCCGAGCAGGATGACCGCCGGGCCGAGCAGCGTCCACGGACCGTCGGCCTGGGTGCGCCGATAGGCGGTGCGCTCCGGGACCCCGAGCCGCACCAGTTCCGGGACGCGGATGACCAGGTCCCAGCTGGCGGCGCGCAGTCGTGCCATGTCCTCGGCCCATGCCCCTCGTCGCATGCTGTGACGGTGATCCGGACCGCTGGTGCTGCGCACTCATCGTCTCGGGCCCGGTGGACAGGTGCCCGGGGCGCTACCGGTGTGGATAACGCGATGGGCCGAATGCGAACGACGGTTTTCGGACGTTCAGTGTCTGCAACGAGACTTTTCTGACGGTCAGGGGCGGTACAACGCGGCCAGCGCCGCGACGGCGTCGCGCATCTGCTCGCGCAGGGCGGGCGGGGACACGACCTCCACCTCCGGACCGAGCCCGAGCAGCTCCGAGCGCGCGGCCGCGATCGACTCGATCGGGATCACCGCGCTCGTCCACCCCGCGTCGTCGACCGGCCACTCCTGCTCCGCCAGCGCCCGGGCGGTGTGCGGCCGCAGCACCACAGGCGCGAGCTCCATCCCGGACGGCGAGAGCCGCACCGCCGCCTCGGCCTGGTAGAGCGCGGCGGTCAGCTCCGACGACCGCTCGTTCCAGTACCGCCACAGGTCGAACCCCTCGGGGCGCTCGAAGCGTACGTCGAGGGTCTCCAGTTCCAGCACCCGCGCGACGCGGTAGGTGCGCGGCCCGTCGTCGGAACCCTGCGGCCGGGCCACGACGTACCAGATCCCGGCCTTGAGCACGACGCCGAGCGGCTCCAGCTCACGCTCGACCTCCTCGTCACCCCACCGCCGGTAGCGGACCCGCACGGCCCGCTGGTTCCACACCGCGTCGGCGATCCCGGTGAGCGTGGGGACGTGGTCGGCCTCCCGGAACCACCCGGGCGCGTCGAGGTGGAAGCGCTCCGCGATGCGGTGGGAGCGCTCGGCCAGCTCGGTCGGGAGCGCGGCCTGCACCTTGAGCTGGGCGGCGGCGAGGACCCGGCCCAGCCCGAGCTCCGCGGCGGCGCCCGGCATGCCCGAGAGGGCCAGCGAATCGGCCTCCTCGGCGGACATCCCGGTCAGCTGGGTGCGGTAGCCCTCGAGCAGTGAGTACCCGCCGTCAGGACCGCGGTCCGCGTAGACCGGCACGCCGGACTCGGTGAGCGCGTCCATGTCCCGGTAGATGGTGCGGATGGACACCTCGAGCTCGTCGGCGAGCTCCCGCGCTGTCATGCGCCCGCGCGCCTGCAGCAACATCAGCAGGGAGAGCAGTCGGCTCGCGCGCACGGGTCACAGTCCTACCGCATCACCTGACAGGTCATGTCACCCTCCCGCTTCCGTGCTGCTCAGCGGGTTGGAGAGGATCCGGCACACCGTCGTCGTCGAGGTCGGCGAGCAGCGGATCGACGACACCCGCGCGGACGCCTTCGAGCTGAGCCGACACCGCGAACCCCGCGAGCAGGGCGACACCGGTGGCGAACGCCCACAGCAGAAGCACCATGATCCCGGCGAGCGGGCCGTAGGTCGCCGAGAACTCGCCCGAGACCGACACGTACGCGGCGATCGCCCCGGACGCCGCGAGCCACGCCCCCACGGTCAGCGCCGCACCGAGCGCGAGCCAGCTCAGGCCCGGCTGCCGTCGTCGGGGCGCGAAGCGGAAGAGCGTCGTCACCGCGAGCACGAGCGCCGCGAGACCCACCGGCCACCGCACGACGTCCCACACCGTCTCGGCCGCGTCGCCCCACCGGTACACCTGCTCCAGGGCGGCACCGAACGGGCCGCCGGCGACGATCAGCACGAGCCCGACGCCGAGCGCCGTCCCCGCCGTCGCGGTCAGCCCGGCCGCCCGGGCGTACTTGCGCAGCGCCGGACGATCCCGCTCGATGCCGTAGATGCGGTTCGCCCCGCGCTCGAGCTGCGCGAACGCGCTGGTCATCGCCACGAAGGCGGTCGCCAGCCCGAACACGACGGCGAGCTCCCCGAGGTCCTCCCCGGGCCGGTCGTCGTCATCGCCGCCCCCGGGTTCCGGCGCCGGCGCCCGGTCGACGACGTCGGCGAGCAGTTGGTCGCCGGTGCCGGGGGAGACGGCGACGACGGTGCGCGCGACGACCTGTGCGACCGACTCCGCGCCGATCGCCGAGGCGAGCCCGCTCCCGGCGATGATCAGCGGCACCGTCGCCAGCGCCAGCTGGAGGGCGAACGCCCGGGCGTGGCTGAACCCGTCGCCGTACCGGAAGCGCAGGAACGCCGTCCGGCCCAGGGCGACCAGGCCGGTGTGGCGCACGGTGTGCCAGGCGTCGTCGGCGGAGAGGTCGTCCCCGCGCATGTCCGTGGTCTCGGGCACGGCGCGCACGGAGCTCACGCCGCTCATCATCGCCCGACCTGACAGCAGGTGTCAGAGCGGCACGGCAGGCTGGCCCGATGGACGTGAGCAGGGAGCGCGCGGTCGCGTTCCGGATCGCCGCACAGGGACTGGGGCGGGTCGACGACGACGACGCGGCGGGGGTCCTGGATCTCGGGGTGCAGCACCTCGGCCCGGCGGCCGCGATCGCGCTCGCGGCCCGGATGCCCGGCCCGCCCGTCCCGCCGGCCGGCCGGGGGCTCGAGATCGCGTGGACCCACCGCGGCGCGCCGTACTGGCACGAGGCCGGCTCGTTGCGGCGATGGACCGACGCGCTGCGCCCGCTCGACGACGACGATGCCGCCGCGCGCCTGGGCTGGTCCGGTCCGGGCACCGCGCGGACCGGGATCGCGCCGCTGACGGCGATCGACCAGGTGACCGCCGCGTTCACGACCGTCCTCACCGAGCCGATGACCAAGGGGGAGGCGAGCACCGCCGTCTCGGCCGTGCTGCCGCGGGCCCTGCAGTACGACTGCGTGCCCTGCGGGGCGACCCACGTCTACGACCAGCTGATGCGCCTGGGCGCCGGGCCCGCCGGGATCGGGCTGGACCCGGGCGGGCGGACGCTGCGGCTGACCCCGCCCCCGCCCGGGTGGGCGCCGCCGTCGGGACCGGGCTCTCCCGACGCGGTCGCCCGGCTCGTCACGGCGGCGGTGCGGGTCCTCGGGCCCGTGACGACGGCCGACCTCGCGGCGTGGGTGGGGACCGGGGCGGGCCTGCTGCGGCCTGCCGTCGACGCGGCGGCCCCCGACCTCGCGGAGGTCACCGTCGGGGGTCGGCGGGCGTGGGTCGCGTCGGACCGGCTCGACCTGCTCGCCGACCCGCCCGTGCCGCCCCGGCTGCGGCTGCTGCCTCCGTTCGACCCGCTGCTGGCCGGCCGGGACCGGGCGCTGCTGGTGCCCGAGACCGGGCGCCGTCGCACGCTCTGGCCCTCGCTCGGGCATCCGGGTGCGGTGCTGGCCGACGGCGAGGTGGTCGGTACGTGGCGGCCGCGGGCGTCGGGGAAGAAGCTGACGCTCGCCGTCACCGGGTTCGTCGGCGGGCCGTGGCCGGGTCTCGACGAGGAGGCGGAGCGGGTCGCGGCGGCGCGGGGCCTGCGCCTCGTCGGGATCACCGCATCGTGAGCGCCGCTTTTCGGACGTCCAGTGTCTGGAACGGGTCGTTCCTGACGTCGGCGGAGGGGCTCACCAGGCGTCGGCCAGCAGCCCGTCCAACGCCTCCAGCGTCGCCTGCGCGCCCGCCGCGAGGCCGACCCCGTGACCGTGCCGGACCTCCGGCTCCCGGATGTTGATCCGCACCAGTCGCCCCGACGACGCCGAGGCCAGCTCCGCGTGCCGCCGCACCGTCGGCACCGCCGTCCCGGCCCCCAGTTCGACGACGCCGACCCGCGCGCCGTCCTGCGCCCGCAGCCAGGCCCGGTGCTCACCCATGCGCTCGCCGTGCACGCCGGGCACCCACGAGGCGTCCCCGAACATGAGGATGTTCGGTCGCGCGACCGCACCGCATCGCGGGCAGACCGGAAGCGGCGGCACCGCCCGCATCGTCTCCTCGTCGAGAGTGACGACGACGTCGTCGGCCGGCCAGGTGCCCTCGTGGCAGGGGCGCGAGCACTGCAGGGCGCCGATCGCCCCGTGGCACTCGGTCACGTCGGGCGCCGCGAAGCCGGCCGCCTGGAAGGCGCCGTCGACGTTCGAGGTGAACACCCGGGCCGGCAGCCGGTCGGCCCAGCCCCGCAGCACGCCGAACCCGGGGTGCGGCACCGTCGCGCGGTAGAGCGCCAGGCGGTGGCCGTAGAAGCCCCAGGCGAGCTCGGGGTCGTCGTCGAAGTGCTCCGGGTCGGCCAGCTCCTCGAACCGCAGCCCCAGCCGTCGGTAGGGCGGGTAGGCGCGCCAGAAACCCTCGGGCCCCCGGAAGTCCGGGAGCCCGGAGTCGACACCCATGCCCGCCCCCGCGGCGATCACCAGCGACGTCGCGCCGGCCAGCAGGTCGGCCGCCCGCGCGAGGTCGCCGGGATCAGCGCGGTCGGGGTCGGAGCAAGCGCTCAGGAGTCCCCGCCGCCCTTCCCGACCGAGAGCACCACCTCGAACTCCATCAGGTCCGCTCCCGAGGAGACCGGCTGCTTGCGCTCGCCGGCGTGCGCCGCGGCGGCCGCCCCGCCGTCACGCCAGGCGGCGAAGGCCTCCTCGGACTCCCACCGGGTGTAGACGAAGTAGCGGTCGTCCCCGGCGGTGGGGCGCAGCAGCTCGTAACCCAGGAAGCCCGGCGTCTCCTTGATCGACTCGCCGCGGGCGGCGAAGCGCCGTTCCAGCTCCTCCCCGTTGCCCTCGGGGACCTTGATGGCATTGATCTTCACGACGGCCATGGCCCCGACCCTACGACGACGGATCGCGGGTGGCCCGTGTGCCGACGGGCTCAGCCCGGCACGGTCTCGCCGGGGAGGGCGAAGCGGCCGTCGGCGAGCTGCTCGACGAGCCCGTCGACGAGCAGCGAGTCCAGGCACCGGGCGCGCTGCGCGGGGTCGGTGAGCCACGCCGCCTCGAGCGCGGGCGCCCCGACCGGTCCCGGGGCGGCGCGCAGCACGTCGAGCAGCCGGCCGCGGACCTGCCGGTCGGTGCCTGCCCAGCGCTGGGCCTTGCGCGGCGGGCCGTCGTGGGCCGGGCGGCCGGCGTGCTGCCAGGCGCAGAGGTCGACCACGGGGCAGTCCGCGCACCGTGGGCCCCGCGCCACGCACACGGTCGCGCCCAGCTCCATCAGAGCTGCCGAGGTGCGCGCCGCGGCGGTGTCGTCGAGCGGGAGCAGCGCCTCGGTCTCGGGGAGATCCCGTGGCGAGGCGTCGCCTGCCTCGGCGCGGCCGTGCACCGCGCGGGCCACCACCCGGCGGACGTTGGTGTCGACGACGGGGCAGCGCCGCCCGTAGGCGAACGCGGCGACGGCGCGCGCCGTGTAGGCACCGATGCCCGGCAGGGCGAGCAGGACCTCGACGTCGGCCGGGACGGCGTCGCCGTGCTCGGACGCGACGACCGCGGCCGCGGCCTGCAGGCGCAGCGCCCGCCGGGGATAGCCGAGCTTGCCCCATGCGCGCAGCACCTCCGCGGTCGGCGCCGCGGCGAGATCGGACGGTCGCGGCCAGCGCTGCATCCACTCGTGCCAGATCGGCTCGACCCGCGCGACCGGCGTCTGCTGGAGCATGATCTCGCTCACCAGGACACCCCACCCGGTGACGTCCGCGTGCCGCCAGGGCAGGTCCCGGGCGTACGCGGCGAACCAGGGCAGCAGCCGGCCGGCCAGGGCGGTGTCGGGCGCGGGCGTCATCGGGGACCGATCCTGCCCCGCGCCGTCCGCCGTTCCCCGCACGGGTGAGTTCCGCCGACTCCCCGGCGCGGATGGGTCGCTCACCGCGACGGCACTCTTACGGTGCGCGACATGCTGCAGCCGGTGGGTCCCCTCCCGCCGTCGGTGTATTGGCGGCGCCGAGCCGCCGCCGTCGCGGCCGGCGTCCTCGTCCTCGCGTTGCTGATCTGGGCGATCGCGGCCGCCGCCTCCGCCGACGGCGGGTCCGACGTGCCCGTGGCCGCTCCGCCCGCTCCGGCGCCGTCCGACGGGCCGCCGTCGCCGGTCGCCTCCCGCGGCGCCCTGCCCACGCCGTCCAGCGCCGCGGCCCTGCTCGGCTCGCGCGTCCTCCCGGGCACCCCCTCCCAGACCGGAACCGGCCCGAAGACCGCGTCCGGCCCGCTGCCGGGCTCCGACTCGCTCCCCGGCGCGGACTCGCAGCCCGGTGGCCAGCAGACCCGCGGCGCCCAGCAGGCCGGCGCTCCTGACGTGTCGCCCGCGACGACGTCGCCGGCGTCCGCGCCGTCCGCCGCGCCGGCTCCGCCGAGCGCGCAAGCCCCGGCGAACGCCCCGGCGTCGGCGAGCGCCCCGGCCCCGCAGGCCGCTGCTGCCCCGCAGGCCGCTGCCGCCCCGCCGCGCTGCGCCGACGGGGACCTCCGGATCACCGCGCGCACCGACAAGCCCCGCTACACCGCCGCGGAACGCCCGGTCTTCAGCCTCGTCGTCACCAACGCCGGCTCCATCCCGTGCTCCCGCGACCTCGACGCCGCCCGTCAGGCGATGGCGGTCGTGATCAAGCCCGGCGACGGGCTCTGGGGCAGCAACGACTGCTCGCCCGGCCACTCCACCGACGTGCGGACGCTCGCCCCCCGCCAGGAGGCGGTGTTCACCGTCCGCTGGGCCGGCCGTCGGTCCTCGCCCGGCTGCGGTGGCGACCGCAGTGTCGTCCCGCTGGGTGACTACCAGTTGCTCACCCGGCTCGACGGCACCATCAGCGAGCCCGCGAAGTTCACCCTCGGGTCCTAGCGCTTCTCCTTCCTCTTCCCGAGGCCGACGGCCGCGAGCGCGCCGTCGAGGTCGTCGACCTGCACCAGTTCGAGGCCCTTCGGCGCCGTGATGCCCGGACCGAACGGGATGACCGCCTTCGGCACGCCGAGCCGCGCCGCCTCGGCGAGCCTGCGGTCGGTGGCCGGCACCCGGCGGATCTCGCCGGTGAGCCCGACCTCCCCGAGCACGATGACGCCGTAGGGCAGCGGCGTGTCCCGGAACGCCGACGCGATGGCCAGCGCGACCGCGAGATCGGCCGCCGGCTCGCGCAGCTTCATCCCGCCGACGGTCGCCGCGAACACGTCGTGCTGGGCGAAGGAGAACCCGGTGCACCGTTGCTGCAGCACCGCGAGGATCTTCAGCACGCGGTTGGTGTCGAGGTCGGAGACCGTGCGGCGGGCGGGCGCGTCGGAGCCGACGCGGGACGCCAGGCCCTGCACCTCGGCCATCAGCGGCCGCTTGCCCTCCATGGCGACCGTGACCGCCTGGCCGGGGACGGTGCCCGTCATCGTCCCGACGAAGAGCCCGGACGGGTCGGTGACCTGATGGATCCCGCCGTCGAACATCTCGAAGCAGCCGACCTCGTCGGACGGCCCGAAGCGGTTCTTCAGGCCGCGCACCATGCGCAGCGTGGAGTGCTGGTCCCCCTCGAAGGAGAGCACCACGTCGACGAGGTGCTCCAGGGTGCGGGGGCCCGCGACCGCGCCGTCCTTGGTGACGTGCCCGATGAGCACGACGGGCAGGTCCCGCTGCTTGGCCAGCGCGACCAGCGCGCTCGTCACCGCCCGGACCTGCGAGACCCCGCCGGGCGTCCCCTCGATGTCGGCCGAGCCGACGGTCTGGATCGAGTCGACCACCAGCAGGCCGGGATCGACCGCCTCGACGTGCGCGGCCACCTCCTCGAGGTCCGCGGTGGCGGAGAGGAACAGGTGCGGCACGACGGCGTCGGTGCGCTCGGCCCGCAGCCGCACCTGCCCCGCGGACTCCTCGCCGGTGACGTAGAGGACGGTGCCGCCCCCGCGTGCCCGCTGGGCCGCGACCTCGAGCAGCAGCGTGGACTTGCCCACCCCGGGCTCGCCCGCGAGCAGCACCACGGCGCCGGGCACGAGGCCGCCGCCGAGCACCCGGTCCAGCTCGCCCACCCCGGTCGGCCGGGACACCACGGTCTCCAGCCCGACCTCGCTGATCGCCCGGACCGGGCTCGCGGGACGGGCGTTGGCGCGCGGCGCGCTGCCGGGGGTGCCGACGGCGGCCGCCGCCGCGGGCAGGCCCTCCTCGACCGTGCCCCAGCCGCCGCACCCCGGGCAGCGCCCGAGCCACTTCGCGGCGGGCTGCCCGCACGCCGTGCACTCGAACGGCCGGTTCCGGGCCTTGGACGTCCCCGACTTCGTGGTCACGCGCCGGAGGGTAGGCGCGCCCCCCGACAGCCGCCCCACCTACGAGGCGGGCACCGGGCTCGTCGTCTGCACCGGCACCGGCAGCGTGATGGAGCCGGCCTTCGCGAAGGTGAACGTCACCGGGTACGTCGGGCCCTCGTGCAGGGCCTGCGTGACGCCCGCGAGCGTGACGCGCATCGTCCCGTTGGGCTGCGTCGGCGACGGCTTGCCCACCGGGCCGGGCTGCGAGCCGACCATCTGGGTCGCGGCGTCGCCCGGGATCGTCGTGGTGCCCTCGCTGCGCACCTGCGAGGCGTACGGGCTCGAGACCGAGATCAGCTGGTCGTCGTCGAGACCCTGGTTCACGACGGTGCCCGCCAGCGTGATCGTCGCGCCCGCGGGCACGGTGACCGCGGAGCCCGGGTCCAGCGTCACGTCACGGATCAGGAGCTGGCCGACCTGGCCCTCGGAGCCGACGACGGACGACACCGTCGTGTCGGTCTGGGTGACCGCGCCGGCGCTGCAACCGGAGAGGACGAGCGCAGCTGCGCCGAGCAGGGTCGCGGCGAGCAGGGCCGAGCGGCGCGGACGTCCCGTCGGGCGGCGGGTCATGACGCGTGTCCTCCTGGGGCGGCGGTGCGGTCGGGCCGGAGCGCTGTCGAGTCGGTGAGGTCGCGTCGCTCGTGGTGGTGCCCGTCCCGGTCGGGTCGGCGACACCTTAGCCCCCGCGTGCCCGAGGGGCGTGCGCGCTGCCGGTCCCCTGCGCCCGTCCGGGTGGCGCAACGGGTCGGGTCGAGGCATGCCCCGGTGGTGGTCGACAGCCCTCCCGACCTCGGGAGCACGGCCGTTCCCCAGTTGTCAACCCCCTGACCTGCGAAGACGGGTCGGTCCCCCTCCGTGGTCGTGTCGCGGACGTGTTAACCTGGTTGCAGCGAAAGGGGCTAGGGGACACATGGTTTTCAAGGTCGGCGAGACCGTCGTCTACCCGCACCACGGTGCCGCTCTCATCGAGGCGATCGAGACCCGGACGATCAAGGGCGAGGAAAAGAAGTACCTCGTTCTCAAGGTCGCCCAAGGCGATCTGACCGTCAGGGTTCCCGCGGACAACGCGGAGATCGTCGGTGTTCGCGACGTGGTCGGCCAGGAGGGCCTGGACCGGGTGTTCGAGGTGCTTCGCGCCCCGCACACCGAGGAGCCGACCAACTGGTCGCGCCGGTACAAGGCGAACCTCGAGAAGCTCGCGTCGGGTGA
>NZ_DASXJS010000007.1:0-56263 GCF_036497245.1 Actinomycetospora sp. | reverse complement strand
GAGGCCGGGAGCAGCACGGTCGAGGCGCCGCGGTCGGCCAGGGCGCGGAAGAGCTCCGGGAACCGGATGTCGTAGCAGACCGCGAGGCCGAGGGTCTCGCCGTCGACCTCCACGACCACGGGCTCCGTCCCCGCCGCGACGGTGTCGGACTCCGCGAACCCGAACGCGTCGTAGAGATGGATCTTGTCGTAGGAGGTGTCCACGCCGCGGCCCGTCGCGAGCAGGGTGTTCGTCACGCGCCCGTCGGCGGTCGGCGTGAACATCCCTGCCACGACCAGCACGCCGTTCCGCTCGGCGATCCCCCGGACCTCGCTCGCCCACGGCCCGTCCAGCGGCTCCGCGACCGGCTTCAGCGAGACCCCGAACCGGCACATCGTCGCCTCGGGGAACACGACGACCGAGGCACCCTGCTGCGCGGCCAGCGCGGTGTGGTCGGCCACCAGCTCGAGGTTCGCGGCCGGATCGTCGGACGCCAGGATCTGGGCGAGGGCAACGCGCATGACGCCGTGTATACCGGTCCGATGGACGTCACCGGCGACGACCCGGAGCGCAAAGTTGTCGACTACCTGGCCCGGATCGGCGCGGGCGCCGACGACGACCTCGCCACGATCACCGAGCGCCACTATCGCGCCGTCCCGTTCGAGAACCTGTCGATCCACCTCGGCGAGCCGATCGACACCCGCCCCGGGGCGCTGTTCGACAAGATCGTGCGACGACGCCGGGGTGGGTTCTGCTACGAGCTCAACGGCCTGTTCGGGTGGCTGCTGGCCGAGCTCGGGTACGACGTCGGGTTCCTCGGCGCGCGGGTGCACGGACCGCAGAGCGACTCGGCGCCGCTCGCGCACCAGGCGCTGCGGGTGACCGGCGACGACGGTGTCGCGCGGCTCGTCGACGTCGGGTTCGGCGGCTTCGCCGTCCCCGCGCTGGAGCTGGCGCGCGAGTCGGTCCAGGTCGTCCCGCAGCCGGGCGGCGACATCGAGGTCCGCGACGCCCACGGCGGGCCGGGGTACCGCCTGGACACCCGGGAGTACACGCGGAGCGACTTCGAGCCCACGGCCTACTGGACGGCCACCCATCCCGACTCCGTGTTCACCGGCGGCCCGACCTGCACGCTCCCGCTCTCGCCCGCGGGCCGCGTCACGCTCGCCGGCCGCCAGCTGATCCGTACCGCGGCGGACGGCACCCGGACCGAGGACGACCTGTCCGACGGGGAGGCCCTGGCGGCCTACCGCGACCTGTTCGGCATCGCGCTCGTCCGGCTCCCGGTGCCGCTGCACCCGCGCCCGTCGGGGGAGTAGGCGGTCAGGTCCCGCCGAGGGAGCGCCACGCGTCGGCGACCTCGGCGGCGAACGGCGTCGGGTCCATGCCCTGCGCGGCGAGCCAGCCGTCGTCGCCGAAGGTGTCGGAGTAGCGGTCGGCGCGGTCGCACATCAGCGTGACGATGCTGCCGGCCCGGCCCGCCTCGGTCATCTCGCAGGCCAGGCGCAGGGCGCCGAACACGTTCGTGCCGGTCGAGGGGCCGGCGTCGATCCCGAAGGTCGAGGCGAGGAACCGCATCGTGGCGACCGAGGCCGCGTCGGGAACCCCGATCATGCGGTCGACGACGCGCGGGACGAACGACGGCTCGACGCGGGGCCGGCCGATCCCCTCGATCCGCGATCCGGCCCCGTGCGCGTCCCCGCCCGCGTAGGCGGACAGGAACGCGGAGCCGTCGGGGTCGACGACGGCGAGCCGGGTGTCGTACCCGCGGTAGCGCAGGTACCGGCCGATCGTCGCGCTGGTGCCGCCGGTCCCGGCGCCCACGACGATCCACGCGGGTACCGGGTGTGGCTCCTCGGCGAGCTGCGTGAAGATCGACTCGGCGATGTTGTTGTTGCCGCGCCAGTCGGTGGCGCGCTCGGCGTGGGTGAACTGGTCGAGGTAGTGCCCGCCGCGGTCGTCGGCGATCCTGCGGGCGGCCTCGTACACCTCGCCCGCGGTGCCGACGAACTCGCAGCGCCCGCCTTCGCGCTCGATCAGCGCGATCTTGCGAGGGCTCGTCGAGCGCGCCATCACCGCCACGAACGGCAGGCCGAGCAACCGGGCGAAGTAGGCCTCGCTGACCGCGGTCGACCCGGAGGACGCCTCGACGACCGTCGTGTCCGGGCCGATGTCGCCACTACAGAGCGCGTAGAGGAACAGCGAGCGCGCGAGGCGGTGCTTGAGGCTGCCGGTCGGGTGCGTCGACTCGTCCTTGAGGTAGAGCTCGATCCCGCGGTCGTGCGCGCGCGGCAGGCGCAGCAGGTGGGTGTCGGCGCTGCGGCGGGCGTCCGCGGTCAGCTGGCCGACCGCCCACGTCACCCACGAGCGGTCCAGGTACGCCCCGACGACATCGCGGACGGCGTCGGTCCCGGTCGCGTCGGCTCCGGTCACACGGGCGACCCTAGCGACGGGCCGACGGCTTCCGGGTTGTCAGCGATGCGGCATCGCTGACGCTGGACGTCAGCAGCGCCGCATCCTCGTTCAGGCCGGGCGACCCGCGGTCCGGAAGCGCCCCAGGAACCCGTACGTCTCGCAGCCCAGGCAGAACCCGAACGCGGCGTTGAGGAACGCGGCCAGCAGCGCGAACGCCGTCGCGACGATCCCGAGGGTGGTCAGGCCGCTCAGGTAGCCCGCCGCGGCGACGACGGTGAAGACCAGGCCCACGGTCTGCGAGAACCGGACGGGTGCGGCGTCCTCGGTCTCGGCGGGCGGGCCGAGCCGGGGCGCGACCGCGGTCCGGAAGAGCGCGCCGTACGGCGAGAAGCGCATCCCGAACAGGGCGGGCAGGGCGAACACGATCGCCTGGGCCAGTGCGAGCCATCCGCTGCCGGTGATCAGGACGAGCGCGAGGACGAGGGTTGTGACGGTCGCGGCGAAGCGGACGCCACGGGGGTCGAGCTGCATGGTGCGGGTTCCTCCGGGATGGGCGCGACGAGGTGGTCAGCGGCCCGGACAGAGGTCGGCGGACAGGCGGCCGTGGTCGACGGCCCGTCGGCGGGTCAGCACACCGACGATCATCGGCGTGCGGCCAGCTCGGTGTCCAGCGCGTCGAGCAGCTCCCGACGACGGGGCACCCCCGACACCCGCAGCAGCTCACGGCCGTCGCGGGCGAACGCGATCGTCGTCGGCGTGCGCATGACGTGCAGCGCTCGGGCGGCGTCGGGGTCGTCGGCGACGTCGATCTCGACGTGCCGCAGCCCGGTCTCGCGCTCGGCGAGCTCGGTCAGCGCCGCGGCGGTCTGCCGGCACGGAGCGCAGACCGGCGACGAGAGCTGCAGGAGCAGGACGCGGTCGTCGGGGTCGGGAGCGAGGTCGGCGAGCGCCCATCCGGACGCTTCGTCCGGGATCGCGGCGGCCTCGGCGGCCCTTACCCGGCCGGACCGTGCCCGCATCACGAGCCCGATCACGGTGGCGATCGCGAGGACAGCGACGACGACGACGGCTCCGACGACGGACACATCAGAAGCCAACCGGGACCGTGCCGATGATGTTCCCGGACCCCGGTCGTCCGTCCTGGGGGGCTGCTCGCCTACACTCGTCCTTGCTGCCGCCTTAGCTCAGTCGGCCAGAGCAACGCACTCGTAATGCGTAGGTCTGGGGTTCGAATCCCCAAGGCGGCTCCACCTGACCAGGCCTTTCTCCTCAACGGGAGAGGTTCTTGGTCTGCTGGCTGCAGTTGACGTGCCGGACCAGCCGAGGGAGCAGGCGTGCGGGTTGTCAGCCGGTACCGGCTCAAGGAAGACCAGAAGGACCTGGATGCGCGCCTGGTCGCGGCCGTCCACGACGAGCTGGACCGCGTTCGCCCGGACTGGCTCCGGTGGGACGTCTTCCGCCTCGAGGACGGCGTGACGATCGTGTCCGTGGTCGACGTCGACGACCCGAGCCAGCTCCGCCGGCTGGTCGAGTTCACCGCCTACACCGAGACCCTCGACGTGCGATGCGAGGAGCCGCCGGTCACCGACGTCGTCGAGCAGCTCGGGAGATACCGGCCCTGAGGGCCCAGGTCGCCGACGCGTGAGCGCGGCGGGCGTGCACCTTGCCCCCCTGGCTAGCGTCGAGCTGTGGCGACCAGCGTCGGGGCCAGGGCAGCGCGGACGGTGGCGCGCGCCCCGATCCGGCTCTACGACGCCGGGTACGGCTGGCTCCTCGGCGAGCGTGTCCTGATGCTGCAGCACACGGGCCGCCGCAGCGGCCGGGCACGGTTCGTCGTGCTCGAGGTCGTGCGCCGGCTGCCGGGGAACCGCTACGTCATCGCCGCCGGGATGGGTGAGGACGCCGACTGGTACCGCAACGTGGGGAAGGACCCGCGCGTGCGGGTGTGGGTCGGCCGGCACCGCGGTGTGGCGGGGACCGCCCGACTGACCGGCCAGGCCGAGGCCCGCGCGCACTTCGAGGCGTACCGGACCGAGCGCCCGGCCACCTGGCGTCTCCTCAGGCCGGTCATCTCGCGGCTGATCGGTCGACCCGGGCTGACCGACGAGGAGCTGTTCGTCGCCGTGCCGCTCGTCGAGCTGGACCTGGACCTGGACACGGCCGGTCGATGAGACGAGGTGGGTGACTCCGGACGAGGGGCGGCAGGCCGACGCCCCGGCACCGGGCGGTTAGCCGCGGGCGTCCCCGGCCCGGGGCGAGACCGCCCACTCCTCCGCCGGCTCCTCGAACCGCTCGACCCTCGACTCCACGAGGTTCAACCCCACGGCGCTGACCACGGCCAGCAGCAGGTAGATCGCGTCCGCCTGACGCATGGCCAGGGCGACGAAGGTCGCGGTGTACGCGACGTACATCGGGTCGTCGAGCCATTCGTAGATGCCCTCGCGGGTGAACGGGCGACCGTGCCCGAAGAAGTTCCCGTTGAACAACGACTGCGCGCCGAGCTGCCGAATTCCCTGCCCGAACACCATCGTCGCGATCAGGCCGAGGACGAGCCCGGGCCACCGGACCCAGGAGGGCAGGGGCCAGCGGATCTCGGGACCGTGGAGCACGAGCAGGACGATCGCGAGCACGGCGCCGCCCCAGACGACCACCAGCAGCGCGATGTGCGCGGGCCATGCCCACCGCCCGAGACGGTCGTAGGCGCGGTGACGCTTCTGCGCCCACACCGCCACGCAATTGACCGCAATGGCCGACGCGAGTGCGGCGATCGCGAGCCAGAGCACGAGGGCGGGGTCCTGTCGGGCGGTGACGAGATCCGGGCGCCCACATCTTAGACTTCGGATCATGGGCGACGTCGCCGAGGTCGGAGCGCCCGCTCCCGATTTCGCACTGGAAGGTACGTCCGGCACATTCCGGCTCTCGGATCACCGCGGGCGGAGAGTGGTGCTGCTCTTCTACACCCTCGACCGCGGAGCCGTCTGTGCGCGGCAGTTCCGCTCCTACGCGGTGAGCGGCACCGCGATGGACGACCTGGACGCGACCGTGGTCGGCATCTCCGGACAGAGCCTGGAGTCCCACCACCGCTTCCAGCGGCGCGACGGCGTCACGGTGCCGCTGCTGTCCGACCCCGACCTCGCCGTCGCGACCGCCTACGGCGCGGCGATCCCCGTCGTCGGCACCCGGCGCTCGGTGATGGTGATCGACGCGGAGGGCGTGCTGCGCCATCGCCACGTCCACCCGATCGGCCTGAGCTACGCCACCGTGGGCGACCTGCGCCGCGCGCTCGACGCCCTGTGAGACGCGGCGGTCGACGGGCCGACGACACCTCGCCTACCGTGGCCGCGTGATCGTCGGTCGGCACTCGCGCAGGGCGGACCTGCCGGCGGGTCCCGCCGTCAGGGGGCCGCGATGACGCGGTTGGCAGTGTGCGGCGGGACGTACTCGAACCCCTACGCGCTGCGTGCCTTCGCCGCGGACGCCGCCGCGCACGGTGCCGACCGGCTGTTCTGCCTCGGTGACTTCGGCGCCTACGGCGCCGAGCCCGAGGCCATCTGGCCGCTGCTGTCCGAGTACGCCGTCGAGTGCGTGGCGGGGAACTACGAGGTGGCGATCGGGTCGCGGCAGACCGACTGCGGATGCGGGTACACCGACGACGCCGACAACGCGTTCGCGCAGATCGCCTACGACTACACCTTCGCGCACACCTCCGAGGCGTTCGCGGCCTGGATGCGGACCCTGCCCGTCGAGCGCCGGGAGACCGTGGAGGGCGTCGACCTGCATCTCGTGCACGGGTCGCCCCAGGCGGTGAACGACTTCTGGTGGGAGTCGCTCGACGACGACGAGCACCGCGCGCGCGTCGACGTGTCCGGCGCCGACGTCGTGTGCTGCACGCACTCCGGCCTGCCGTGGATCCGCCGGGTCACGCGCTCCGACGGCGGCGAGACGCTCGTGGTCAACGTCGGCGTCCTCGGCCGTCCGGCGAACGACGGCACCCGCCGCGTCCGGTACGCGCTGGTCGACCTCGTCGACGGGGGCGCCCAGGCCCAGGTCGTCGCGCTGGACTACGACTGGCAGGCGCAGGCCGCGTCCATCCGGGCCGCCGGGCTGCCCGAGTCCTTCGCCGAGGCGGTGGAGACGGGCTGGTGGACCTCCTGCCTGGAGATCCTTCCCCCCGCCGAGCGGTCGCGGGGCCGGTTCCAGCTCTACCGCTCGGTGCTCGACCGGTTGGCCGGTGCACCCGAGCCGGTGACCACGGCCGAACGACCCGTGGTGCCGCTGTTCGGATCCGCGCTGTTCCCGGCCCGGCTGTGGGTCTACACGAACTTCGACTGCAACCTGGCCTGCTCGTACTGCTCCGTCGGCTCGTCGCCGCGGGCCTCGCCCCGGCGCCTCGGCCTCGAGAGGTTCCGCGCCCTGGTCGACGACGCCGTCGCCGAGGGGTTCACCGAGCTCTACGTCACCGGCGGGGAGCCGTTCCTCGAGGCCGACCTCGTCGAGATGCTGCTCTACGCCACCGAGCACCTCACCACGGTGTGCCTGACCAACGGCATGCTCTACCGCGGTACGCGTCTCCGGCAGCTGCACCGGCTCGCCGGGCGCCCCGGGCTGACCCTGCAGACCTCGCTCGACGGCAGCGAGGCCGCGCACGACGCCCACCGTGGTCGCGGATCGTGGGCGCGAGCGCTGGCGGGAGTGGACGTGGCGCGGGACCTCGACCTGCCGGTCCGGGTGGGGATGACGGAGACGACGGAGAGCGCAGGCCAGGGTGAGCCGCTCCGTGACCTGCTCGCCGGCCATGGGGTGGATGCCGGACAGGTCGCGGTACGTCCGCTCGTCGCCCGGGGGAACTCGACCTCGGGCATGCTCGTCGACGACGCGGCCACGGTGCCGGAGCTGACGGCCACGGCGGACGGCTGGTACTGGCACCCGGCCGGCGCCGACCGGGCGACCTCGCCCGATCTCGTGCTCGGCGGGCCGGAGGTGTCGATGGGCGAGGCGCGACGTCGGGTGGTGGAGCGCTTCCTGCGTCTGCGCCAGCGGGACGGGTCGCTGCCGACGATCTACCAGTGCGCGGTGTGAGGCCGGACCCGGAGGAGGACACCGTGGCGCTGCCCCGCCCGGCCGCCGGGTCGGCGACGCCCTCGGTGTCGATCGTGGTGCCGGTGCGCGACGAGGAGGCCGTGATCGGCGGCCTGCTCACCCGCCTGCACCGCAGTTACCCCGACTGCGAGGTCGTCGTCGTCGACGGAGGCAGTACCGACGGCACCGTGGAGCGCGCCCGCAGGCTGGCCCGGGTCGTCCCGAGCCGGGCGGGCCGCGGCCCGCAACTGAACACGGGCGCAGCGGCGAGCACGGGAGAGGTGCTCTGGTTCGTCCACGCCGACACCGTGCTTGACCCCGGCGCGCTGAGCGCACTGCGTGCCGCCCTGCGCGACCCCGCCGTCGTCGGGGGTGGGTGTCGGCTGCGGTTCGACCGGACCTCCGCCGCGCTGCGATGGCTCGAGTGGACCTCCGACCTGCGCGCCCGGCACCTGCACTGGATCTTCGGGGATCAGGCCATGTTCGTGCGCCGGTCGGTGTTCGACGAGGTCGGCGGCTTTCCCGACATGCCGATCATGGAGGACCTGGAGATGTCGCGGCGGCTGCACCGCCGCGGCCGGCTCGTCGTGCTCCCGACGGCGTCGACGGCCTCGGCCCGACGGTTCGTCGAGCAGGGCACGGTCCGGATGATCGTGCTCATGCAGTGCTACAAGCTGCAGTACTTCCTCGGGGTCGACCCGGAACGCATCCGCGCCCGGTACGACGCCCGGCGCCGGGTGCCCCGTGGCTGACGTCGACCTGCTCGTCGTCGGGGCGGGCGCGGGGGGACTCGCCGCCGCCCGCGAGGGCGTGCGCGTGGGCCGGCGCACGGTCCTCGTGACCGAGGGCCCACCCGGCGGCGACTGCACGTTCACCGGCTGCGTGCCCTCGAAGACCCTCCTCGCGGCGGCGGCCCGCGGCGAACCCGCCGCGATCGCGTTGGCGCAGGTGCGGGCCACCGTGGCGCGGGTGGCCGCGACCGAGACCGCGACGGTGCTGCGCGGCGAGGGGGTCGAGGTCCGCGAGGGACGCGCCCGGTTCGTCGCCGCGCGTGCCGTCGAGGTCGCCGGCCTGCGGCTCACCGCGCGGAGCACCGTGCTGGCCTGCGGGTCCTCGCCCCGGCCGGCGGCGCTGTCCGGGCTCGACACCGTCGCCGAGGACTCGGTGCTCACGACCGACACCGTGTTCTCCCTGGACGACGCGCCGCCCTCGATGGTCGTCGTCGGAGGCGGGCCGGTCGGCTGCGAGCTCGCCCAGGCCTTCGCCCGACTCGGCACGGCGGTGACGCTCGTCGAGGCCGCCCAGGGCCTCCTCCCGGGCGAGGACCCCGACGTGGGCGCCGTGCTCGCCACCGTGCTGTCCCGCGACGGCGTCGACGTCCGGGTCGGGGCCGGCGCGACCGCTGTCGCGCCCGGGCCCCGCGGGGTGCGGGTGAGCACCGCGGACGGCGGGCGACTCGACGCCGCCCGACTGCTGATGGCCATCGGGCGGCGTCCCGCCGTCGACGATCTCGGTCTCGACGCCGCGGGGGTGGCCCGGACCGCGTCGGGTGCGGTCGCGGTGGACGCGCACCTGCGGACCACCGCCGAGGGTGTGTGGGCGGCGGGTGACGTCACCGGGCTGTGCCCGCACACGCACGCGGCCGACGAGATGGGTCGTCTCGCCGCCGCCAACGCGACCCGCCGCCGTTCCCGCCGCTTCGAGCCGGGCCTCGTGCCCCGGGTGGTGTTCACCGACCCGGAGGTGGCGACCATCGGGCTGGGCGAGGCGGCCGCCGCGGGCCGCGGGCCCGCGTGGGTGGCCGAGGTGGCGATGAGCGAGGTCGACAGGGCCGTGACCGCGGGGCGCGAGGACGGGTTCGTGCGCCTGGTCGCCGCCGCGCCGCGCGGCACCCGGCGCCTGACCCGCGGCGGCCTGGGTCCCGTCGGCGGCGGACGCCCGCTCGGCGCGACCATCGTGGCCGACCGGGCAGGCGAGATGATCGCCGAGATCGCGCTGGTGATGCGGATCGGTGCCCTGACCGGACGGCTGGCCCAGACCGTGCACGCCTACCCGACCTGGACCCTCGCGGTGCGCCAGGCCGCTGCCCGCCTCGCCCTTTCCGGGGGCGGGGCCCGTCGGGCACGGGCGGTTCCGCCGTTCCCCGAGGAGGAGACCCGATGAGTCCGTGGACCCGCGTGCGCCGGTGGTTCGCCCGGACCCGCCCGGTGGATCCCGAGTTCCGGGCCGCGCTCGAGCGCCGGTGGGCCGAGCTGCCCGAGTCGGCGCGTACCCCTGCTCAGGCCCTCGGACGTCACGCCGTGGGGTGCGAGGGCACGCACGGGGTCTTCCCGCGCTGCAACCTCTCCTGCTCGCCCTGCTACCACTCCCGGGACGCCAACCGGGTCCGCGTCGACGGCGGGCACACCGTGCGCGAGGTCGACGCCCAGATGCGCCTGCTCCGCGAGCGGCGTGGCCCCGTCGCGCACGCCCAGCTCATCGGCGGCGAGGTCACGTTGCTCGACCCGGACGACCACGCCGCCGCCCTCGCGGTCATGCGCGAGCACGGGCGTGAACCGATGAGCATGACCCACGGCGACGTCGACGACGACTACCTGCGCCGCCTCGCGGTGGGTCCGGACGGGCGACGGCGGCTGCACCGGCTGTCCTTCGCCGGGCACTTCGACTCGCTCATGACCGGCCGCCGCGGGATCGCGCGGCCACCGGACGAACGATCGCTGCACGCCTACCGCCGGGAGTTCGTCGCCCGCTTCGAGCGGCTGCGCCGGGAGCACGGCGTGCGGTACTTCGTCGCGCACACCATGACCGTGTCCCCGGCCAACCTCGCCGAGGTGGCCGAGGTCGTGCGCGAGACCTCGCGGATGGGCTTCGGCATGCTGTCGTTCCAGCCCGCCGCGAACCTGGGGGACCAGCGCCGCTGGCACGAGGACTACCGGGCGCTCTCCGGCGACGAGGTCTGGGCGGAGATGGAGCGCGGCGCCGGCACCCGGCTCGACCCCACGGTGATCCAGAACGGGGACCTGCGGTGCAACCGCGTGGCCTACGGCTTCTGGGTGGGGCCGCGCTGGCACGCCGTCGCCGATGGCGGCGATCACCGCGACCTCGCCGCCCGTGACGCCTTCTACCGCTGGTTCGGCGGGGTCAACTTCATCGGCTGCTCGTTGCCGGTCCTGGTCGTCCGGCTCGCCCGGGTCATCGCGCGCCATCCGCGGGTGGTGCCGGTGGCGGTGGGCTGGGCGGCCCGGCGGGTGCGTGCGGCGGGCCTCGGCGCCGTGCTGCGTCACGGGGTGCGCCCGATGACCTTCGTGATGCACCGGTTCATGGACGCCGACGAGGTCGGCCCGGCCTGGGCGGCGACCGAGCGGGGCGAGATCGCGGACGATCCCGGGGTCCGTGGTGTCCAGGAGCGGCTCGCGGCCTGTCACTACGCCATGGCGCACCCCGAGGACGGCACCCTCGTGCCCGCCTGCGTGCAGCACGCGCTGCTGGACCCGGTGGAGAACGCCTCGCTGCGCCGGCAGTTGCCGCTCGTCGAGACGCGGGCCCGGCGGCCCTGATGCCACGGCGCAGCACCGGGCCGGTCGACCTCGCGGGCGTGCGGCTGCCCGACGTCCGCAGCGGGGTCATCACGGACCTGGGGACACTCACTGGCGTCGTCGTCGCCATCCGCCACCACGGTTGACTGCCCTGCCAACGGCACCTCGGGCAGGTGCAGCGCACCGCGGGCGACGTCCGGCTGATCGCCGTCGGGTTCGACCCGGCGCCCGTGCTCGCCGACGTCGCCGACGCCGTCGGGTGGCGGGGCGCGTTCCTGGCCGACGTCGACGGCCGCCTCTATCGGCGTCTCGGACTCCGCCGAGCCCCCTGGTGGCGGGTCTGGTCCCCGCGCACCCTGCTCTTCTACTCCCGGGCCGCGCGGGGCGCCGAAGCATCACCCGGCGAACCCGCGCCGCCGAGCGATGTCCGTCAGATGGGCGGCGACGCCGTCGTGGTCGACGGGGTCGCCGTCGTGTGCTGGCGGCCCCGGACGCCGGTCGACCGGGTCGATCCGGTCGCGCTGTGTGCCGCCGCGGCGCGGTGAGCGCTCAGATGGAGATCATGTAGAGCATGGCGAGGGCCAGCACCGCGAGGGCGAGCCCGGTCAGGGCCCCACCGGCCGCGTCCCCGCCGGACGGCGCGCCGGCCGTGTCCTCGTCGCGGGTCGGTCCGCCGGCCGCGCCCACCAGGCTGCGCTCCGGCGCGGGGAGCCGCGAGCGCAGCGCCCGCAGCGCCGCCGTCGCGCGGATCACGACCTGGACGGCGAGGTAGGCGGCGAACAGGACGCACACCGGGATCGGGCGGTCGGGCGACGGGACCTGGATGTAGCCGAGGATCACGAGGTCGACCAGCGCGATCGCCCAGGGCCACGTCGCCCCGCCGGACCGTCGGCGAGCCACCATCCGCCCGATCACGGCGATCACCCCGACCACCGCGACGGCGAGGACGATCAGCGACGGCGGGGACAGGCCGGGTCCGGTCATGGGGTTCGCGGCGAACATCAGTGCCAACGCCGCCGCGACCAGCGCGTAGAGCCCGTGCCACGGACGGGCGGAGCCGGAGGTCCGTGCGGCCCGGGACGCGAGGACGCCGGCCGTCAGGACGAGGACGACCGTCCCCAGGATCCGCACCCACACCGGCAGCAGCAGGGCCGCCATCGCCGTCGCATCCCGCACCGTGGAGGCCTCCCGTCGTCGCTGTCCGCGCCGGAATGTCGGGTCCCGGGCTCCAGGCACGGCACCTTACTGCGCCGTACGGACCCGGCGCGGAGGCGTCATTCGGCCACCGGGCGGATGGCCAGCTCCCGGATCCGGTCGGCGTCCAGGACGAAGGCGAACCCGAGGGTGACCGGGCTGCCGGGGAAGTCGCCGCGGATCTCGGCGACGGCCCGCCTGCCGCGTTCCGTGGGTTCGACGCGGCGCAGGTGGTAGCTCACCGCCGGGACGGTCGTGCGCCACGTGCGGATGGCGTCGATGCCCTCGTAGAGATGGCCCTCGTCCTCGACGACGGCGTCGTCGGCGAACTGGGCGAAGTAGGCGTCGAGGTCGGGGTCGGCGGCCAGGGCGAAGTAGCGATCGATCAACGGCTCGGACATGGTGGGCTCCTCTGCGGTCATGGCACCGACCCTCGGGTCTCCCCGTGGGGGAGGGTCCAGGCGGCGTGAGCGTCGCCACCGGACCGGGACTCTCCCGCCGCGGGAGGGTGCAGGCTCCTCGTCGTGACCGCGCTGCTGGGCATCGGCGACTTCGCCACCGTGACGCACCTGAGCGTCAAGACCCTGCGCCACTACCACGACGCGGGCCTGCTCGCGCCAGAGCAGGTGGACGCGCACTCGGGCTACCGCTACTACTCGACCGAGCAGATCCCGACGGCCCAGGTCATCCGGCGGTTCCGGGATCTCGACATGCCGGTCCGCGAGATCGCCCGCCTGCTCGACATCGACGTCGACGGTCGTGCCGAGCTGATCACCGATCACCTCGCCCGGCTCGAACGTCGACTCGCCGCGACCACCGAGGCGGTCGGCGCGCTGCAGCGGCCGCGATGACGGAGATCGACGCCGCACTGGCCGCGGCCGGCGCACACCCGACCGGCCCGCCCGGCGGCCGGTACGACAACGCGTTGTTCACCCACGGCGAGGGTCACGCCACGGTCTTCGTGCCCACCGACCGGGACCTCGACGTCGGCCGGGTCCGTACCGCCGTGCTCCCGGCCCGGGAGCTGGCCCTCACCGTGCACCGGGGCCCGCACGACGACATCGACGTCACCTACGGCGCCCTCGGTGCCCACCTCGCCGAGCACGCCCTGCTCGTCGACGGCCCCGTGCACGAGAACTATCTCGTCGGGCCGCGGGACACCGCCGACCCCGACGCCTGGCGCAAAGAGATCGGCTGGCCGGTCTTCACCACGGCATCCGGTTGACCGGCCGCGGGATGGAGCGCGTCAGTCGTCGACGGGCGTGTGCCGCGTCGTGGGATCACACGGCAGAGAGATCCACGAGGTCCGGGCGAGCGCGTCGACGACGGCCGCCGAATCCGGATAGGTCTCGACCGACAGATCGCGCAGGGCTCGACGAGTGGCATGGTCGGCCCCGTGGTAATCGGCGGCGACGACCAGCTGCCAGCGATGCGTGGGGAACTGCACCGACTCCAGGATCGACTCCAGGCGCGCACGCACGGCCTCGAGCTTCGCCTCGACCACCGGCGCCGGTGGGGGGACGCGCAGGATCGGCAGCGGCAGTCCGCCCATCACGGCACCCGACGAGCGACCTGGGTGCGGGTGTGGCCCGCGTCCTCGCTCCTGGTCCGCTGCCGGGTGGCGGGGAAGCGGTCTGTGCCGGCCGCCTCCGCCTCGGTGGCGGCGGCGTACAGGAACGTCACGTGGACGGGACCGTCCTGCGCCCCGCCCAGGAGTTGACGCATCGCGTCCTCGGCGCTGGTCGCATCGACCTGGCGCTCGCGGGCGTCGTCACCGTGCACCATCAGCGAATATTCCATCGAATCTCCCGGAAGTGTCATCGCGGCACCGGGCCCTACATCGGATCTCGGTCCGTGAAGACGGTGTGCCGCACACATTAACATTTGGTGTGACCATTGCCCAGGAATGCCGGAGAGAATTCGACGACCGAATCGTGTCAGAGGTGGGAGGCGCCGAAAGGGGTAGGGACTTCTCTCCATGGTGCGACGCTTTCACCGCGACCGGATGGAACTGCTCGTGGGGCACGCCGTCTCCCGGATCGGTTCCCACGGGGCAGCGTCCGTAGCATCGGGTCGTGAGCGAGTCGCCGATCGATGGACGATGGACGCGCGCCGGTCGGCGCGCGGCAGCGCGCACCCGACTCCTCGAGGTCGTGGAGCGACGCCTCCGGGACGGAGAGACGTTCGCGGACATCAAGGTCGGAGAGATCGTGGCCGAGGCAGGCCTGTCACGGACCACGTTCTACGTCTATTTCGAGGACAAGGCCGATCTGCTGCGCACCTGGTACGGCGATGTCAGCAGCACGATCTTGAATGCGGCCCAGGTGTGGTGGGACCTCGACGCGCGCGCCGAGCAGAGCGATCTGCGGGCCGCCCTGGCCGGAATCGTCGCCGCATACCGCCCGCATCCGGAGCTGATGGCGGCCACGCACGAGGCGATCGGGTACGACCACGGCGTCCGGCAGGCGGTCGACGACGCGATGGCGAGCTACATCGCCGGATTGGCCGCCCATATCGAGCGAGGGCAGGTCGCCGGATTCGTCGACCCGTCACTTCCCCCGTACGAGACCGCGTACTGGCTCCAATGGATGGCCGAGCGGGGCCTGCACCGCATGGTGCGCACGGAGTCGTCGCGGGCCGATTCGCTGCTGGAGGCCTACGCATTGATCGTCTGGAACGCCCTCTACGCACCAGCGCGCCGGGCGGCGCCCACGGAATGACACCACTCGCGCTCGAGCATCGCCGTCGAGGCCGTGCGCTCGGACGTCAGACGCGAGCCTCCGCCCTGCGCGGTCCCGAGGCGACCTCGGAGTGTCCGCCCGCGGCCAGGTACTCCTCGACGACCTGATCGGCCACATCGGCCAGCGAGGCCGCGCTGTCGATCTCGCCGACTCCCTGGCCCGCCCCGAAGATGTCCTTCCACGGCTTGTGCTCGCCGTGCACGTCCGAGAAGTCGATCTGCCCGGCCGCGGCCAGGTCGCCGGCGTCGTACCCGGCGTCGGAGAGGCTCTCGCTGAGCCAGCTGCACAGCACCCCGGTGACGGCCGCGGTCGCGGTGACGTTGCCGAGGTCCGACCGGACCAGCATGTCGCGGTAGCGCTCGTTCACCAACGACTCCGGACACGCGATGAACCGCGTGCCCATGTAGGAGTAGTCGGCTCCGAGGACCTCCACCGCGCGGACGGCACGACCGGTCGACACGGCGCCTCCGACGACGACGGTGCCGTCGAAGAACCGCCGGACCTCGTCGACGAACGCGAACGGGGACAGGCGCCCCGTGTGGCCGCCTGCGCCGTGGCAGACCAGCACGAGCCCGTCGGCACCGGCGTCGGCCGCCTTCCGCGCGTGCTCGACCGACATGACGTCGGCGTACACCGCCCCGCCGTAACCGTGCACCTCGTCGAGGACGCGACTCGGGGGACCGAGGGCCGTGACGACGACGTCCGGGCGGTACTGCTGGACCAGCTCGAGCTCGGCGGCGAAACGCTCGTAGCTGCGGTGCACGATCATGCTGATCGCCCACGACGGGTCCGGCAGGTCCGCGACCCCGGCCCGAATCCGGTCGAACCAGTCCACGAGGTCGTCGAAGGTCCGGGCGTTCTGCGTCGGGAAGGACCCGACCAGTCCCGCCCGGCACGACTCGATCACGAGCTCGGGACCGGAGACCAGGAACATCGGGGCGACGATGACGGGTGCCCGGAGAGCATTCCGGGCCGGACCCGCCACCTGCCGCGCACCACCGACACCGTCGTTCGAGGAGGCCGTCATGGCGTGAGCGTACAGCTGACCGGACAGCTGTCCTAGCATCTGTGACGACACCGCGGGGAGCGCCGCGCGATGAGTCGTGTGAGCGGCTCGACCATGGTTCCCGCCGTCGCCCGACAGCCGCGAACCCGCGAAGCGGGCAAGGTCACGGCTAGACTCGTCGAGAAGAAGCACGATGAATCGATGGTCGGGGGATCGAGCGATGAGCACGGCGCCAGACGAGCTCCACGACGTCGACCCGGTCGAGTGGACGCGCGGACGCTGGTCCGACGAAGGGCAGCCCGCGCCGGAGCTCTTCGCCACGATGGCCGCGCTCATGCGCACCCACCAGCAGATGGTCTCCGTCATCGACGAGGTGCTCAAGGAGCACGACATCACCCGGACGGGATGGCTGCTGCTCAGCACGTTGCAGATCTCGCGCGCCCATGCCCGGCCCCTCGGCCAGCTCGGACGCCAGATGCTGGTCCATCCGACCACGGTCACGCTCGTCCTCGACCAGCTCGAGAAGAAGGGCCTCGTCCAGCGCACCCGCCACCCCACGGACCGGCGGACCATCCTCGCGGAGCTCACCGAGGCCGGCGCCCGCGCGGCCGAACAGGCCAACGCATCGCTGGCCGAGCGCGGGTACGGGCTGGGCCCCCTCCCCGTCGACGCCGCCCATCGGCTGCAGGACTCGCTCAAGAGCGTTCGCGAATCCCCCGACGACGACGCGCGCTGATCCCGGAGCACCGGGTCACCGGGCGGAATCCGGCTAGCGCACGAGGCCGGGCAGCGTGCGACCGATGAGCTCCTCGGCCTCGGCCATGATCGCCCGGACGACGTCGGCGGTGTCCTCCACCGAGTCGATGAGGGCCTGGGACTGCCCGGCCCACCACATGCCGCCCTCCATGTCGCCGCCGGCCAGGACCTGGGTGCGGCCCCGCTCACCGGAGGCGAGCTCGGCGACGTCGGCGAAGGTGGCCCCTTCCTGACGCCCGATCTCGGCGATCCGCTCGGAGACCGAGTTGCGGGCGACGCGGGCCGTGTTGCGGAACTCGCGGAAGACGACGGTCGTCGAGCGCTCGTCGTTGGACACGATCTGCGCCTTGACGTTGTCGTGGACCGGGGCCTCGGTGGTCGCCACGAAGCGGGTGCCCATGTTGACCGCGGACGCCCCGAGGGCCAGCGCGGCGACGAGTCCGGCGCCGGTCGCCAGGCCACCACTGGCGATCACCGGGATGGTCAGTTGCCGGGCCGCGGCGGGGAAGAGGATCAGGCCGGGAACGTCGTCGTCGCCGGGGTGCCCGGCGCACTCGAACCCGTCGATGCTGACCGCGTCGACCCCGAGCTTCTCGGCCTTGAGGGCATGCCGGACCGCGACGGCCTTGTGGATCACCTTGACGCCTGCCTCCTTGAAGGCGGGCAGGTGTGGCGCCGGGTTCGAGCCTGCGGTCTCGACGATCTTCACGCCGTTCTCGATGATGGCGTCCCGGTACTCGTCGTAGGGCACCGGATCGATCGTGGGCAGGATGGTCAGGTTGACCCCGAACGGCCGATCGGTCATGTCCCGACACCGCTGGATCTCTTTCGCGAGCGCCTCGGGACCGGGCTGGGTGAGCGCGGTGAGGAATCCGAGCGCGCCCGCCTCGGCGACGGGGGCGATGAGGTCCGCCGTACCGACCGCGGTCATGCCACCGCACACCACGGGGTGCTCGATGCCGAACTCCTCGGTGAACCTCGTCCTCACCATGCGTCCCATCCCTCTCGCCTGCTGTTCCGGGTGCTGACCACCGGTGCGGTGCCTAGTGGGTCTCGCCGCCGACGGGTGTCGCGGTCCGGTAGAGGGTGCCGTCGGCCTCGAGCGCCCGCACCCGCTCCTCGGACATGCCGACCCAGCTCTCGAGGACCTCGGCGTTGTGCTCGCCGAGGTGCGGTGCGCCTGCCGCGGGCCCCGACTCGGCGGCGGAGAAGCGGTACGGGGTGCGGATCACCGGCCGGGTGCCGCCGTCGCGGTCGTCCACCTGGGCGACGACCCCGCGGGCCTGCACCGACGGCGAGTCGGTGACCGTGCGCGGGGTCCGCACCTCGGCCCACGCCACCCGCGCCTCCTCCAGCGCCGCGATCACCTCGGAGCGCGAGCCGAACGAGCTCAGCCAGACCTCCATGACCTCCGCGCGGGCGGCGATCCGCTGCGCGGTGGGGGCGTCCGGGTCCGGGTCGGCGACGTGGCCGGCGGCGCGCAGGCGGCTCCACAGGAACTTCGGGTCGGCCGAGATCAGCATCGGTCCGCCCGCCACCTCGACGATCTGCCCGCGGGCGGGCCAGAACTCGTCGCCCTCGAGGGCGTAGGAGACGTTGTCGTCGCTGGCCAGCATCGCCTCGAGCATGCTGATGTCCAGGTGCTGGCCCTGCCCGGTCCGGCCCCGCAGGATCACCGCCGCGAGGACCGCGACCGTGCCGTGCAGGGCGGTCGTCGAGTCGGCCAGAGCCATCGTCAGGTCGACCGGAGCGGTGCCGTCGGCCTCGGCCTGCCGCCCGAGCATGCCGCTCTCGGCGTGCACGACCGGGGCGTAGGCCTGGCGTCCCGACTCCGGGCCCCACTGTCCGAAGCCGGACACCGACAGCATGATCAGTCCGGGGTTCCGGGCGGAGAGGTCGGTGTAGCCGACGTGCAGGCGGTCGAGGACCCCGGGCCGGAAGTTCTCCACGACGACGTCGGCCGCGCCCGCCAGCCCACGCAGCACCTCGGCGCCCTGCTCGGAGGCCAGGTCGATCCCGACGCTGCGCTTGCCCGCGTTGTACTGGACGTAGAGCCCGGCGTGCCCGTGGCGACGACGCCCGAACTTCTGCGTGATGTCGGTGTCGGGCACCTCGATCTTGACCACCTCCGCCCCGAGATCGGCGAGCAGGCGACCGACGTAGGGGCCGGAGATCGCGCGCGACAGGTCGAGGACGCGAAGGCCCTCGAGCGGGCGCGGCAGCGCGGTCGGGGACATCGCCCTCCGATCGGTGAGGACGGCCAGGCGCCGTCCAGAGAAACTCTAGTGTCCATCAGTAGAGTACTCGATGATTGGGCCTGCAGAAATCGGCAGGGCCGCCGAGGCAGGGAGGTTCCACGATGACCTACGAGGCGTTCACGTTCGAGGTCGCCGACGGCATCGGGCACATCACGCTCGACCAGCCGGACCGCGGCAACCCCTTCGACGGGCCGTTCTGCGCCGAGCTGAGCCTGATCGCCGCGGAGTGCGACGAGAACCCCGAGGTCCGTGCCGTGCTCATCGACGCGGCGGGGAAGTACTTCAGCGTCGGCGCCGACCTGCGGGTGCTCGGCCGGGACCGGGCCGACCTGCCGCGGTTCACCAAGTCGGCCACCACGGGCCTGCACTCGGCGATCTCCCGCTTCTCCCGGATGGACGCCCCCGTGGTCGCCGCGGTGCACGGGCTCGCCGTCGGCGGCGGGGTCTCCCTCGCCGCGGCGGCGGACTTCTGCCTGGCCGGGGGATCGGCCCGCTTCTACGCGGCCTACGCGGGCATCGGGCTCTCCCCGGACGGCGGCGGCACCCACGCGCTCACCCGCCTGGTCGGACCCCGCCGGGCCACCGAGTTCTACCTGCGCAACCAGACGTGGACCGCCGACGAGGCCGCGGCCCGCGGCCTGGTGAGCGAGGTCGTCGACGATGCGGAGCTGGGCAAGCGGGCCCGGGAGCTCGCCCTCGAGCTGGCCGGCGGTCCCACCCGGGCTTTCGGCGAGATGAAGAACCTGCTCCTCGCCGCGGTCGACCAACCCCTCGAGGCGCTGCTCGAGGCCGAGGCGCGGGCGATGGGCCGGGTGACGCGGACCGAGGACAGCTGGAACGCCATCACCGCGGTCTCCGCGAAGCAGCGCCCGACCTTCGAAGGACACTGAGAGCCGGCCCGTCCGCCGGCGACCGCGGGCCTCACGGCAGCAGGGCCCGGAACCGCTGCATCCGCTTCTGGCCGGGGTTGAGGCTGGTGTGGGACGGCATCCGCATCACCGAGATGCGCCGGGTCGCGACCCCGCCCGGCCCGCCCGCCCGCGTCACCACCTCGGTGATCTCGCCTGCGGTGTCGCCGTCGAACGTCGGGGCCTGCGGATGCGGGTGGCAGAAGTAGATCCGGTAGACGCGGCCCCCGAGAGCGAGGTCGCACACCGGCAGGTCGATGCGCTCGGGCCAGGAGTACCGGGCCCGACCGAGGTCGCCGGAGCAGATCACCCCGCTGCGCGCGGCGAGCACGAACCCGCCGTCCCGGACCAGGAACAGGCACGGCTCGAACGAACTGGCGTCCAGGACGATCCGCCGGACCTTCGGGTCCCACCACACCGGCGCCTCGAAGTCGTAGGCGTCCTCGACCTCCACGTGCCGCTCCTCGGGTCAGCTCCGTTCCGGCGCCCGGGTCACGGGCCGCCGCTGCACGCCGTCGCGTGAATTGGACAACACGACGGCCCGCCGCCGGACCGGAGGTCCCCTCCCCGCCGGTGTGGCCTGCGGCGTCGGGTCTCGCGGCAGCACCGCTCGCCTCCCGAAGGAGGGAGTGTGAAGCGCGAGGCGATCTCTCATCGGGGGTCAACGGCGCGCGGACGCTCCGTGATCGCGCCCGCTCTCGATACCGTCTGCCCGTGGCATCGCCGTCGGTCGCCCCGCTCGCGCTGCTCGCCCGCGCCGTGCGGCACCCGACGACGGTGATGGCCCGCGCCTGGGGCGTCGCCGTGGAGGCCACGTGGGGCCTGACCCACGTGTGGACCTATCCGTGGGGGGTCGGGAACGAGCACGTGCGCACCGCCGGCTCGTACGAGGCCCACCGCACCGAGGCGCTCACGCTGCGGCAGCGGGGGCTCGTCGTCTCGGACATGGCGGCGTCGTCGGTGCCGGTGCTGCTGGTGCACGGCATCGGCGACAACCGGTCGATCTTCACGGTGCTCGCGCGGATGCTGCGCCGGCGCGGCTTCGGGGTCGTCCACGCGGTCAACTTCAGCGTGCTGACCCCGGTCACCGGCGACATCCGCGAGGCCGCCGTGCAGCTCGGCGAGCACGTCGAGCGGCTGCGCATCCGCACCGGCTCCGACACGGTCCACGTGATCGGCCACTCGCTGGGCGGCGTGATCGCCCGGTACTACGTGCAGTGCCTCGGCGGTGACGAGGCCGTGGCCGCGCTCGTCACGATGGGCAGCGCGCACCACGGCAGCGCGCTCGCGTCGGTGCTGCCGCCGACCACCCTCGTGCGCCAGCTCCGCCCCGGGTCCGGGCTGATGGCCGAGCTCGCGCGGCCCGCCCCGGACTGCCGCACCCGGTTCCTGGCCGTGTGGAGCCACCAGGACCCGACGATGATCCCCCGGACGAGCGCCCGGATCGACCACGCCGACCTCGACGTCTCCGACCTCGAGCTCACCGACGTCGGGCACCTGTCGATGGTCGTCGACCCGCGCACGCTGCATCGGGTCGCCGCCTGGGTCGCCGGCGTCGGCACGGGTCGGGACCGCCCCGCCGCGTGAGGGTCCGACGGCCCGCTCCGCGGGCGGCCGACCGCGGGAGCAGGCCGTCCGAAGGGGGCCAACGAACGCCCCCCGTGGGGAGACGGCACGCCCGAGTTCCGGACCTAGGGTTCGAAGTCGGCCACCACCTCGAACACCGATCTCTCACGGAGCACACATGACCGCGGCACCCGCGCAGGACCAGGGCACGCGCATCCCCGACGACATCGCGCGGGCCGCGGTGCTGCCGGAGTCCTACGGCGACGAGCACAACATCACGTACCCGGCGTTCCGGTGGCTCCGGAACAACATGCCGATGGGGCAGGCGCACATCGACGGGTACGACCCGCTCTGGCTGGTCACCAAGTACGACGACATCATGACCGTCGAGCGCGACCCGGTGTTGTTCAACGCGACGGCGAACAACCCGATCCTGCAGACCCGGCCCGGGGACGACTTCATCAAGTCGGTCAACGGCGGCACCACCCGTCTCATGGACGCCTTCCCGTTCATGGACCCGCCCGAGCACACCAAGATGCGCAAGACCACCGGCAACTGGTTCATGTCGAAGAACATCAAGCGCTACGAGGACCAGATGCGGGCCATCGCCCGCGAGGACGTCGAGAAGATGCTCAGCCACGACAACGGCGAGTTCGACTGGGTGACCGACTTCGCGCTGTACTTCCCGCTCCGCGTGGTGATGGGCCTGTTCGGGATGCCCCTCGAGGACATGCCGTTCATGCTCAAGATCACCCAGGAGTTCTTCGGGCCCAGCGACCCCGAGGTCGTGTCGCCGATGGACGAGATGACGCCCGACCAGGCCTCGCGGGCCTTCCAGGCCGCGATCAGCAGCGCCTACGAGTGGTTCCACGGGTTCATCGAGGACCGCCGGGAGAACCCCCAGGACGACCTGCTCTCGATGATCGCCAACGCCACGACCGAGGACGGCGAGCTGCTGCCCGAGAGCTTCGTGTCCGGGCAGTACATGCAGCTGGCCACCGCGAGCCACGACACGACGTCGACCACCGTGACGGGAGCGGCCATCGCGGCGGCGCGGCACCCCGAGCAGTGGGACGCGGTGCGGGCCGACCACTCCCTCATCCCGGGCCTCATCGAGGAGTCGGTGCGTTGGGTCTCGCCGGTCAAGCACTTCTGCCGCAGCGCCTCCGAGGACACCGAGATTCGCGGCGTGAAGATCGCCAAGGGCGACCGGCTGATGCTGAACTACCCCTCGGGCAACCGCGACGAGGAGTACTTCGACAACGCCGAGGACTTCGACCTCAAGCGCAGCCCGAACAAGCACCTGGGCTTCGGCTACGGGGCCCACATGTGCATCGGCCAGCCGATCGCGCGCCAGGAGATGCGGGTCTTCTGGGAGGAGCTCCTCCCGCACGTCAAGAAGATCGAGCTGACCGGGGACCCGAAGCCGCTCAAGGCGAACTTCGTGGCCAGCTACAAGAGCCTGCCCGTCAAGATCACCAAGGCCTGAGCCCGATCCGGCCGACCTGCGGCGCCTCCGTCCTCGAGGCGCCGCAGGCCTCGGCCGTGCGCGGGGACCGCCCGCGACGTCGGCCCACGTCGACGCCGACATCGCCAGCAGAGGGCGGTTCACCGTGAGCTCCGACGGGATCGAGCACGCCGACGTCGTGATCGTCGGGTCGCGCTGCGCCGGGAGTGCGGCGGCGGTGCCGTTGGCGCGGGCGGGTCGCAAGGTGGTGCTGCTGGACAAGTCGCGCTTCCCCTCCGACCAGCTGTCCACGCACGTCCTGGTGCCCAACGGGGTCGCCGAACTGCAGCACATGGGTGCGCTGCCGCACGCGCTGGCACTCGGCCCCACCCGGTCGCGGTACCTGGGCCTGTTCATCGGCGACGACGTCGCGGTCCGGGAACGGTTCACCGCCGTCGACGGCATCGACTACGGCCTCTGCATCCCGCGCACCCAGCAGGACACCTGCCTGGTCGCCGCCGCCCGTGAGGCCGGTGCCGACGTGCGGGAGAAGTGCCTGGTCGAGGACGTGGTGTGGGAGGACGGGCGCGCGGTCGGCGTGCGCTACCGGGAGAACCGCACCGGGGTGAAGGAGATCCGGGCCCGGCTCGTGGTGGGTGCGGATGGGCGCCGGTCCCGGATCGCGAGCGAGGTCGGCTCCTGGCAGCCGTACCGGGGTTCGCTCAACGGCCGGGGGTTCGCCTTCCGGTACATGGACGACCCGCAGGCCGACACCGTCGACGCCGAGACCTACGGGGTCTACCGCCTCGGTCGGGCCACCTGCCTCACGCTGCCCTCGAGCCCCCGGGGTCGGCTCGAGGTGGTGTTCATGGCTCCGGCCGAGGACATCCCCCACTTCCAGGCCGACACCGAGCGCACGTGGGCGGCCCGGGTGGCCGAGAACCCGATGCTCGCCGAGCGTCTGGCCGGGGCCACCAACCCGGACTCCCTGCGGGCGACCGCGAAACTGAGCTCCTACTACCGGGCCTCCACCGGGCCCGGGTGGGTGCTGGCCGGGGACGCCGGGCACTTCAAGGACCCGGTCGTCGGCCAGGGTCAGCGCGACGCGCTGCGGCACGGACGTCTCCTCGGTGAGGACGTCCGCGGTGTCCTGGACGACCCGTCCGCCCTCGACGCCGCGCTGCGGCGGTGGGAGCGCCGCCGGGACCGTGACACGCGCAGCACCTACCACTGGGGCAACCGCGAGACTCGCAGCGCGGCGCCGTCGCTGCTGGTGCGCGAGGCGTTCCGCACCTTCGCCGGCAGCGACACCCCGGACGCCTCGGACACCTTCAACCGCATCCGCAAGGTGGAGCGGATCATCGGCCCCACCCGACTCGGCACCGCCCTGGTCAAGGCCCTGGCCACTCCGGGCGCCGACCGGCGGGAGGTCCTGCGGGAGGTGGCCGCCGAGGTGCCCATCGAGATCGGGATCCGCGCCGAGACGCTGCGCGACCGCTTCCGCTACGCGGGCTGGGCCCCGAGCGAGCGACCGGGCTGGGATGTCGGCCCGGCGCCGGTGAGCCGAGCCACCACCCTCACCCTCGACGAGAAGAGCCTGCCTTGACGATGAACATCCGCCACGCCTTCTTCCTGCTCGCCGGCGTCGTGGCGCTGATCCTGACCTGGCCAAACGCCTTCGCCTGGATGGCGGCCGGTGGGAACATCCTCAACCCGGTCCAGTTCTTCGGCGACGCGATGGCGCCCGGCGGGACCGCGGCGTTCCTGAGCATCGACATGGCCATCGCCTGGCTCGTGTTCATGGTCTGGGTGCTCTTCGACGCCAAGCGCATCGGGCTCGGCTACAAGATCGGCGTGCTGTTCATCCTGCTGTCCTACATCGGGGTGTCGATGGCCTTCCCGCTGTGGCTGGTCGTGCGGGAGCGCTACCTGGCCCGTCAGGAGCGTCCCGCCACCGCCGAGGTCGCCCACGCCGTGTGAGATCAGAGCCCGAGGCGGGTCGCGACCTCGGCGTGATGGGTCGACGCCGTGCCGAAGAGGTGCTCGCTGCTCCACGCGCGGCGGTGGAACAGGTGCGCGTCGTGCTCCCACGTGAAGCCGGTGCCGCCGTGCACGTGGATGGTCTGCGTGGTGACCTCGCGGAACGCCCGCCCGCAGTAACCCGCCGCGACCCGCGCGGCGACCGGGAACTCCCCGTCACCGACCGCCTGGGCGGCGGCCGCGTAGTGCGACGCGGCCTCGGCGCGCTCGGCGCGGGCCAGCATGTCCACGCAGAGATGGGCCACGGCCTGGAACGACCCGATCGGCGCGTCGAACTGGGTGCGCGTGCGGGCGTACTCGACGCTGAGGTCCAGGCAGGCCCGGGCCCCGCCCGCCTGCTCGGCGGCCAGTGCAACCAGCAACCGGTCGAACGTCGGCTCCAGGATTCGCATCCCGTCCCCGGCGGCGCCGACGATCCGGGCCGGCACCCCGTCGAAGTGCAGCCGGCTGAGGGGCCGCGAGAGGTCGAGGGTCTCCAGCTCCGTGCGGGTGAGCCCCTCCGGGTCGCCGGTCACCGCAAACAGGCCCGGGCCCTCGGGGGTTGCCGCGGCGACCAGGACGAGATCGGCCGCGTCCCCGGCGAGCACGAGGGTCTTGGTGCCGGTGAGCACCCAGCTCTCGCCGTCGCGCTCGGCGGTCGTGCCGCCGGCCGGGGCCGACCAGCGGCCGTCGCTCCCGGCCTCGGCGGCGGCGACCGTCGCCACGGTCGAACCGTCGGCCACGCCGGGCAGATGGGTCGCACAGGCGTCGTCGTCACCGGAGAGCAGCAGCGCGTGGGTGGCGGCGACCCCGGCGAGCAGCGGGCCGCCGTAGAGCCCACGGCCGGCCTCGGTGAACATCACCCACGCCTCGTTCGCGGTCTGACCCAGCCCGCCGTGCTCCTCGGGCACGATCATGGCGGGCAGCCCGAGCTCGGCCACCCCGGCCCACGTCTTGCGGTCGAAGCCCTCGCCGCCGCGCGGCCGGTGGAGCCGCTCGAGGGGGGCCTGCTCGGCGAAGAACTCGCGCAGGGTCTCGCCCAGCGCCCGCTGCTCGTCGGTGACGACGAGGTCGATGTCGGCCACGACGGCTCCTCTATCGGGCGCGCGGGAGACCGAGGGTCCGCCGCGCGATGTTGTTCTTGAGCACCTCGTCGGTGCCGCCCCCGAGCCGGTAGCCGGGAGCGCCGAGCACGACCGAGGTCCAGGCGTACGTGCCCCATTCCCCGGTGTCGGCGGCGATGCGACCGCCGAGCACCCCGGAGACGAAACGGCCGAGCCGGTCCATGTTCTCGGACAGCCCGATCTTGTTGAGGGCGACCTCCGGGCCGGGCGCGCTGCCGCCCCGGGCGCGGGCGGCCATCGCGGTCTGGAGGTAGCGGGCCACCCGGAGCTCGGTCATGAGCTCGCCGAAGTCCTGCCGGGTCGTCGCGTCGGCCGGGTCACCGAGGTGGTGGACCAGCTCGCGGAGACGCTCGGTGGACAGCAGGCCCGCACCGCCGAAGGCGCTGTGGCCCATCGCGTTGCGCTCGTAGGACAGCGTGCTCAGCGCGACCGGCCAGCCGTTGCCCACCTCGTCGAGGCGGGCGCCGTCGGAGACCGGGACGTCGTCGAGGAAGACCTCGTTGAACGACGCGCCGCCGGTCATCTGGCGCAGCGGCCGGACCTCCACGCCGGGTGCGGTCATGTCGACCAGGAACGTGGTCAGGTTCCGGTGCCGCGGACCGTCGGCGGTGCGGCACAGGATCTCGCCGATGTCGGAGAGGTGCGCCCCGGAGGTCCACACCTTCTGGCCGCTCAACCGCCAGCTCCCGTCGTCCTGCGCGACGGCCCGGCAGGACACCGAGGCGAGGTCCGATCCGGCGCCCGGTTCGGAGAACAGCTGGCAGGCGATCTGCTCGCCGCGGTACATCGCGGGCAGGTAGCTCTGCTTCTGCTCCTCGGTGCCGTGCTGCAGGATCGTCGGCGCGATCATGCCGAGGCTGACCGTGAGCGAGGAGTCGCCGGGCACCTCGTAGCGCCGGCTGAGGCGCTCGAAAGCCCGCGTGTAGCGGCCGGGCAGCCCCGCGCCGCCGTACTCGACGGGGCCGCTGATCCACGCCAGGCCTGCGTCCCACAGCTCCGCGCGCCACCGCCGGATCGCCGGCAGGGCGTCGGCCTCCTCCTCGGGGTCGGGCTCCTGGAAGACCTTGACCTCGTCGCTGCCCTCGCCCCAGACGAAGCGGCGGGCCTCGCTCTCGGCCTGCTGGTCGCGGCGCGGGTAGCGCTCGGCCAGGAAGGCCTCGGCCCGGGCGACGAAGTCGTCCATCTCGGGGACGTCGGCCTGCTGCTGACTCACGGGTCCCTCCGGGCGCGCTCGGCCGCGGGGGATCCCGCCTGCTCGCGCGAGGGCAGCGCGATCACGGCGGTGCCCGGCATGACCGTCTCGCCGCGCTGGTTCACCGCCCAGGTGCGCAGGTCGACGACGTGCTCGCCGTCGTCGTCGACGCGGGTGCCCGCCACCTCGCCCTTCAGCTCGATCACGTCGGAGAGGTAGACGAACTTCCGGTACTCGGCGCGGCATTCCTTGATCCACGCGAGGTCACCGGCCCAGTGGGTCAGGTGGTGGATCTGCCAGCACTGCCGCTGGAACCCGACGTCGTACTGGAAGGCGACGCTCATCGCCCGCGCCGCCTGCAGGTTGTAGTGCACCGAGTAGATCGGCTCCTGGGCGGAGGTCACCGGGTCGCGGAACGCCCACGCGGGGTGCGCCTGGTAGTCGTGCAGCGCCGCCGCGTGCGCCTTGAGCCGCGGGATCGGGGTACCGCCGCCTGCGACGAAGGCGATCTCGTCGGTCAGCCCGATCGGTCCCTTGGTGAGGGTGTCCACCGGGTCGCCGACCGCGACGTCCTCCCACCAGCGGGGTTCCGCGCCGCGCGGCGCCTCGGCCAGGACCTGCTTCTCGATCTCGGCGAGCTCGTCCTCGGACCACTGGTGCGGAAGTTCGGGCTGCGACTTGCCGGAGCCCGCCGAGGACGTCTTGCGCTCGGAGGCCGCGCCGCGCTCGAAGTTGATGACGTTCCAGCGGATCGTCGCGATCAGCTCGTCACGCTGGTTGCGGTAGGTGTTGGTGAACTTGTCGGTCACCGTCCGGCCCGCGAACTTGCTCTCCGCCGGACCGTCGAACCCCTCGTAGACCATCCCCGCGTGCACCCAGTCGTTCCAGTACACGGGTCGCTCGAACGTGCAGTGCGACATCGAGTGGAACGACCCGAGCCCCGGCCACCCGAACTGGATGCCCGAGAAGCAGGCGATCGGGAACGACGGCGGGGCGACCGGGGCGCCGTAGGGCGACGCGGCCGCGTGCTCGGTGTCGGTCCACAAGGGGTTGATGTCGCCGATCCCGCCGGCGAACTTGGTCACCGCGATGCGCGAGGCGACCTCGTTGTTCACCGAGTGATCGATGCGCAGCTGCGCACCTGCCTTGGCGTTCATCGCCTCGATCATCTGGTCATCGATGACCGCCTGCGGCATCACAGCCTGGCGTTCCTCCACCGTCATACCTCCACGCTAACACAAAAAGGTCGAGTACTAGACTATCGATGGCTGGAGTACTTCGGGCCGGGCCCGAGGCGGTTCTCACTCGGCGAGCGCGAGCACCTCGTCCACGCCCTCGCGCAGGCACCGGGCGAACACCGCGGTGTCCGGCACGACGGCGGGGTCGAGGGTCAGACCCAGGCAGCCGGTGCCGTCGTAGCTGAGCATCGTGACCATCGCGGCGATGCCGGGGCGCGGACCGAGCGGGTAAATGCCGGTCACCGGCACCCCCGCGAGCTTCACGGCGTGGTCCAGACCCGGGATGTTGGAGGCCTGGACGTCGGTGCTGGCGGTCAGGGTCGCCGAGAGCTCGGTGAGCGCACCCCCCGGCAGCAGGCTGATCGCGGGCGCGACGGCGTCCAGGAACTCCAGCGCGGGCTCGACGCGGACGGCCCGGACGAACTCGCGGATGCGGGCCATCCGGACCGCCGGGTCGGGCTCCGCGAGCGGGGCGGCGAAGCGGACGCCGGAGAACTTGTTCCCGCCCTCGGGATCGCCGGGCGCGCGGGTGCTGATGGGGAAGGCCAGCGGGAGCGCCTCGGGCACCGGGCCGGAGAGCGCGTGGAACCGGCGGAACACGCCGAGCACCGCGGCCAGGAACGCGTCGTTGACCGACCCGCCGCCTGCCTTGCCCGCCGCGCGCAGCCGGGCCAGCGACACGTCGTGGGTGAGGGTCGCGTACCCGATCCCCCCGCCGGGCATGGAGCGCCCGACCGGAGGTGGGGTGAGCATGCGGCCCAGCGACGACGTGTAGGCCAGCGCGCGCCTGCCGGTGCCGATCGGGTCGCCGAGGCCGGACCACAGCGCCCGCGCGGCACCGTCGGCCACCCCGGCCAGCGTGCCCGGGGTCTCGGCCAGGCCCGTGCGGAGGCCGTCGGTGAGCACCTCGACCGGCGTCGCGGGGGAATGGGCGTCCGTCGCCGCGCCCGTGTCGTGCGGATCGTGGTCCGGGGCGCCGTCGTGCGCCAGCGACAGGAGCTGGATCAGTCCGAGACCGTCGGACAGGCAGTGGTGGACCTTGAACGCGAGCGCCGCCGAGCCGTCGGCGAGCCCGGTGATCAGCGTGACCTCCCAGGGCGGCCGGTGCCGGTCGATCGGGTGGGCCATGTCGGCGTCGATGTGCGCGTACAGCTCACGCTCCGAGCCCGTGCCGGGCAGCCGGATGCGCCGCAGGTGGTAGTCGAGGTCGAAGTGCGGGTCCGGCGACCACCGGGGCGCCACCAGCGGTACGGGCGGCTCGACGATCCGGTCGCGCAGGCGGGGGAGCCGGGCGACCACCCGGCTCATCGCGGCGTGCAGCCGCTCCCAGTCCGGCTCGCCGCCGAGGCGCTCCAGGAGCACTCCGGTCGACCGGGTGCGGGGGTCGCCGTCGGCGCGCCACATCAGCGCCTCCCACGCCGACAGCTCCGGGGGGCCGCCCCAGTCCGACGCCGTGGGTCCATCTCCGTTGTCGGTCATCCTCGCCTCTCGTCGACGGCGTGCTCGAGGGGGCGGGTGACCTCGAGGATCGTCACGGTGACCCCGACGGGGTCGTCGGTCATGGGGACGTGGCCGACCCCGCTCATCCGCACCAGCTCCGCGCCGGGCAGGCGGGCCATCATCGGCCGTCCGTAGTGCTCGAACGGAATGACCCGGTCCCGATCGGGCCAGACGATGCGGACCGGCCGGTCGGTGTCCGCGGGCAGCGGGAGCAACGGGTGCCGCCGCAGGACCCGGATGAGCGGGCGCACGATCGGCGACCGGGTGATCGAGCGGAGCTCCTCGGCGATCTCCGCGGGCTCGAGGCGGTCCGGGTACTCCACCTGCGAGCCCAGCAGCATCCGGCGCCACCGGGGGCTCCGGGCGATCGCGTCGGCCCGCGGGGCCAGGCGACCGCCGAGCAGGAACGACGCCCGCATCGAGGCGATCAGGGCCGTCATCCGGACCTCCGAGCTCCAGGCTCCCGCCGGGCTGAACGCGACCACCGACCGGGCGCGGCCGCGGCGCGCGAGCTCGAGGGCCAGCCAGCCGCCCAGCGAGTTCCCGACGACGTGCAGGCGGTCGATCCCGCGCCGGTCGAGGTCGGCCTCCAGGGCGTCCGCGATGGCCGCGATCGACGGCGCGGCCCCCGGCGGCAGCGGGAGCGCCCCGTCGTGCCCGGACAACGTCGGGGCGATGACGTGGTGGAGCCGTTCGAGTCCGGGCAGGATCGGCAGCCACGCCCGCCACGTACCGCCGACTCCGTGCAACAGCAGCAACGGCGAGCCGTCGCCCCCCTCGTGCACCGGCGTGCCGGGTGGTCCGAATGACCGCGTGCGCCGTTCGACCCGTCGCCGTCCGCTGCGTGTCACCACTGCTCCCTCGCCGTCGACGTCCGGCCATTACTCTAACCAGAGACAGTCGCTGTCTAGAGTTTCTCTGCTACCGTTCCCGGATGGGCTACGACGTCGCGGCCACTGATGACTCGACCGCGATCATCGGCCCGCCCGCGGGTCCCGATGTCGCTGCGTTCTTCGACCTCGACGGGACGCTCATCGACGGCTTCTCGGCCGCCGTCCTCTACCGCCACCGGCTGCGCGATCTCGACGTGGGCCTGCCGGAGCTCCTCGCGCTGGCCGGTGCCGCGACCGGCGACCCGCTCGACGAGGACGGCTTCGAGCAGCTGCTCACGACGGCCGTCGCCGGCTGGCAGGGCCGCCCCCGCGCCGACTACGACGCCTGGGGCGAGCGGATGGCGCGCGAGGAGATCACCGCGATGCTGTTCCACCAGGCCTGGCGCCGGGTGAAGGCCCACCAGCGTCAGGGGCACACGGTCGTCGTCGCGACCTCGGCGACCCGCTTCCAGGCCGCGCCGCTGGCCCGCGAGCTCGGCATCGACCACGTGCTGTGCACCGAGCTCGAGGAGGACGACGACGAACTGCTGACCGGCAGGCTCGCCGGGCGCACCGGCTGGGGCGAGGGCAAGGCCGCCCTCGTGACCCGCTTCGCCGCCGAGAACGGCATCGACCTGACCAAGAGCTGGGCCTACGCCAACGGCGCCGAGGACGTCCCGTTCCTCGAGACCGTGGGCCGCCCGCACGCGGTCAACCCGGAGCAGGCACTGGCCGAGGTGGCCGCCGCCCGGGACTGGCCGGTGCTCACCTTCTCCCGGCCTGCCGCCTCGTCCTGGGACCCGCGTCCGCTGCTGCGCACCGCGGCGGTCTACGGCAGCTTCTTCCTCTCGTCGGGCATCGGCCTGCTGCACGGTCTGCTGAACACCGACCGCCGCGCCGGGGTGGATCTCGCGACCGCACTGCTCGGGCCGCTCGGCGGCGCGGTCGGCGCCATCGACATCGAGGTCACCGGCGAGGAGCACCTCTGGAGCCACCGCCCGGCGGTCTTCCTCATCAACCACCAGAGCGCGCTGGTCGACCTCGTGGTCACGGCACGTCTGTTGCGCACCGGCTTCACCGCCGTCGCCAAGGCCGAGGTCCGCGAGACCCCGGTCATCGGCTGGCTGCTGGCCCAGGCCGACGTCGCCTTCGTCGAGCGGGACGGCACCGGTGGTCGCGCGGCGCTCGACGGGGCGGTCGAGCGGCTGCGCTCCGGGACCTCGGTGATCATGGCGCCGGAGGGCACCCGGTCGAGGACCCCGACGGTCGGCCCGTTCAAGAAGGGTGCCTTCCACCTCGCGGCCGCCGCCGGGGTGCCGGTGGTCCCGGTGGTCATCCGCAACGCCGGCGAGCTGATGTGGCGCGACGCCTCGCTCGCCCACGCCGGGACCGTCCAGGTCCACGTGCACCCCCCGATCCCGACCGAGGGCTGGACCCCGGCCGACGTCGACGACGCCGTCGCCGACGTGCGCGCGATCTTCGTCGACACGCTGGAGGACTGGCCTGAACCGGCGGTACGTACGCTGCCCGACCACCAGTGAGAGGGAGGATGCCGTGGAGCTCGACGAGGTGCCCCGCACGATCGCCCGGAGCCTGAGCCGCACGGCGTCGAACGCCCGCGGTGCGGGTCGCAGCGCCGCCCGCACGGCCCAGGACGCGGTGCCCCACGCCGACACCCCCGAGGTGGCGGCCGTCCGGTCGGACCCCGCCTTCCTGGCCGAGATCGACGGGCTGGCGACCGAGCTCGACCGCACGCCGCAGGACGTGCTCGCCGAGGCCACCGAGGGGCTGCGCGAGATGGCGGCCCGGCACGATCGCTGGGTCGGCGACGCCTGGTCCCGGCTGGGCCGGTGGATGTTGCGCGGCTACGACGTCGTGCCCGACCAGGAGGGTCTGGACCGGCTCCGCGAGCTGGACCGGGAGCACTCGCTGATCTTCCTGATCTCGCACCGGTCGTACCTCGACGAGTGGGCCTTCCCGGCGGCACTGGACGCCGCGGGCATCTCGCCGTGCTTCGGCCTGGCCGGGGCCAACCTCGACTTCTTCCCGCTGGGCACCGTCGCGCGCCGGACGGGCATCGTGCACGTCCGCCGCGCGACCACCGGGACCCCGGTGTACCGGCTGGCACTGCGCCGTTTCGTCGGGCGGCTGGTCGGCGACGGCTCGAACCTCATCTGGTCCATCGAGGGCGGCCGTTCCCGGACGGGCAAGCTCCGCCCGCCGCGGTACGGGCTGCTGCGCTACGTCGCCGACGCGGTCGAGGCGGCCGACACCCGCGAGGCGCTCGTCGTCCCGATCTCGATCGTCTACGACCAACTGCCCGCGCACGAGGTCGGCAAGATGGCCGACGAGGTGGGCGGCGGCGCCAAGTCGCCCGAGGACGTCCGCTGGTTCGCCGGCTACATGCGCGGTCTCCGCCGCCGGCTGGGCAGCATCTACCTCGACGTCGGCGAACCGTTCGGACTCCGGGAGCGGCTCGCCGAGCTCCGGGCCGCCGACGCGACCGGCGGTCACGAGGTCGAGCGGGTCGCGCTCGACGTCTGCCACCGGATCAACCGCGCGACGCCGGTGACCCCGACCGCGGCGGTGTGCGTGGCCCTGCTCGCCGCCGACCGGGCGCTCACCCTCGACGAGACCGTGGCCACCGTCCACCCGCTGGCCCGCCACCTCGAGGAGCGGGGCTGGACCATGGCCGGCGGAGCGGACCTCACCGACCGCGGCACGGTGCGGCGCGCCCTCGGCGAGCTGGACGCCTCCGGGGTCCTCATCGGCTTCTCCGGCGGCCGGGACACGGTCTGGGGAATCGCCCCGGAGCGGCACCTCGTCGCGTCGGTCTACCGCAACTCGGCGGTGCACGCCCTGCTCACCCGTGGGGTCGTCGAGCTGGCGCTGCAGGCGGTGGCCACCGACGACGCGACGGCGGGGACCCTGCAGGAGGAGGCGATGCGGCTGCGGGAGCTGCTCAAGTTCGACTTCTTCTTCGCCGACCGGGACCGCTTCGCCGAGGAGGTCGCGGCCGAGGTCGGCCTCATCGCCGAACCGGGCGGGCCGTCGATCGACGGGGTCACCCCGGGGGAGGCCGCCGAGATCCTGCGCCGCACCGACCTCCGGGTCGCGCACCTGACCCTGCGGCCCTTCCTCGAGGCCTACGCGGTCGTCGCCGACGAGCTGGCCGCCGTCGAGCCCGGCACGGCCGTCGTCGAGAAGGACTTCCTCTCCTGGTGCCTGCGGGTCGCGCGCCAGCAGGCGATGCAGCGACGGCTCGTGAGCTGGGAGTCGGTCTCCTCGGAGATGCTCTCGACCGCCCTGCGCCTCGCCCGCCACCGCGGTCTGCTCGGCCCCGCGGACGGGGAGGAGAGCGTCGACGGCGCGGCCGCCAAGGAGCAGCTCACGGCCCACCGCCGCGGCTTCTCCGAGGAGGTCCAGGCGGTGCGGGCCCACCTCGCGACGCTCTCCGTCGCCGACGACGGCCCCGTCCTGACCGACGTCGGAGAGGCTCGGTGACCACCCTGGCCGGGCCCGTCGGCCCGGCCGGGGGGGCCACCACCGGGATCGTCGCGTCGCCGGCCGGGCGGCGGGCGGCGATCGCGCGGTCGTGGGACCGCTGTTCGGAGAGCGGGCTCGATCCGGGGGTCGAGCCGGGCGACGGATTCGCGGTGGCGGAGACGGACCCGGCCGGGAACCTGGTCACCGCCGCCGGGCCCGTGCTGGACGCCATGGAGCGCGACCTCGCCGACAGCCCGGTCGCGGCGATCCTCACCGACGCCCGGGCCCGGGTCACGGCGATGCGCTTCGGACGCCGCGACATGCGCGGCCTGCTCGAGGCGGCCGGCGCCGTGCACGGGCGCGAGTTCGCCGAGAGCACCACGGGGACCAACGCGATCGCCACCGTGCACACCACCCGCGAGGGCCTCGTGGTCCAGGGCGGTGACCACTACCTCGAGCGGCTGCGCCGCTTCTCCTGCTACGGCCACCCGATCACCCACCCGCTGACCGGAGATCTCGCCGGGGTCCTCGACGTCACGGGCCCCGCCCAGGAGAACCCCGCGATGCTCGCGCCGTTCGTCCGGCGGGTGGTCTCCGAGATCGAGGAGGCGCTGCTCGAGACCGCGGGCGTCGGTGCCCGGCGTCTGCTGGCCGCGTTCCGGTCCGCTGCCGGAGGGGCCCTGCCGGTCCTCGCGCTCGGCCATGACCTGGTGCTGGCCAACCGCGCCGCCACCGACCTGCTCGACGCCGCGGACCACGAGCTGCTCCGCGACCTCGCGTCCGGGGCGCCGTCCGCGACGGAGGGGGTCGTCGAGCTGTCCGGGGGCCGCACCCGGGTCCGGCGCGACGGCGTCCCGGGCGGCGGCGCCGTGCTGCACCTGCACCCGTGCCCGGACGCCCCGCCGGCAGGCGTGCGCTGGTCGCGGACCCTGCCGCTGCCGGGACCCCGGACCGGCCTGGCCGACGCCGCGCTCGTCGCGGGCGAGCCCGGTACCGGGCGCACCACTGCGGTACGCGCCCTGCTCGACGGCACCCGGGCCACCGTCCTGGAGGCCGCGGAGCTGACCCCGGCCACCGAACACTCGTGGCTGGCCGTCGCGTCGCAGTCGATCGCCACACCCGGCGAGGTCACCGTCGTCGAGGACGTGCACCTCCTCCTGGCGTCCACCGCGTCCCGGCTGCGACGCCTGCTCGCCGCCCCCCACGCGCGGGCGGTGCTGACGTCCTGCCCGGCCGAGGACCTGACCGGCGAGGTCGCCGCGCTCGCCGCGGACTGCTCGCGCCGGGAGGAGATCCCGCCGCTGCGGACGCGGACCGACGAGATCCCGGCGCTGGTCGAGCGCCTGCTCGCCGAGCTCGGCGCCGCCGACAGCGTGCGGTTCACGGCCGAGACCCTCGACCTGCTCGCCGCCCACCGCTGGCCCGGCAACCTCCGCGAGCTCGCCGGAGTGGTCGCCGAGACCGCGGCTCGGCGCTCGGCGGGCGACCTGACCGTGCGCGACCTCCCGGAGGCCTACCGGCGGCTCGCCACGGTGGGCGAGTCCGCGGGGGAGCTCGCCCGGGCCGAGCGGGAGGCCATCGAGGCCGCGCTGCGCGCCTGCGACGGGAACAAGCTCCGCGCCGCCCGGCGTCTCGGGATCAGCCGCAGCACCCTCTACGCCCGGCTGCGGGCCCTCCACATCACCCTGTAGGTCCGGTCCCGGACGAGTGTGTCCGGAATCCGGACAGTCGCGCCGGTCACACCGGGCCACCCTGAGCGCATGAGCCTTCAGTACGACTCGTTGTTCATCGGCGGCCAGTGGGTCGCCCCGCAGGGTCCCAACACGATCAAGGTCGTGTCGGCGTCCACGGAGGAGCCGATCGGCTCCGTTCCCGAGGCCGTCGAGGCCGACGTCGACGCCGCCGTCGGCGGGGCCCGCCAGGCCTTCGACGACCCGTCCGGCTGGGCGCACTGGGAGCCGGCGCGCCGCGCCGAGGTCATGGAGCGCCTCGCCGACGCGCTCGACTCCCGCGCCGAGGAGATGGCCCGCCGGGTCAGCGCGCAGAACGGCATGCCGGTCGCGATCTCCTCGCAGTTCGAGGCCGGGTTCCCCAGCCTGCTGCTGCGCTACTACGCGGGCATGGCCCGCGATGCCTCGTTCTCCGAGGAGCGCGCCGGTCTGATGGGCGGCCGGACCCTGGTCAAGCGCAAGCCGATCGGCGTGGTCGGCGCGATCGTGCCGTGGAACTTCCCGCAGTCGCTGGCGTTCTTCAAGATCGCGCCGGCGCTGGCCGCGGGCTGCACCATGGTCATCAAGCCGTCCCCGGAGACGGTCCTCGACACCTACCTGCTCGCCGAGGCCGTGGAGGAGGCGGGCGTCCCGGCGGGCGTCCTCAACTTCGTCCCCGGTGGCCGCGAGCTCGGCGCCTACCTGGTCTCCCACCCGCGCATCGACAAGGTGGCCTTCACCGGGTCCACCGCTGCGGGCCGCTCGATCGCCGAGACCTGCGGGCGGCTGCTGCGCCCGGTGACCCTCGAGCTCGGCGGGAAGTCGGCGAGCATCGTCCTCGACGACGCCGACCTGACGCAGAGCATGGAGCAGCTGTTCAGCGCCACCCTGCTCAACAACGGGCAGACCTGCTTCCTCGGCACCCGGGTCCTGGCGCCGAAGAACCGCTACGACGAGATCGTGCAGATCTTCTCCGCGCTCGCGGGCGGCGTGACCGTCGGTGACGCGCTCGACCCGACCACCCAGATCGGCCCGATGGCCAGCTCGGCGCAGCGCGACCGCGTCGAGGGCTACATCGCCAAGGGTGTCTCCGAGGGCGGCAAGCTGGCCGCGGGCGGCAAGCGTCCCGAGCAGTTCGAGAACGGCTGGTTCGTTTCGCCGACGGTGTTCGCGGGCCTCGACAACAACGCGACCATCGCGCAGGAGGAGATCTTCGGGCCGGTCCTGACGGTCATCCCCTACGACAACGACGACGACGCGGTGCGCATCGCCAACGACTCCGACTTCGGCCTCGGCGGCTCGGTCTGGACCTCGGACCCGAACCGCGGCCGGGACCTGGCCGCGCGTGTGCGCACCGGCTCGATCGGCGTCAACGCCTACCTGCCCGACCCGACCGCGCCGTTCGGCGGGGTCAAGGCCAGCGGGATGGGCCGCGAGCTCGGCCCCGAGGGCATGGCCGCCTACCAGGAGCTCCAGTCGATCTACCTCGACCCGAGTGGGGTCAGCGCCCCGTAGCTGTGGTGCGCCACCGACCACGCGTGCGTTCCCGTGCCGCGGCACGGGAACGCACGCATGGATTCCGTGGTCACGCCCTCAGACGTTGACGGCCTCTGCCTCGGGCGCGGCGGAAGCGGCCTCACGCTCGAGCTCCTTGAACATGAACCATGTGGTGAGGGCCAGGTAGGTCGCCCAGACGACCACGGGCAGGTAGAAGGCGAGCAGACCGTGGTAGGCGAACGGCCCGCTCTGGAAGAAGGCCGGCCCGGCCGCGAAGATCAGCGTGGCGGCGCCGGCGAAGGTCAGCCAGGTGAACCAGCGCGGCACCATCGGCTCGGCCCGGTGGTCCAGGAGCTCCACGATCCCGGTGGCCACCATCTCGACGGCCAGGTAGATCCAGCCGAGCAGGAACGCGAACCACGCCCAGTCGTACCAGGACTGGATGACGTCGGCGGACGTCTCAGGCCGGTAGGAGGCCACGATCCAGGCGCAGCAGTTGAAGAAGATGATCAACGAGATGAACGCCCCGCAGACTGCCGTCGTGATCGACATCAGCGGCCAGCGCCCCTCGATCTTCGACAGCATGATGCCGAACTGGACGGACCCCGGGGTGAGCAGCCCGGCTGCGACGTAGAAGATCGAGCAGCCGATGATCGTGCCCCATTTGTGGGTGTCGCTGAACCACACCTTGGTGGCCTCGATCCCGAGGTCGGCCTGTGCGGGCGCCCAGAAATGGGCGATGCCCAGCCACCCGACGGCGGTGAGCGCGACGAAGATCCAGTTGCACCACAGCCCGATCTTCTGGGTGCGAATGCTGTTCGGATCATGCATGAGTGGGCCTCCGGAACGAGGGTCGGATGACGCGGGGAACTCCCGGCTCTCGCGGCGTCCGGGCGCGGCCCGCCGGAGGGGACAGGCGGAATCGTTCTCTGCGGCGAGGTCCGGCGACAGCTGCCCGCACGCGAATCGTCCGAGCGAGGGAGCCGGAGTGCCTCCCTGGGGAGAAGTAGGACGGCTGGAGGTCCACGACCGTGATGACCCGATCGGACGGAACCTGGTAAAGGGGCGCAGGGGCATGGCGGTGGGTGACCGCCCGGGAACGTCGCGCCTTCCGGGGCTCGAGGGCGTGTGGGTGTTCATCGGCGCCGACGCGGTCGTCTTCGCGCTGCTGTTCGGCAGCTTCATGAACGACCGCCGGGCGGCGCCCGAGGTGTTCGCGGTGTCCCACCAGGCGCTGAACGTCGACCTCGGCGGACTGGACACACTGATCCTGCTGACCAGCTCGTGGTTGGTTGCCCTCGCCATGCGCGCGCTCGCTCGCGACGAGCTCGATCGGGTCCCCCGATTCCTGCTCGGCGGCGTACTGACCGGACTGCTGTTCGTCGGGTCCAAGTCGGTGGAGTACACCGAGAAGCTGTCTGTCGGGATCACGCCGGTGTCCGACGGCTTCTTCATGTGGTATTTCGTCCTCACCGGGATCCACCTGTTGCACGTGCTGGCGGGCACGGTCCTGCTCGGGATGCTGTGGACCCGGGCCCGCCGACGGCGCTACACGAGCACCGACCGGGCGACGCCCGAGTGCGTGGCGTCGTTCTGGCACCTGGTGGACCTGCTGTGGATCGTCCTGTTCCCGCTCCTGTACCTGCAGAGGTGACCGTGACCGTCCTGCGCGAGCGCGTCACCCTGGTCTGGGTCGGCCTGGTGGCAGCCACCTGCGCTTCGACCTGGCTGCTGGCCAAGGACCTGCTCAGCCCGGCGGTCGGCACCGTGGGGATCTTTGTGATCGCCGCATTCAAGGTCCGCTACGTGATGCTGGACTTCATGGAGCTTCGCGACGCTCCGATACCCGCCCGGGTCATCTCCGGCGTCTGGACGGTCGCTGTGACGCTGCTGATCCTGGGCTTCTGGTTCGTCACCGCGGCGTCCTGAGACGGGTGTCGGCGGCGACTGCGGGCGTGCGGGCGGGTTCCGATCAGCCCGTGACGTCGCGACCGATGAGGCGACGCGCCACGATCCACTGCTGCAGCTCGTTGGCCCCCTCGAAGATCTCGAGGATCTTCGCGTCGCGGTAGAGCTCCTCGAGCCGTACCGACTCCCCGGACTCCGACACCTCGCGGGCGAAGCCGACCGCGCCGTGCACCTGGACGGCGTCGCGCACCAGGTCCACCGCGAGCCTGGTGCCGTACGCCTTGGCCATCGCGGCCTCGGGCTCGGCGGTGGGGTCGCCGCGGTCGATGAGCGTGGCCGCCTTCTGGTACAGCGAGCGGGCGCACTCGATCTCGGTGGCGCGCTGGGCCATCGTGAACTGCCAGTGCTGCAGCGCCCCGAGCGGACGGCCGAACGCCTCCCGGGTCCGGAGCCGCTCGACGGCCAGGTCCAGCGCCGCCTGCGCCACCCCGACCCCGGCCGCGCCGATCCCGATCCGGCCCCGGACCAGGCAGGACAGCGCCACCCCGAGGCCCTTGCCCGGCGCCCCGAGCACGTGGCTGCGCGGGACGTGCACGCCGTCGAGCACGATGTCGGCGGTGATCTGGCCGCGGTGACCCATCTTGCGGTCCGGGCGCCCGATCCGGACCCCGTCCGCGTTGAGGTCGACCAGCAGCATCGTGGTGGCGCCGGACCCGGAGGCGCACAGCACCGCCGCCCAGCCGGCCACCACGCTGTTGGTGATCCAGCGCTTGCGCCCGTGCACGACGAATCCGTCGGCGGTCTCCTCGGCGCGGGTCTGCAGCGTCGAGGGGGACAGGTCGCTGGAGGCCTCCGGCTCGGTGGTCGCGAACGAGAACGCGACGCGGCCGCTGACCAGTTCGGGCACCAGCTCCGCCCGCACCTCGTCGGAGGCGAACGAGAGCGCCTGCGGCACCAGGATGCACTGGCCGTCGTAGACGCCGGCCATGCTGCTGGACTGGTAGGCGATCTCCTCGGTGACCGTGCAGGTCCCGAGCATCGGGTGCTCCAGGCCCCGCCCGAAGTCCGCGTCGAACGGGACCGCGAACAGGCCCTCGTCCGCCATCGCGCGGAACGCCTCCCACGGGAACGACTCCGCCGACTCCTCGCGCTCCCCGATGGCCCGCGCGTACGGGACGACGGCCTTCTCCACCGCCGTCCTGGCCTCCGCGCGCAGTGCCGGGATCTCGTCGGGCAGGCCCACGTCGTGGGCCATCCGGTCCTGTGTGCGCGGCACGCCGGTCGCCGTCATGCGTGTCTCCTCGTGGCCGGCCGTGGTGGTCGGCGGGTACGTCGGCAGGGTCGTCGCCCTCCTTCCTAGGCGGGCGCGGGGGCGCACGGGAGCCCGGGGACCGAACGGGGGAGGGAGACACCCTCCAGGATCGATGCTCCCCGCGCGGCCCCCCGAGATCCTCGGCGACTCACCACCACCAGTGATCGGCGGAGCCCCGCGGAGGGACCCACATGACGACGACGACTGGGATCGACCTGCTGAGCTCGGCCTCCTTCGCCGGGGGGCACCCCGTCGAGCAGTACCGCTGGCTGCGCGAGAACGCCCCGGTGTTCTGGCACGAGGAGACCGACGGCCCCGGCTTCTGGGCCGTCACCGGCTACGAGCAGATCCGGACGGCCAGCAAGGCGCCCGAGACCTTCTCGAGCTGGGCGGGCGGCATCATGATCAACGACTTCCCGCCGGAGGAGCTGGAGTTCTTCCGCAGCATGATCCTCGTGATGGACCCGCCGAAGCACTCGTTCTACCGGCGCCTGGTGGGGAACCTGTTCACGCCCAAGCGTGCCGACCGCTGGCGCGACTCGATCCGCGACATCGTCACCAGCATCCTCGACGAGGCCTCCGAGTGGACCTCCTGCAACCTCGTCGAGGACATCGCCGGGAAGCTGCCGTCCTACGTCATCGCCGAGCTGCTGGGCATCCCGCGCAGCGAGGGCAGCCGGCTCTACCAGCTCACCGAGACCATGCACGGGGCGCCGGACGTGGTCAGCGACGAGCAGCGCTTCGGTGCGATGCGCGAGATCACCGCCTACGGCGCGGGCATCCGCGCCGAGAAGATCGCCGACCCGGCCGAGGATCTCGCCAGCCGCCTGGTCGCCGCCGAGATCGACGGCCGCACGCTCACCGAGCAGTAGTTCACGTCGTTCTTCCTGCTGCTGATCAACGCCGGTGGCGACACCACCCGCAACCTGGTCGGCGGGGCGATGGTGACCCTGCTGGAGCGCCCGGAGCTCCTCGAGCGACTGCGCGCGAAGGCCGACACGCTCATGCCCTCTGCCCTCGAGGAGCTGCTCCGGTTCCAGAGCCCGGTCATCTACATGCGGCGCACCGCTGTGGCGGACACCGAGCTCGGAGGCGCCTCGATCTCGGCGGGCGACAAGGTGGGGCTCTACTACGGGGCGGGCAACGGGGACGCCTCGGTGTTCGACCGCCCGCAGGACCTGGTGCTCGACCGCAGCCCCAACGAGCACCTGGCCTTCGGTGGCGGCGGGCCGCACTTCTGCCTCGGGTCGCACTTCGGCCGCATCGAGGGCGGCGAGATGATCCGCCAGCTGCTGGAGCGCTTCCCGGATCTGGCGCTCGCGGGGCAGCCGACCTGGCTCGCGTCGAACTTCATCTCGGGTCCCACCCACGTGCCGGTGGCCTACACGCCCCGCGGGTGAGCCCGTCGCCGTGCCCGACGACGGACGGGGCGGCGCCATCCCGGCGCCGCCCCGTCCTCGGGTCGTGGTCAGACCAGGGTGAGCACCGGCTTGAGGGTGACCCCGGACTCGGAGTCCTCCACGGCCTGGTTGATCGCCTCGAACGGGTAGGCCTTCACCAGCTTCTCGAAGGGGAAGCGGCCCTCGGCCTGCAGCTCGACCAGACGCGGGATCATCGTGTGCGGGTCGGCATCACCCTCGATGACCCCGACGACCTTCCGGCCGGGTACGGCCAGCTCGAGCATGTCGATCGAGAGCTCAGTGCCCGGCAGCCCCAGGCCGAGCAGGCCCGCGGTGCCGCGGGGGGCGAGGCTGGAGACGCAGGCCCGCATGACGGCGGGCACCGCGGTGGTGTCGACGGCGAAGTCCGCGCCCATGCCGGTCGCCTCCCGCACCGCGGCGGGGACGTCCTCGACTCCGCTGGTGTCGATGGTGTGCGTGGCGCCCAGCTGGCGGGCCAGTTCGAGGCGGGCGGGCACCCGGTCGACGGCGACGATCGCGCGGCAGCCGACGACCTTCGCGGCCATCACCGCGGCGAGCCCGACCGCTCCGGAGCCGAACACGGCGACCGTCTGCTCCGGCGAGGGGGAGAAGGTGTTGAACACCGTGCCCGCCCCGGTGAGCAGGCCGCAGCCCAGCGGGCCCACCAGCGCGAGGTCGGCGTCCGCCCCGAGCTTGACCACGTTGCGCTCGTTCGCGATGGCGTGGCTGGCGAACGAGGACTGGCCGAAGTAGTTGCCGTGCAGGCCGCCGTCCGCGTGCAGGGCGTTGGTGCCGTCGAGGCGGCTGCCGGCGAAGTTGTGGGCGAGGAAGTTGAGGCAGTAGGCGGGCTCGCCGCCGCTGCACATCGGGCACTCACCGCAGAAGTTGAAGGTCAGGACGACCTTGTCCCCGGGGGCCACGGCGGACACGCCGTCGCCCACCGCCGAGACCACACCCGCGCCCTCGTGGCCGAGCACGGCGGGCAGCGGCATCGGCAGCCACTGGTTCCGGACGCCGATGTCGGTGTGGCACATGCCGACGGAATGGACCTCGACGAGGACCTCGCCAGGCCCGGGGGCGTCGAGCTCGACGTCCTCGATCGTGAACTTGCCTTCCGGCTCCCGGACGACGGCCGCGGAGATGCGCATGGGGGTTCCTCTTCCTTCGGGCGACGGAGAACGCGGGCGTCGCGCCTCGTGGGCGGCGACGCCGCGCGTCGGTGGGCACGGCCGCGACGAGACGCGTCGCGGTGCCACCCCTCACCGGCAAGTTAGCGACGCCCGAGGCGGTTTCGGCAGGTCACGAGCCGTTGGGGGCAGCAATCACCCCCGTCCGGGAGACGAGCCGGTCGGCGCGCGCGAAGAGTCTGCTGGTCGAGCGTGCAACGATCACGGTCCACACAGACGACGGGCGGACCGACGACGGTCCCGCGTCACGACCGGTCCCTCCGGAGGTCGGAGGGCCGCGGTCCGGACGTGCGGGCCGGGAGGTGGGCGGGACCATGGCGGAGACGCCGGCAACGGGCGGCGCGCCGCTGCGTGGCGCGCCCTCCGTGGTCCTCATCGACGATCACGAACTCGTACTCGACGGGTTGCGCCGTGCCCTCGAGCGCGCCGGCTGGACGGTCTCGGGCGCCTTCACCGACCCCGAGCAGGCCCTGCGGCACCTCGCGAACAACGAGGTCGACGTCGTCGTGGTCGACCTGCGCCTCGGACGGCACTCGGGGCTGACGGTGCTCGAGGCGGTACGCGCTCTCGGGCTGTCCGCGTCGGTCGCCGTGCTGACCAGCTACGCCGACTCGTCGGCCGCCTCCGAGGCGCTGCGGGCCGGGGCTCGGGGCTTCCTGCTCAAGGACACCGGCTCGGCCGAACTGGTCGACCGGCTGCGGGCGGTGGCCGCGGGCGACCTGGTGGTGGACGGTCGGGTGGCGCAGACCCTGGGGGCCGCCGAGGAAGAGGTGCTGACTGCTCAGGAGATCGCGATCCTGGGCGCGGTCGCCCGCGGCCTCACCAACCGCCAGATCGGCGCGGAGCTGTACCTGAGCCACTACACGGTCAAGGAGTACCTGGCCCGCATCATGCGCAAGCTGGACACGCGCCGCCGGGCCGAGACGGTGGTCCGGGCGGTCGAGATGGGGCTCTTGCGTGACCACGGACGCCCACCTGCGAGGGAGAGGCCGTAACGCGTCGGTGTATGACCCGTTGGTGGGGTGTGGGCCTGGTGACAGAGTGGGCCCGCGAAGGCCGGGAGGCAGCGATGGAGACCGAGGTGTCACGAGGTCCTCGCGCCGGAGACGGCGGGCAGGGACCCGCGGGTCTCGTGGCGGCGCTGGAGGTCCTGGAGCGCGGTGCCGCGCCCGACGGTGCCGCTTCCCCGACGGCAACCGAGTCCGCATCCGAGGCTCCGTCGGCCTCCGATGCTCCGTCGGCGGCCCCCCACCGGTCGGCGCAGGCCCGGATGCGCAGGCTCGCGGGCGACCTCCACGACGGCGCGATCCAGGCGCTCATCGTGGCCGGGTACGACCTGGTGGAGCTGGTGGAGACCGCCGACCTCTCGCCGGCCGCGCGGGAGCTCGCCGAGCGGGTGGCCGCACGGATCGACGAGTCCTACGACCAGATGCGCCTGGTCCTCACCGAGATGAGCCGGGAGGACGACCCCGGTGATCCGGAGCTCCCGCTGCTGGACGCCCTGCACGCGTGCTGTGCCCGCGGTCGCCTGGTCCCCGAACCGACGCGGCTGGTGACCATCGGGACGGGCCCGGAGCCGGTCGGGGCCGCCCGCGAGGTGGCCGTGCGGACGGTGCGCGAGGGGCTGGCCAACGCCCGCAAGCACGCGGTCGCCACCCGGGCCGTGGTGACCGTGCGACGCGGCAGGCGCTGGTGGAAGGTCGATGTCGACGACGACGGGACCGGTGACGAGCACACGCTGCGCTGCGCCATGAACGACATCTCGGGCGACGCCTCCGGGGCCTCCTACGGTCTGCGCAGCCTCGCGCTCGAGGCGGCCCGGGCGGGCGGCCGGCTCTGGATCACCCCGGCCCCCGGTCTGGGCGGCATCCGGCTCAGCGTGTCGGTGCCCACGGGAACGGCCTGACGTGCTCGCCACCGCTGGGCTGCTGGCCGAGGTCGTCGACCCCGGTCCCCCCTGCTGGGCGCGCTCCGCGATCGGCATCGCGGTCGCCGCGATCTGCTGGGTCGGCTTCCTCGGTGCCCGGGCGTCCTACCGCCGCCACCGCGACGGCCGGGTGAACGCGGCCCGCCTGACCGGCGCGGGTGTCGCCGTGGGAGTTCTGGGCGGGCTGGCCCTGGTCTGGGTCGGCTTCACGGCGGTCTTCCCCACCTGAGCTGACCGGGCGCCGGTACCGCGGCCCATCGGCCGCCCGGCGGTCGCCGCGTCAGCTTCCCCCCATTTGGGGGGGTGGACACCCCCAGGTGCTGAGTGCTGGGTCACTTGACTACGGACAGAATCAGCATATGCACGGACCGCGAACTCGACCTCCGGGTCGGCGCCACCCGTGCCCAGGGTGGACCTCTCCCGACGGGCTATCGCCACGCACGGCGGCGTCGTTACCCGTCCACGACTTGGACAGCGGGATGTTGCCCCCAACGGGCGGGTCATCTCCCCCCAGAGGCTGATTACCGCTGCTCCACTCAGCACAAGCATGGGATGTTGATGACTTGTGATCGTGCCAACACCCGGCTGCGGCCCCGACGGGCCGACCGGGTCGGCGGCCGGACCGGGCGTGTGCCCGGCCCGGCGGACCGCCAGTCGTCATCGGTCGACATGTCACCCATCGACACTCCCCCAAGGGGCGGGGTTCGGTGCCCCTTTCGGCAGGGGGCGCGTGACTCCGCTGTGACATACGCGTTGACCGCATCAGTGATCCGCACAACGTCTGCGTGGGTCTCTCGAAGGGAGGAAACCCGGTGAGCACCGACACCAGGCTGGACAGCGGTGGGGCGCCCGGGAACGCGGGAGCGATCCCCGACACCCGGGAACGCAGCAAGACGCTGACCCCGCCACGGTGGCTCGGTCAGGCCGGTGAGCCGCTCATCACGATCGGCGAGATCTTCCGCCTGGGCTTCCGGGTCTTCGGGATGGCGATCCGCCGGCCGTACGGCTATTGGGCGGACACCCGCGACCAGGCCTACAGCATGCTGAAGCTCTGCTGGTTCCCGATGGCCGTCGCGACGTTCGCGTTCGGGTTCGGGGCGCCGGGCCTCTCCGGTGGTGCGATCTTCCACATCTTCGGCATCCCGTCCCGGCTGGGCTCGTTCTTCCAGTTCGCCAGCATCCGGGAGTTCGCGCCGTTCATCGACGGCATGGTGGTCGCCGGCGTCGTCGGTACCGCCGTGACCGCAGACCTCGGTGCTCGCAAGATTCGCGAGGAGCTCGACGCCATGGAGGTCCTCGGCGTCGACCCCGTCCGCTCGCTGATCATCCCGCGGGTCCTGGCGATCACGTTCATGACCGCGATCTTCGACGTCATGGCGCTGATCATGGGTCTGGTGAGCGGCTACCTCGCCGCCGGTCCGGTGTTCGGCGCCGACCTGCCCGCGTACACCGCGAGCCTCTACGACCTGCTCAACGTCCCCGACGTCCTGGGCAGCATCACCAAGGCCGGCTGCTTCGGCCTCGTGATCGGCGTCGTGTCCTGCTACATGGGCCTCAACGTCAAGGGCGGCTCTATCGGCGTCGGCCGTGCGGTGAACCAGGCCGTGGTCATCGCGTTCGCCGGTGTGTGGATCGTGAACTTCGTCTTCACGAGCATGCTGCTCGGCCTCAGCCCGTCGCTCTACGTCTTCAAGTAAGGGGGGCAGCATGTCGATCGACCACGACACCAAGCAGACCGATTCCTCACAGGATCAGCGGAAGGCGCCGAAGCCGCCACCGGTCGAGGTCAGCTTCGCGACCCTCGGTGAGAAGGTCCGCAACGGGATGTACGTCGCCGGCGAGATCGGCGTCTTCGTCCAGGGCACGATCCGGGACTTCCCGGACATGCTCCGCCGCTACATCCCCGAGATGTTCCGCCAGCTCGGCCTCCTCATCATCGGCAGCGCCCTGGTGCTGTGGATGATGATGTTCATCATGGGCCTGGAGTGCGGGCTCGAGGCCGGGTATGTGCTCAAGCAGATCGGCGCGCCGCTGTACTCCGGCGTCTTCAACGCGTACTGCGGTCTGCGTGAGTGCTCGGTCTACATGTGGGGCTGGATTCTCGCGGCCAAGGTCGGCTGCGGCTACGTCGCCGAGATCGGCTCGATGCGGATCTCCGACGAGATCGACGCCATGGAGGTCATGGGCGTCAAGTCCAAGAGCTACCTCGTCGGTACCCGGATCATGTCGGCCCTGATCGCCTTCCCGTTCCTGTGGGCGACCGGCCTGGGCATGCTCTACCTCGGCCAGTACCTCATGACCGTGGTCAACATCGGCGAGGTCTCGCCCGGTGGCTACTTCTACATCTTCTGGCTCTACCAAAGCCCGTACGACCTCTTCGCCTCATTGACCAAGGTGATGGTCGAATCACTCGTGATCTGCGGAGTGGGCTTGTACTACGGCTATCACGCCGGCGGAGGCCCGGTCGGCGTGGGTCAGGCGACGGCGAAATCGATGATTCTCAACATGGTGCTCATCTCGGTGATCGGAGCACTGGGCACCCTGTTCTTCTGGGGCATCGACGTCAACGCACCCATCTCCAACTGAGGCTCGCCCACAACTGAATCCGTCCCGCCACGGCGGGGCTCCCGAGAAGTACCAGAACTCGGTCCCGAGGCTCTTGGCAGGGCCCCGGGGCCGAGTTCTTCTCATGCGCGAAAAAAGCAGCCGGGTTGTGTTCCCGTCTCAATCTTCCCGTAACCATCGTTGCCCCCCGTCGTTTGACGGGGAAAGGCGCTCCGGAGGTCAGTCGTGTCGGAAACGGAACCCATCGCCATCGGCGAGACCCAGAACCTGTCGCAGGCTCAGGAGCAGGGTGGCCAGCAGGCGAGCGGCAGCGGCGTCACCGCTGCCAGCAAGCTGCAGGTGCACAACCTGTCGAAGTCGTTCGGCTCGTCGAAGGTCATGAAGAACATCAACTTCGACTTCGCCGACGACGCGATCACGACGGTCCTCGGACCGTCGGGCACCGGCAAGAGCGTGCTGATCAAGCACCTCGTCGGCCTGCTCGAGCCGGACACCGGCGAGGTCCTGGTCGACGGCGACGACATCTGGGCGATGACCGAGAACGAGCGGTACTCGATGCGTACCCGATTCGGGGTCTGCTGGCAGGACGGCGCGCTCTTCGGCTCGATGAACCTCTACGACAACACTGCGTTCCCGCTTCGGACGCACACGAAGATGTCGGAGTCCGAGATCGAGGAGAAGGTGATGCGACTGCTCGAGGAAGTGGGTCTCGGGCATTCCGCGCACAAGGCTCCGAACGAGATCTCCGGTGGCATGAAGAAGCGTGCCGGGTTCGCGCGGGCCATGGTCATGGACCCGGAGTTCGTCATCTTCGACGAGCCGGACTCGGGTCTCGACCCGGTGCGCACCAGCCTGCTCTGCGACATCATCCTGGACGTCCACTCGAAGCACGGCGGGACGTATCTGCTGGTCACCCACGACATGGCCACCGCCCGCAAGGTCAGTGACTACATCGGGCTGATCTGGCAGGGCGAGGTCGTGCACTACGGCCCGGCCAAGGAAGCCTTCGAGAACGAAGACCCGTTCGTCAAGCAGTTCCTCGCCGGAGAGTCGGCCGGACCCCTCGGAATGGACTAGCCACCATGCGTTTCACGCCCGCCCGCGTCCTCGCGGGGGTGATTATTCTTCTGCTCGTCGTCGGAGGCATCGTCCTCATCACGACGCCTGGTCAATACAAGGCGACGGCCTTCATCCCGGCCGGTAACCCGAACATCATCGAGGGTGCCCCCGTCCTGATCAACGGCTTCCCCAAGGGCAAGGTCGACAAACTCGTTCCCGAGGGTCAGGGCGCGGAGCTCACGATCGCGGCGGACAGCGACGTCGCTCCCCTGCACGCCGGCGCGGTCGTCTTCGTCCAGTGGAGCGCGGCCGTCGGAGAACGCCTGATCCAGGTCAACGACGGGCCGCCGTCGAACCCCGAGATTCCGGACGGGGGGCGCATCGAGGGCAACATGCCGAAGCCGATGGAGCTCTCCGACGTGCTCGCGGCCCTCGACCCGGCCACCCGGAGCCGACTCGGACCGGTGATCCAGCAGCTGCAGACGACGCTCACGGGTCACGAGCAGGACCTGAGCAACACGCTCTCGACGGCGGGCCCCGCGTTCACCGCGATCGGCAACGTGTTCCGCGGTGTCGCGATCGACGAGCCGGCGATCAACCAGCTGGTGACCGACACCAACAACCTGGTGACGCGGGCCGGTGCCCACGACCAGGACATCTCCGGGATCGTCAACGACCTCTCGGTGAGCACGCACGACACGGCACAGCAGCGCGAGGCGCTGCGCCAGGTCCTGCAGAAGCTGCCGCCGACCCTGGACCAGGCGCGGTCGACCCTGGCGAAGGTCCCGGGGACGACCGACGCGGCGGTGCCGCTGCTTCAGGACGCGAAGACCACGACCGACAAGCTCCCCTCGGTCGCGAGCCACCTCGCCCCGGTGCTCTCGGACCTCCGCCCGACCATCGCCCAGCTCAAGCCCACGCTCCAGGCGGCGTCGCAGCTGCTCGACTACACCCCGGGCCTGCTCGACGCGGGTGACGTGACGGTGCCGAAGGTCGGCGACACATTCGAGAAGGTCTCCCCGACCCTGTCGAGCCTGCAGCCGTTCACGCCGTGCCTGGTCGGCTTCCTCTCCACGTGGGGCTCGGCGGCCGCCTACTCGGACGCCAACGGTCAGTACGTCCGCATCCCGGTGCGCGTCGGGCCGGAGAGCGTGCTGGACACCCCGGCCAACCCGGGCGACGCCTACGCGAAGCCGGTCCCGCGCACGTGCGACGCGGTCGCCCAGGGCGGCGCCGGCAACGCGGGAAGCACGGCCAACCCGGTGTCAGCGGGAATCGGAGGACTGAACTGATGACCCGCTCCCCGAACACCACGTCCGGGCCGAATCCGTTCCGGTCGCTGGGCAAGGTCCACATCCTGTTCCTCACGCTGGTCGCCCTGCTCGGGGCCACCGCGGCCACGGCGAGCGTCACCGCGACGCAGGGCGACGGCCAGACGGTCGTGGCCGACTTCGCGAACATCGGCGCGATGACCAGCCAGGCGCAGGTCAAGATCGGTGGCGTCCTGGTCGGTACCACCGGCACCCCGACGGTGGACCCGGATCGCAAGGTCGCGATGGTCCCGATGAACCTCGACCAGAAGGCGCTGCCGCTGCATGCGGACGCCACGGCAACGATCCGCCAGCTCTCCCTCATCGGGGAGAAGTTCGTGGACCTGAACCCCGGCACCCCGTCGGCGCCGGTCCTGGAGCCCGGCCAGACGCTCTCGGTCAAGCAGACCAGCTTCGCCGAGGACTACCAGAACATCGTCCAGGCCCTGAACGACCCGACCGCGGCCGGACTGTCGTCGCTGCTGCGCACGCTGGGCGGCGGGGTCGCGAACCGCGGCCAGAACGTGCAGGACATCATCCACGGACTGAAGCCCGCGTTCGGTGACACCGCCGCGCTCGCCGGCTCACTCGGGCGGCAGAACCAGCTGCTCGGTCAGGTGATCGACCAGGTTCAGCCGGTGACGAACGGGCTCGCGGCCGATGAGGGCAAGACCCTGGACCGCACGGTCGGGTCGGCCACCAACCTGCTCGGCACGACCGCGGCGAACGAGCAGCAACTGCGGGACACGCTGCAGGAGCTCCCCTCCACGTTGGCGGCCGCGCAGAAGACGCTGGACGACCTGACCCACACGGCCGGGGCGACGCAGCAGACGCTGCACGACCTGCGGCCGACCGCGGACAACCTCGCGGCGATCTCCGGCGAGATCAGCACCTTCACGGACTCGGCCCAGCCGGCCCTCGAGGCGGCCAACCCGCTGCTCGACAAGGCCAACGCGCTGCTGGACGAGGCCCGCCCGCTGGCCGCTGAGGCCAAGCTGACCGGCAAGCCGCTCTACGACACGGTCCACGGCGCACGCCCGATCGTGAACTCGCTCGCCACCAACATCGGCGGGCCGTACGGCAGTGGGCCCGACAAGTTCTGCGGTTCCACGGACCCGACCGCGTGCAGCGACCCCCGCATCCAGGGTGTGCTCGGCTTCTTGCACAACTGGGCGCTCACCACCAACCAGGGTGACGCGCTGAGCCACTACTTCCGGGTGTTCTTCGTGGCCGACACCTCGAACGCGACCGGGGGCCTGGGCCTCCCCGGAAAGCTGGTCCCCGGGGCGAACAACACCCTGCTCAAGGGCCAGCCCTCGCCGTCGGGCAGCGCCACGGGCCTCACCCCCGCGCAGGAGCAGAGCGCCCTGGGCACCCTCATGGGAGGACGCTGATGGCCGGCAAGACGAAGCGGTCGGCGCGCTTCACGTCCGGCGTCCTCGGCCTCGTGGTGGTCGTGGTGTCGGCGCTGATCGCGCTGTTCGCCCTCAACTCCGCGAAGGGCCTCCCGGGCCAGGACCACACCTACGTCAAGGCCCAGTTCACGAACACCGGTGACCTCCACGTCGACGACGACCTGCGCGAGGCCGACGTTCGCGTCGGCCGCGTGGACGACATCGACTACGAGGGCAACGGCGTCGGGACCGCCCGCCTGCAGTTCGACGACAGCCGCCCGGTCTACAAGAACGCCACTGTCCAGGTGGTCTCGCGCTCCGGCCTCGGCCAGAAGTACATCAACATCAACCGCGGCGACCCGGCGGCAGGCACGCTGCCCTCGGACGGGATCATCCCGGCGGCGCAGACCCAGCCGGCGGTCGAGATCCTCGACCTGGCGAGCGTCTTCGACCCGAAGACGACGGCTGCCGCGCAGGGTGCGCTCGGCCAGCTCGGGGCCGGCCTCGAGGGCCACGCGAAGGACCTGTCCGACGCGGTCGACGCCGTCCCGGGGAACCTGCCCAAGCTGAGCACGGTGGCCCGGGCGCTGAACAACAACAACGGCAAGGACATCAACACCGTCCTCACCTCGCTGCGCGACCTGACCTCGCAGTTCCAGGGCAGGCAGGAGCAGCTCACCGATCTGAATCGCAACCTGGCGACCACGTTCGACGCGGTCAACGTCAACCAGGGCAGGTCGTTGGCCGACCTCGTCAAGGTGGCGCCCGGGGCGTTCCGCGACGTCCGCAAGGCCCTGGTCGACCTCCAGGACCCTCTGGAGACGACCACCGAGGCGGTGACCAACATCCGGCCCGGCGTCAACGACCTCGCGAAGGCCACCCCGGACGTCCGGGGTGTGCTGCGGGAGGCGCCGCGTCCGCTGGACAAGGTGCCGGGCGTCTCCGACGTCGGGCAGCCCGCACTGGAAGCACTCACCCCGGCCCTGCACGACCTGCGGCCGCTGGTGGTCGACATCCGGACCGCGGCGCAGAACGCCCGGCTCCCGCTGGCGTGCCTGGCCCCGTACAACGTCGGCAAGGTGTTCACCAACCTCGCGTACCTGGTCCGCCAGGGCGACGTCAACGGAAACACCGCGCGGTTCATCCTTGTCCCGCAGACCGGCATCGTCGGCGGTGTCCCGGTACCGACCGACGTCAGCAAGGTCAGCAACTTGCCGTGCCCTCAGCCGAACTTCGACGACGGCCACTGGGGCGACGGCGGCCAGTGGGGCGACCAGCACGGCGGCGGAGACCCCCACGGAGGTGCCCCGCACGGCGGTGACTCCCAGGACAGCAAGCAGTCCGGGAACCAGGCCGTTGCCGACCGGAGCGGAGGAAACGACCGATGAAGCTCAGCCTGCCCGGGAAGGGCAACGGGAACGGGAACGGGAACGGGAACGGGAACGGGAACGGGAACGGCTCGGTCAAGAAGCCGAACGTCCGCCGGGTCAACTACGCGCTCGTCGGCACCATCGTGGTCGCGGCACTGGCCTTCGGGCTGGTCGCCGGCATGACGAAGTCGGAGTGGCAGCAGTACTACCAGTGGGGCTTCACCACCCGGGACGTGCACACGACCGGCGACTACTTCACGCTGGCCAACTCCAGCAAGGTGAAGGTCGGTGGCGTCGAGGTCGGGCGCATCGACTCGGTCGAGCGTGAGGCCGACGGCTCCGCGGTGATGCACCTGCGGGTCCAGTCGGACGTCGTCGACAAGGTCGGCACCGAGCCGTCCGCCAATGTCCGGCCCGTCAGCCTCCTCGGTGGTGTCATCTACATCGACATCATCCCCGGCGGTGACCGGACGCAGCCCTGGACGGACGACATCCCGGTCCAGCGCACCCAGCTGCCGACCGAGCTCAGCCAGGTCGTCCAGGCGATCCAGCCGGACGCGGTCAAGGGCATCCCGGCCTCCGTCAACGGACTCGACCGGGCCCTGAAGGCGGGCTCCGGACAGGCGATCCAGGGTCTGGCCAAGGACGCCCCGGCCGCGCTGGGCCCGGGCGCCGGCGTGATCGACGCCCTGCAGGGCACGAACCCCGGCAACGACCTGCCTGCGGTCGTCGACGGCCTGCAGCGCACGACCTCGGTGCTCTCCCGCCAGGACGGGCAGATCGAGTCGATCCTGTCCGACCTGCACACCACGACGACGGCGTTCCGGGAATCGAGCAAGCCCACCGTGCAGGCGATCCACGACCTGCCCGCCGCCCTCGACACCGCGCAGCCGGGCCTGGCCCGGTTGGGTGGCTCGCTGGACAAGCTCAAGGACACCGCCGGGCCGGCGCGGCCCGTCGTGCAGCAGGCCGGCGTGCTTCTCGATCACCTGGACCCGGTGCTGGTCAAGGCCCGCCCGGTGGTCAGCGACCTCCGGAGCGCGCTCGAGCAGACCCGCCCGCTGGTGCAGGGCCTCATCCCGGCGAGCAAGGACCTCACCACGGTCTTCAACGGGCTCAACCCCACGCTCGACCGCGTGAACGGACCGATCGTCGACACCCTGAACGCCGGCTACACGCCGAACGAGGGGGCTGACAAGGACCGTCGGCACACGACGGTGCCGGGGCAGCACGCGGACAAGCTCCGCGACGAGGTCGGTCCCATGCTCCGCAGCCTGAACGGCGCCGGCGCCTACAACGACCCGAACGGCTACGGCATCGCGTTCAACGTCGGGGTCGGCTCCGGGAGCATCGCCGGCGTCGGAGGCCTCTCCCTGCCGACGCTGTACTCCCTGCTGAACCCGGGGCTCCAGCCGCCTCCCGCGGCCGCGGCCGCCCTCCCGGCCCCCGTGGCCGGCCTGCTGCCGGGCACGACCGGAGGAACCCGATGAGCGCGCAGAATCCCGGCCGTGTCCGCCGGGCGGCCCATTTCATCCGCACCGAGCCCGGCCTGCTGCGCAACGTCATCGCGATCGTGGTGGTGGTCGCCCTCGGCCTCGGGATCGGCGGCGCGGTCCTGGCCAACCAGCGCTTCACCCCGCCGTGGCAGGGCCGCACGCAGGTGTGGGCGACCTTCGCCGAGGCGGCCTCGGTGGCGCCCGGCCTGGGTCAGGCCGTGCAGATCAACGGCGTCGAGGTCGGCCAGATCGCCGACGCGAAGATCGACAACAAGGGCCACGCCCTCGTGCTCATGTCCATCAACCAGGACACCTACGACCGGCCGATCTACCAGAACGCCACGGTCGTCATGCGGCCCACCACACCGCTGAACACGATGTACATCGAGCTCGACCCCGGCGGTCCGCCTGCGCCCGAGATGGCCGACTACGGGGTCCTCGCCCTGGGCAACAGTCAGTCGCCGGTGGAGATCGACCAGCCGCTGAGCCACCTCGACGAGAACACCCGTGAGGCGACCCGCGCACTGCTGAGCCAGGCGGACGTGTCCCTCGCCCGGGCCGGTCAGGACCTGCCCGGCGGCGTCAGCGCCGTCGACGACCTCACCAAGCAGATCACCCCGGTGGTCCAGCAGCTGGACACCCGCCGCGACAAGATCAAGCAGCTGATCACCGCGGTCGGCCAGCTCTCCCAGGCGGTCGGCGGCAACGATGTGCGTCTGACCAACCTGGCGAACTCGCTGCAGACCACCCTGAAGGCGGTCTCCGATCAGAGCGACGCGCTGCGTGACAGCTTCAATCAGCTGCCCGGGGTCACCGACAAGCTCAAGGCGAGCACCGGCGCCGTCCAGGGCCTGTCCGACCAGCTCGACCCCACGCTGGACGACGTCAAGGAAGCCAGCGACACGCTGCCCGACTCCCTGGGCAAGCTCACGGACACCGTCGACACCGCGAGCGCCACGGTCGACAAGCTCGCCCCGGTGGCCCAGAAGCTGAAGCCGACGGCGGCCGACCTGCGGCCGTTCGTGGACGACGTGAACCGGACGCTGCCCGACCTCAAGCCGATCGTGCGTCAGCTCGACGACCCGATCACGAAGAACCTCATCCCGTACCTGCCCGACCTCACGGCGTTCACCTACCAGACCCGGTCGATCACGGACCTCGGGGACGGGAACGCGCGGAACAGTGCTCGGGCCCTGGTCCAGGCCGGCGTCTGCTCGGTGCCGGTGGACAACCCGCTCTGCAACTCCCCGCAGGTCAACTTGCCGCCGGACAAACTCCCGGCACCTCCCAAGCACTCCAACGGTGGATGGGGCTGACGGTGAAGATTTCCCAGAAAGCGCTCCCCTGGATCCAGACGACGATCCTGCTCGTCTTCGTCGCGGTCAGCCTCGTCTTCTACGCGATCTTCTTCGTGGGAGCGGGTGGCAAGCTCCCCCCGTTCACGTCCACCCCGTACTCGGTGGTCTTCCAGTCGCCGATCAACAAGAACCTCGTCAACCAGAGCACGGTCACCCTGAACGGGGTGACGGTCGGGCACGTCATCGACCTGGAGGTCGTGGACGGCGTCGCCCAGGTCCGCGTCGGCTTCGACACCGATCCGCAGGTGGCTCCCCTACACCAGGGGGTCCACGCGTCGATCAAGACGAAGACGCTCATCAACGAGACCTACGTCGACGTCAAGGACGGGAACGGTCCGCCGTTGCCTGACCAGACGGTCCTGCCGAAGGAGGCCGTGAGCCCGCCGGTCGACACCGACGAGGTCGTCCGCGCCCTCCCGCAGTCCGATCGCCAG
>NZ_DASXJS010000006.1:0-46581 GCF_036497245.1 Actinomycetospora sp. | reverse complement strand
GTCTTCCTCGACGGCCTGGTCTTCCTCGACCGCCTGGTCTTCCTCGACGGCCTCGGCTTCCTCGACCGCCGGCTCGACGTCCTCGGCGGGCCCGTCGTCCGCCTCCGGTGGCCGCCGCCGCCGACGAGGACGTTCCTGGTCGCTCCCGTCGCGGCGGCGCGGAGCACTCTCCCGACGGTCGGGGGCGTCCCCGGTCGGCTCCCGGTCCGCGGGCCGGCGACGGCGTGGCCGTTCCTGGTCGGACGACTCGGCGGAGTCGGTCGAGTCGCGGGACTTCGAGGGCTGGCGTTTCGTCGTGCCCGACCCGGACGTGTCGGTCCGCGGCTTCCGGGCGGACGTCGAGGACCTCGTCGTCCCCGACCGCTTCGTCGTGCCCTTCGCACCCGTGGAGGATGACCGGCGGGGTCGGTCCTCCGCCTCCTCGCGGGCCCGGCGTCGGGGTGCGGGACGGTCGTCGTCGCTCACGCCGGACCCCCGGTCCCCGGGCCGGGCTCCGCCTGGGGCCCTCCGACGAGGCGTTGGAGGAGCACCTCCTGCTGCTCGTCCCGCTCGGCCTCGGTGATCTCGTCGCGCTCGAACGCCGCGTCGATCTCGTCGATCTGGGCACGGATCACGCCGGGGTCGTTGAGCCGGTAGTCGACCTGGTCCTGGATCTGCTCGGCGATCCACGAGACCCCGCGGACGGGGGCGAGGGGAAGCAGGAGCAGCTCGGTGAAGAACCCCACCTCAGCCCTGACCCTCCTCGGGAGGGTCGTACTCGGGGAGGAAGTCGAACGCGGCGGTCGGGCCGATGAGGCGCAGGTCGACCCGGCCGCTCCACGCGTCACCGAGGTCGTCGACCGCACGCTCGAAGTCGGTGCGGTGATCGCGCCGCACCAGGAACGCCACGTGCACCGCGCCGTTCTCCCCACCCGGCTCCTTGACCACGGTCGCGACGGCGTAGCGCTCGAGCGCATCGAGCGTGGCGTCGGCGTCGGCCTGGCGCAGCCGGTCCACCGAGTGCGAGATCGCCTCGCCGAGTTTGATCCGGTCGTAGTACGAGGCGTCCTCGTCCACGCCGGCGATCCGCTCCCGCAGCTGCTGGATCTCCGGGTTGTCCTCGACGATGCGGGTCAGCACGGCGGTCTGGTCGTACTCGCCGCGCAGCGAGAACTCGGTGAGGCCGTCCATCTGGCCGAGGGCCCGGACGAAGTAGTCCTGATGCGGCGTGAGCAGCTCGTCGGCGACGGCGTCGTCGTCGGTCACCACGGCGCCGAAGCGCATGGGCAGGACGGGCGAGTCCTGGGCGATCGCGTTGAGCACCGTCTCGTGCGCCATGAGGTCCTTGCGGGTCCCGAGGGCCCGCGTGGTCACCACGTCGCTGACCACCGCGGCGAGCTCGCCGACCGTGACCAGGCCCAGTCCGCCCTCGTCGTCACCACCGGGGATGGGCGTGAGCCCCTCGGGGATGCGCGTACCGGCCGGGATGATCCCGTAGATGTACGAGCCGACGGCGTCGTCGGTGCTGCTCTGTTCGGTGTCCACACCCACGTCCCCGCTCATGAGCTCCGCCTCCCGCGCCGGGCCGACTGCTGCTCGCCGTCGTTCCCGCGGACCTCGTCCCACTTCTCCTTGCCCGCGTCGAGCATTCCCTTCGTCTTGCCCTTGGCTCCGCCCTCCGTCACGTTCTCGGTGAGCCCACCCATGAACTCGCCGAGGTCCTTGCCGCCCTTCTGGTGCAGGTCGAGGCGGTTCGTGGCCTCGGCGAACCTCAGATAGGTGTCGACACTGGCGACGACGATCCGGGCGTCGATGGTGATGAGCTCGATGCCGACGAGCGACACCTTCACGAAGACGTCGATGACCAGACCCTTGTCGAGGATCAGGTCGAGAACCTCGGCGAGCCCCCCTTGGGGGGCCTTCTGGACGCCTCCGCCTCCTTGGCGCTGGCTGACGGTCACGCTGGACTCGCTTTCGTTCGGGGCGACCGGGCCGGACCCGACCTGTGGCCGGGTCCGACACCGATCGATCGGTCAGGCCGGGGTCCGCTGACGGCGGCGGCGCGGACGCTCGGGCTCGGGCTCGGGCTCCGCGTCCTCGGCGTCGGAGTCGTCGACCTGGTCGTCCTCGAGGTCCTCCTCGTCGTCGGTGTCCTCGAACTCGTCGTCCGTGTCCTCGGCGTCGTCGGGCTCGTCGTCGAGGTCGTCCTCGGACTCCTCGTCCTCGGCCACGAACTCGTCGTCGTCCTCCGCCGCGGGGGCGTCCTCGTCCGCGTATTCGGCGTCCTCGTACTCGTCGTCGAGGTCGTCCGCGTACTCGTCGTCGAGCTCGTCCTCGTCGGACGCCTCGGCAGCCGCCTGCTCCTCCTCCATCGCCTCCTCGTGGGTCTTCACGACCTCGCTGTCGCGGATCTCGCCGCGCCAGCCCTCGAGTTCCTCGCGATTGATGAGGGTGTCCATCATGACGTGGCGGCAGAAGTGCTTGAACTCCAGTCGCGCACGCCGGCCTACGGCCCGCCAGATGTTTCCGGTCTTCTCGAAGAACCCCTGCGGGTAGTACTCGAGAAGCAGAATGATGCGGGTCATGTTGGGTGCGAGCTCGGAGAAGGTCACGATGCCGTCCGCGTAACCCTTGGCTCCCGAGGACACCCAGATGATGTGGCTGTCCGGGACCTGCTCGCGAATCGTGGTGTTCCACGAACGGCGCGACCAGAACACCTTGGCGGTCCAGGTCGACTTCTCGTCGGATTCCTGGTCGACGGTCTCGAGCTTCTTCATGAAGCTCGGGAAGTCGGCGAACTGGGTCCACTGGTCGTACACGACCCGCAGCGGGACGCCGACGTCCTGCGCCTCGTAGATGTTCATGAACTTGAACTTGCCGCGGGAGCCGCCGCCTCCACCCCCGCCGCTGCCGCCGCTGCCGTCGGAGTCCTCGTCCTCGTCGTCCCCGCCGCCCATGCCGAGCGCACCCGTCACCTTGTCCTTGACGGCCGACGCGCCCGCTTTGAGCGCGCCGGTGATGCCGCCTCCGCCTTCGCCCTCGCCATCACCGTTGCCGCCGCCGAAGGCGCTCGAGAGGCCGACACCGCCGGACTCGGCGACATCGGTGAGCTTGCCGGTCAGGCCCTCGACCTGATTCACGGCGGTGCCGACGGCCTTGTCGCTGAGGGCCTTGAGCAACAGCTGGGCGGCCTGCCTGAGCCGGTCGGTCGGGAGGGAAGGCGTCTCGACGCCGTCGGACTCCGGTTCGGGGCTGTGCCCGTTGGTGGCTGCCCGCTCGTCGGTCTCAGTCATTCGACTTCGCCGCCGCGGTCCGGCGGGTCGAGCGACCCGAGCTGCTGCGCGTGCTGGAGCTGTTGCCGTTCGTGGAGCGCGCCGCCCCGGAGGTGCCGCCCGAGGAGGACTTCGTGGACGCCGCAGGCTTCTTCGCGGTGCTCGACTTGGTGGTCGAGCCCGACGAGGACCTGGTCGAGCCCGACGAGGACCTGGTCGAGCCGGCGTCGGACCGGGTCTTGCGACGGGCGCCGCCGCCCTGCGTGCTCGAGCGCTGCGAGCCGCCCCGTGGCGACGGTGCCTCGTCCGCACCGCCGGTGTCCTCGGCCTCGACGTCGTCGTCGGCGGAGTCCTCCGAGTCGTCGACGTCCTCGGCGGTCTCGTCCTCGAGCTCGTCGTCGGTCTCGTCCTCCGGCTCCTCGGCCGGCTCCGCCTCGGCCTTCCGCCTCCCGCGGCCCTTCCGGGTGAGCCCCGAGGCGGCGCTGCCCGCGCCACCCGCGACGCCACCGACGGCCGAGCCCGCAACGCCGGCCGCATCACCGACCGCACCGCCGGCGTGGCCGACGGTGTCGCCCGCGGCTCCGGCGGCCTGCCCGGCTGCCTGGCCCGCGGCCCCCACGGCGTCGCCCGCGGGCTTGCCGAGGGTCTCGACGCGGTTGACCAGGTTGTCGGTCAGGGCCTCCATGCGCGAGCTCGCCACGGCGAGGGCCGCGTCCTTGCCCGCCTCCATCAGCCGCCCGCGCACCGCGGTGTCGAGCTTCTGGAGCTCCGGCGATTTGTCGACCAGCCCGCCGGCGAGCTTGAGAAGCTGCGCGGGATCGGTGGGGAGTTTCTTCCCCATCAGCGCCCCACCGAGCATGATCGCGAATTTCATCTTCTTGGTGCGGCCCAAGAGGTAACCGCCGATGATCGCCGCAGCGATCTTTCCGCCGTCCATGAGTTCCTTCCCTGCCCGGGTCAGCCGGTCCGTTCCGGCCTTTCCGGCGTCCGGCGGCCCGACGCATTCCGCGCTCGTCGTGCCGCTCTCGGGCGCCGCGCCATCGGTGACCGTCTGTGTGCGACGCACTACTGGTCGCTCGCTGTGGGGTCGGACACTACCTCTGGACAATGGCATAGGAACTAGGCCGAGACGATCAATTATCGCCATGGACTGTTCGGAGCATCGTCCTGCTGAATGGCGCAGACCGGCATCCTGTCGTCAGACACCGTGCTGCTCCGACGCAGGCGAGGCCATACGGAGCACACCCGGGGGGCAGGGGCAGTAGCGCGTCTCACTCAGCGAAAGATGATCAGCAGTTCGGACCCGGACTGTCACAATATGTCTCAGGAATCCGGGGATACAGAAAATCATGAAATGTTCCGGCCATGCGCCCGGAATGCAGGCTCCGTCCAGGGATTCGTCGAACGAAACGTGGCATCCGGACCAACTCCGCGTGGCCCCGGAAGCGCGCCCGAGCGGGCCAGTGGGGTGGGCGGTAGCCGGTGGTCGCCGAGATGTCGCGGAATCGTGGCCCGCGCGCCCGGATCCGTGACGATCCGGTGACCACCGGGCCGGGCGCGGAGCGTGCGCCGTGCTCAGGAGGTGGCATCGGTCCCGGCGACGGCGTCCATGCAGCGGGTCAGCGCGTGCCACTCCCGCAGTCGCGACCGGGCGGCCCGCTCGCCGGCTGCGGTCAGGACGTAGAGGTGCCGCCCGGACGCGGGGTCGGGCTTGCGGGTGAGGAGACGGTTGCGGGCGAGGCGGTGCAGGGTCGCGTGGACCGTCCGCTCCGGGGCGTCGAGCTGCCCGCCGCTGCTCTCGCGGAGGCGGGTGATCACGCCCCGCCCGTCGGCCGGTCCGAGGCGCAGCGCCAGCAGGACGAGGAGATCGACGTGGTCCCGGGACGCGACGCGCGCCACGCCCCACCTCCGGTTGGTGCTCGTCCGGTTCGTGGTCGTGGGGTTCGCCCCCGCGCGCCTGCCGGACCGGGTGGGCGTCCGTTGAGCCGGGACGTCGACCGATGGCACGACGTCCGCGGGCGGGTCCGCCTCGGCCGCGGGGGCGGTCACGTCGGCCTCCGGTCCGCTCGCCGGGGTGGCGACCTCGGGCGCCGGCTCAGGTGGCCGGGCCTCCCCGCCACGCCGCGGCAGGAGGTCGCGCAGGCCCGCCGTCGCCGGTCTCCCGAAGACGTCACTGAGATCCTGGGACATCACACGGCCTCCACGTCGCGACGGATGGTGGGCTGCGCGACGGCTTCCTCGGCGTCGCGCAGCAGGGTCAGGAGTTCGACGCCGAGATCGCGGTAGTCGCCCGCGACCCCGGCGGCGGTCGGCGACACCCGGGGCGGGGTCGCCGTGCCGTCGCGGAGCGAGGCCCACCAGGCGGGCTGGGACGCGACCTCGAGCTCGAGCTCGTGCGCGAGCTTGCCCAGCCGCCGTGCGTCCTGGGCGCTGCGCTCGGCGTGGCGGATGGCCGTCGCGAACAGCGGAGAGCTCCCGCCGAAGGCGCCGGCCACCGCGCTGCGCACTTCGGCGTGGACGCGCCGCGAGCGGGTGCCGGTCCCGAACAGCACCGCGCCGAGGAGCCGGAGCTCCGGGTTCCGCTCGCGGGCCACCGAGAAGCGCTCGGCGACCAGGCGCATGCCGACGAGCCCTCCGACGTCGGACTTCGTCGGCATCACCACCCAGCGCGCGGCGGTCAGGGCGAGGTCGGTGAGGATCGGCGACTCCGGCGGGCAGTCCACGAAGACGACGTCGTAGGGCGCCGCCGTGGGAGCCAGGACATCGGCCAGGACGTCGAAGGCCTCCCGGCCGCGTTCCTGCATCCGCGCCACCATCAGCGGGACGAGGTCGGCCAGCCGGGCGCCGCCGGGCACCACGTCCAGGCCCTCGCGGACGTGCCGGACGGGGACGAGCGGGGTCTCGGTCAGGACGCTCAGCACCAGGCCCGCGCCGTGGTCGTCCCCGTCGCCGTCGCGGTATCCGAGGTCGTCGGCGAGGTTGGCCTGCCGGTTGAGGTCGACCACCAGGCAGCGGTAGTCCGCCGCGGCCAGCTGTCCGGCCAGGTTCGCGACGATCGACGTCTTCCCGACCCCACCCTTGTCGTTGACCATCGCGATCACGCGGGTCAGCGGGCCGTCCGGTCCGTCGAGGACGGTGCCAGGTTCCACCACGGCGCGGAGGGTGACCACGCGATGGCGCCGGGCACAAGGACGACGCACCGGTGCGGGCCCGAGTTGGGCCGGGCGCCGCGAGGTGCGTACGGACGGCCCAGGGCCGCCCGGCCCGGACGACGCACAGGGCGTGCGCGGGCGGGTGCGGCACGACCGGCGCACCGCCGGCCGCCTCCGGCGGGTCGGGCCTGCGGGGGACCACGCCGGTGATCGACGAGGAGAAGATCGACGACGGCGACACTGATCGCGGTGGGTCGTCGATTACCCCGTACGGGTGATTGAAACGATCGCGAGATCCTCGGCAGTGTGACTAAGAGTCATTGCGGGGAGGAGAAGTCCATGCAGCGCGCTGGGGTGTTCCTGGGGTTCGTGCCCTGGATCGTGTTCTCGGTGGTGTCCGGGCCGAGCACCTGGGGGTGGGCGGCGCTGGCCGCCCTGGCGTGCTCACTGATCCTGATCGTGCCGGGCTGGCAGCGGACCCACTCGATGAGCATCCTCGACGCGACCGGCCTGGTGTTCTTCGCCGTGATGGCCGTGCTCGCCCTCGTCCTCGACCGCGCCACCCTGCAGCCCCTCGAGGACCGCGCCCAGCTGCTCTCCAGCGTCGTGATCGCCCTGGTCGCCTTCGGTTCGCTGGCGCTCGGGCGGCCGTTCACCGAGTACTACGCGAAGCAGAGCACCCCGCGCGAGTACTGGAGCAGCCCGGTCTTCCGGCGCATCAACCGCGTGCTCACGGCGACGTGGGGCCTCGCGTTCGTGGTCAACGCGCTGTGCGACGTCGTCTCCGCCTACCTGGGCGGCAGCTCCGACGTCTTCAACTGGGTCCTGCCGGTGATCGTCATCGTCGCCGCGGTGCGCTTCACCATCTGGTACCCGGATCACGTGACCGGTGGGCTCGACCAGGACCGGTCCGGGAGCCCGGCCGTGGCCCCGCAGGCCTGACCGCGCCCTCCACCTCCTGGGACAGGACCATCATGACCACCATCTCGCCCGGCGCGCCGCCGCCCGTCGACGCCGCGTCCGATCCCCACCTGTCGGGGGTGTTCGAGCCGGTCGTCGACGAGATCGCGGCCGGGGACCTCCCGGTCGTGGGGGAGCTCCCGCCCGAGATGGACGGGCTCTACCTGCGCAACGGGCCCAACCCGCGGTTCACGCCACTCGGCTCCTACCTCTACCCCCTCGAGGGCGACGGGATGGTCCACGGGATCTGGCTCTCCGAGGGGCGGGCCCGGTACGCCAACCGCTTCGTCCGCACCCCGGCCCTCGAGGCCGAGGAGGCGGCCGGGCGCGCGCTGTGGGGCGGCCTGATGACGGGGTACACGCCCGGCGCCGCCGAGGTCGGTCCCTCGCTGGCCGGGACGATGAAGGATCTCCCGGACATCAACGTCGTGCGCCACGGCGGCAGGCTGCTCGCCCTCGCCGAGTCGGCACCGCCGTTCGCACTGACCCCGGAGCTCGCGACCTGCGGCCGGGAGACCTTCGGCGGGTCGCTGCCCGCGGGGATCACGGCCCACCCGAAGGTCGATCCGCGCACCGGCGAGATGGCCGTGTTCTGCTACGGCCTCGAGCCCCCGTTCCTCACCTGGTCGATCCTCGGGCCGGACGGCGTCGCGCGCCGCTCACCGACCCCGGTCCCCGACGTCGACCGCCCGGTGATGATCCACGACATGGGGATCACCGAACGCTTCCTCGTGCTGGTCGTGGCCCCGCTCTACTTCGACATGGCCGCGGCGATGACGGGCGGGTCGATGCTGGCCTGGCGTCCCGATGACGGCACCCGCATCGCCCTGATCCCCCGTGACGGCGGACCGGTCCGGTGGGCGCGCTCGGAGGCGTTCTGGACGTGGCACAGCGCGAACGCCTACGACACCGACGACGGCGGGGTGGTCCTCGACTACGTCGAATGGTCACGCCCGGGCGGCCTGAGCCCGGACACCGGCCCGGTGATCGGTGGCATCGCCCGCGCCCGGATCGACCCGGCGAGCGGCACGGTGCACCGCGACTGGCTGACCGACCCGGCCTCGATGGAGTTCCCGCGCATCGACGACCGCCGCATCGGGCGCCGCCACGACATGATCGCGCTGGGCACGGGGTCGGGGCGCCACCGTCTCGTGCCGGGTGACCACGACGCGCTGATGTGGCTCGAGCCGTCCACCGGACGCACCGTGCGCTGGGACGCGGGCGACCTCGCCGTCGGGGAGCTCTCCTACGTGCCCCGGCCCGGCGACGACGCCGTCGAGCACGGGTGGTGGGTCACCTACGCGATCGACCGCGCCGACCACACCAGCTGGTTCCTCGTCATCCCGGCCGCCGACCCCGCCGCGGGGCCGGTCGCGCGCGTCCGCCTCCCCGTGCGCGTCCCCCTCGGGCTGCACGGCGCGTGGCTCCCCACCCAGGAATGAGACGGGTCGTCGGCGGCCCGCCTGCCCTCATCGCCTGACCGGCAGCGAGGTCCCCAGCGCCCCGAGCTCGGCGGCGAGGAACCCCGGCTCGGCCACGACGGGTGCGTCCGGGTCCCGATCCGGTCCGTCGGCGGACGCCCCGCGCCGGGGTCCCCCGGAGCGCTCGGCCAGCCCGGCCAACCCGGTCATCTCGGTCCCGACGACGGCCGCCCGGGACGCGGAGATCGTCGGCGGGCCGTCGTCCGGGGCGCCTTCCTGGGCCCAGCAGGCCGCGAGGACCTGGTGGCCCAGTCGACGCGCCGCGTCGAGGGCAGGCCACCAGATCGTCGTGTCGCGGCCCCGTCGTACCGGCGCGGCCAGGTCGCCGACCTGGTGGGCCTCGGCCAGGGCGAGCAGCCGTTCGTTGAGGTCGCTGCGCGCCCGGCGGGCGGCCGGGCTCGTGGTGCTGCGGTCGACGAGGTGGGGGACCACCCGGGCTGCGTCCCGGAGCATGTCCGCCACCAGGACGGCGGGCGCGGGTACGGCGGCGCCCGGCCGGATCGCCAGGAACACCAGGACCCCGATCACGCATCCGATCACCGTGTCGAGACCGCGGGCGAGCAGGAGCTCGACGAGGTCGGCCGGGTGGCCTGCACTGCCGATCGTCAGCGCGGTGGGCGTCACGACGACGACCCCGAGGCCGTAGTTGCGGGGCATCGCCAGCTGGATCGTGCCCTGCAAGGCCGCCACCGTCACCGCCAACCACACCCCGGCCGGCTGCGCCGAGAGGACGGCCGCGGCGAGCAGGAGCCCGACCCACGTCCCGAGCAGCCGCAGGGCCGCCCGCTCCAGGGTCCCCGCCCAGCCGAGGCCCTGGCACAGGACCAGGACAGCACAGGCGACGGCCCAGTAGGCGTGGTCGAGGCCGAGCAGCGCGCCCGCGGCGCCCGCGAGCAGGGCCGCGACACCGACGCGCACCAGGACCACTCGCCACGGCGACCCGGGGGCGAGCATGGCCCGCGCCGTGCGCGCCGCCGTGGGGCCGCCCAGCGGGAAGGCGCCGGCATCGCGACGGCCGGTCGAGGCCGGCGGGTCGGCGACCGCGGCCTGCGCCGCGGCGACCCGGCCGGCGGCACCGGGATCGGTCGGGCGCCCGTCGTCGTGGGCCCGGACGGCCTCGGAGAGCAGACCGTGCAGGTCCAGGGCGATCGAGCGCAGCCGGGGCAGCGTCCCGTCGGCCCCGTCGACCGGGGGCTGCTGACCGACCAGCACGACCCAGCACCGGTGCATGGCCCGGGCCGCCTCGTCCCGCGCCACCGGGTAGCGGTCGTCGCCGACCGCGTCGACCAGTCGCGCCACCGCGGCCGCGCCGGCGGAGACCACCGCCTTCTCCGGGCGGCGCCCTCCGAAGAGGACACCGCTCATGTGCGCGAGCCAGGAGAGCGCCCCGCCCGCCAGCACCAGCAGCCCCAGGCGCCACGGCTCGGCGTCCGCCCCCGGGATGTTCGCCGCGGTGGCGCACGCGAGGACGAACATGTAGGCGCCCGGCGGGCCGGTGTCGAGGGCCTGGCACAGCCACGTGGCCACCACCGCGATCACGGACACGACGACGACCGTGGCCACCGGCGACGACTCCGACCACGCGCCGAGGGTCACGACGGCCGCGAACGCCAGCGCGACGACCGCGAGCGCCCGGGCGCGGGACCGGTACGGCCGGTGGCCGCCGTACAGGGCGGTGAACGCGCCGACGCTCGCCGTCAGGCCGGCGGAGACGTCGCCTGCCCACCAGCCGATCAGGACGACGCCGCCGGCACAGGACCCGGCGCGGATCGCGTCGACCCAGTCGAACCCGGTCCGGCGCAGCCGGACGAGGTCCCGGCCCCACCGGCGCCAGGAGGCGGAGGGCGGGGCGGTCGGACGGGCGGTCACCCGCTCAGTCTGGCGCCGTCGTCACCGGTCCTGGCCGCGCAGCAGGGTGTCGAGGCGCGGATAGACGCGCCGCGCGTTGCGCTCGTAGACGCCGTCGCGGACGTCGGGCGCCAGCGCGAGGGCGTCGACGTAGCGGCGGGTGTCGTCGAAGTGGTGGCCGGTCCGCGGGTCGATCCCGCGGACGGCGCCCACCATCTCGGAGCCGAAGAGGATGTTGGCGGGCTCGATGACCTCGAAGAGCAGGTCGATGCCGGGCTGGTGGTAGACGCAGGTGTCGAAGAAGACGTTGCCCATCAGGGCGTCCTCGACGGGGGGCCGTCCGAGCATGTCGGCCAGGCCCCGGAAGCGGCCCCAGTGGTACGGCACGGCGCCGCCGCCGTGCGGGATGACCAGGCGCAGGTCCGGGAAGTCGTGGAACAGGTCGGCCTCGAGCAGCTGCATGAACGCGGTGGTGTCGGCGTTGAGGTAGTGCGAGCCGGTGGCGTGGAAGGCGGGGTTCGTGACGGCGGAGACGTGCACCATCGCGGGCACGTCCAGCTCCACCATCGCCTCGTAGAACGGGTACCAGTGCTTGTCGGTCAGCGGCGGTGCCGTCCAGTACCCGCCGGACGGGTCCGGGTTGAGATTGCACCCGACGAACCCGAGCTCGGCGACGCAGCGACGCAGCTCGTCCACCGAGTTCTCGATCGGCACCGCGGGCGACTGGGGGAGCTGGCAGACCCCGGCGAAGTGCCGCGGGAACAGCCCGACCACCCGGGCGACCAGGTCGTTGCAGGCCCGGGTCCATGCGGTGCTCAGGGTCTCGTCGCCGCGGTGGTGGCCCATCGCCGACGCGCGCGGCGAGAAGATCGTCAGATCGATGCCGCGGTCGGCCATGAGCCGCAGCTGGCTGCCCTCGACGCTCTCCCGGATCTCGTCGTCACCGATCCCGGGGTAGAGCGGCGCGGCCGCACCGGCGTCGTGCGCGGCGACCTGCGCCTCGCGCCAGGAGGTGTGGGCGGCAGGCGCGGTGGTGTAGTGGCCGTGACAGTCGATGATCATGCCGTGCCTCCCGGGGGCTCGGGTGCGTCGCGCAGTGCGGCCAGCAGGTCGTGGGCGGCCGAGGCGGTGCGGGGCTCGACGCCGAGCTCCCGCAGCTGCTCGGCGGCCGCCGCCATCTCGTCGGCCCGCCGCCGGGCGTGACGATGGGTGCCGTCGACGAGCCGGTCGATGGACCGCTCGTCGAACCCGGCCAGCTCGGCGGAGATGTCCTGCGCGAGCCACTCCCCGCAGCCCGCTGCCTCGGCCCCGGCGAGGGCCTCGACCACCGCGGCGGCCAGCCCCTTGTAGAACACGCTGCGCAGCAGCTTGCGGGAGATCGCAGTGCCCGCGGGCCCCGGCTGGATCGTCACGATCGCGCCGAGGGGGCCGAGCAGCTCGGCGAACCGGGCCGCGCCGTCACCGGAGACGAGCATCGGCGTGCGCAGGCCCCGGCCCGGCACCGGCGACATGAGGGCGACGTCGACGACGCGGACCCCGGGCCCGGCCGCCCCGACCAGGGCGGCCTTCACCCCCGGCGACGCGGTGTTGAGGTCGGCCCAGACGGTGCCGTCCGCGAGCCCGGGGCGGGCGTTCGTCAGCGCCGTCATGGCGTCGTGGGAGCTGTTCACGCTGAGCGCCAGATCGGCGTCGCGCACGGCGTCGGCCTCCCCGGCGCGCGGGTCGATCCCGGTCCCGGGCGTGACCTTCGGGTCGTAGCCGCGGACGTCGGCCCCGGCCTCCACGAGGTCGCGGGCGATCTCCGAGCCTGCCTCGCCCAGGCCCAGCACGGCGACGCGCACGGGGGCGCTCACGAGGTGGCCCCGGCGACCGGCGGCGTGCCGTGGGTGTGGAACGAATCGCTGTCGTCGAGGACGGGGGTGCGCAGCTCGATATGGGCGAGGTGGGCGACGTCGTGGAGTGGGGGCACGCGGATCTCCGGACGAGGGATGGGCGGGGTCAGGCGCGCGGGAACGCGGTGCCGTCGAAGAGCTTGCGGGCGGTGCGGACGACACCGGAGCGGACCACGCGGGGCGGGGTGGTGGTCGCGTCCACGGCGACGTCGACCAGGAAGTGGCCGGTGGGGTGCTCGACGTCGACCCGGGTGGTGGCGGCCGGCCAGTCGGCGGTGAGCTCGTGGCCGACCGCGCCGGGGAGCAGCATCCCGGTGACCACGCTGACCGCGGCGAGCACGCCGATGGCGGTGTGCGGCCGGACCGGGATGAACGAGCGGGTGGCCACCTGGCCGCCGTCGGCGGGCGGGGCGAGCAGCACCGTCTTCGGCACGGAGGCGCGCGAGACGTCGCCGAGGCCCATGAGCGCCCCCGCCTTGGTCCGGAACGCGTCGACGCGCTCGCCGAGCCCGGGGTCGGCGGCGAGGTCCTCGTGCGACTCGTGCCCGGTGAGCCCGAACGCCTCAGCGCGCGCGAGCACCACGGGCATCCCGTTGTCCACGCAGGTGACCTCGACGCCGTCGACGGTGTCGCGCACGTTCCCGGTGGGCAGCAGCGCGCCGGTGGCGGAGCCCTCGGTGTCGGAGAAGGCGAGGGTGATCGGCGCCGCCGTCCCCGGCACCCCGGCGATGGCGACGTCGCCGCGGTACTCGACGCGCCCGTCCGGGGTGGGCACGGTGGCCACCGCGACGCTGTCGGAGTTGACCATGCGGATGCGCACGGAGGTCGTGGGGCGGTCCGCGGCGACCAGGCCGCGCTCGAGGGAGAAGGGCCCGACTCCGGCCAGGATGTTGCCGCAGTTCTGGGCCTCGGAGACGGTCGCCTCGTCCACGCCGAGCTGCAGGAACAGGTAGTCCACGTCGGCGTCGGGATGCTCCGAGGGTCCGACGACGGCCACCTTGCTGGTCAGCGAGGTCGCCCCGCCCAGGCCGTCGATCTGACGAGGGTCGGGGGTCCCCAGCAGGCGCAGCAGCAGGTCGTCGCGGGCGTCCGGGTCGGCGGGCAGGTCGCGGGCCTCGACGTAGAGGCCCTTCGACGTGCCGCCGCGCAGCATCATCGCGCGCACCCCGGTGTCGTCGTCGCTCACCGCACGTACTCCTCGTGGGAGACGTAGGAGATGCCGGAGTCCTTCAGCCGGTCGCGCAGCCCGTACCGGTCGAGGCCGAGCTCGCCCGCCTCGAACGCGGCCCGTGTGGCGGTCTCCTTCTCGACGCGGGCCCGGGAGGCGTCGAGCGCGCGGTCGACGTCGTGGCGGGGGACGACCATGACCCCGTCGTCGTCGGCGACCACGACGTCGCCGGGGCTGACGACCTGCCCGCCGACGGTGACCGGCACGTTCACCGCGCCTGCGGTGGCCTTGACCGAGCCCTGGGCGGAGACCGCGCGCGACCACGCGGGGAAGCCCATCCCGCGCAGCTCCGCGACGTCGCGGACCCCGCAGCCCAGGACCACGCCGCGGACGCCCCGGTGGGCGAGGGCGGTGGCGAACAGTTCCCCGAAGAGCCCGTCGGTCGAGGGCGAGTTCGTGGCCACGACGAGGACGTCGCCGGGGCGGCACTGCTCGACGGCGACGTGGATCATGAGGTTGTCACCGGGCCAGCAGAGGGCGGTGACCGCGGTGCCGCCGATGCGCGCGCCCGGCCAGGCGGGGCGGAGCTCGGGCCCGAGGTAGCCGACGCGGCCCAGGGCCTCGTGCACGGTCGCGACGCCGTACGTACCCAGCGTCTCGGCGTCCTCGACGTCCGCGCGCGGCGGGTCGGTCACGACCACCGTCCTCATCCCGGGCCCTCCTCGTCGTCGTCCGTCTGCCCGTCCCCGAGCGTTCGTCGTCGGCGGACGATTGTCAACAATTTCGGCGTCGTTCTTGTCGACGAACACGGCTGGTGTCTACGGTCACGTCCCCATGGAGGCCGACCACGCGAGCGGAGCGACGGCGATGACGAGCACCGAGCGACAGACGGCAGGCGATCTCACCGCCCGCCTCGACCGGCTCCCGCGCCGTGCCGTCATCGCCCAGGTCACCCCGCGGGCCCGCAACCGGGCCCTCGAGGATGTGTCGCCGTGAGCCGGGACGGGTCAGCGGACGGGCGGGGAGCCCACCTGCGGCAGGGTCTCGATGACGCTCGCCAGGTGGGCGCGCATGGCGGCCTCGGCGCGCTCGGCGTCGCGGGCGCGGATGGCCCCGATGATCTCCAGGTGCTGGGGGAGCGAGACCGACGCGCGCCCGGGCAGCAGGGCGAGCCGGAACTGGTGGCGGACGTTCTGACCGCGCAGTCGCTCGAGCACGTCGCCCGCGACCTTCTGGCCGCCGACCGCGCGCACCGTGGCGTGCAGCCGTCGGTTGAGCTCGGAGTAGCCGAACACGTCGCCGCGGCCGACGGCCCCCTGCATGTCCTCGCCGATCTCCCGCAGCACCTCGAGGTCGTCGTCGGTCGCGCGCTCGGCGGCCTTGGCGGCGCAGAGCCCCTCGACGACCATGCGCACCTCGGAGATCTCGATCGCCTCGGCCAGCGAGACTGCCCGCACCCGGGCGCCGCGGTTCTGGACGCGCTCGACGAGACCCTCGGCGGCGAGCTGCACCAGCGCGGTGCGCACGGCGGCCCGGCTGGCGCCGAACTGCACCGAGAGATCGGCCTCGACGAGACGCTGGTTCGGGACGAACTCGCCGTCGTGGATCGCCGTGCGCACGAGGTCGACGACGTCCTCGGTCCCGCCGGCGGTCGTGGTCACCGTGCTCATCTCCACCCCCACCTCGCCCCGGATCGCGCCCCGTCGACCGGTCCGAAGAGTACGCGTCCGCCCGGATCAGCCTGGCAGTCGCCACGGAATTCACACAAGATTGTCAACAATACTTGCGCCGATTGTGGCGGAAGTAGGAGTGTGTGGGACCTCAGCAACCGGACCGACCCCAGCGACGCCGGGAGGACTCCGTGGGCAGCGCGGACACCGTGAGCTTCACCCCGACGCCGGGATGGCGCGACCACGACCGGAGGCCGTCGACCCCGACCGTCGCGCTGCCGGCAGGCACGGTCGACGCGCACTGCCACGTCTTCGGGCCCGGCGAGGCCTTTCCCTACGCCCCCGAGCGCAAGTACACCCCGACCGACGCCGGCCGCGAGGAGCTCTTCGCGCTGCGCGACCACCTCGGGATCCACCGCACCGTCGTCGTCCAGGCGACCTGCCACGGGGCGGACAACAGCGCCATGGTCGACGCGGTGCGCGCCGCGGGCGACCGCGCCCGCGGCATCGCCACGGTGCGGCCCGACGTCACCGACGCCGAGCTCGCCGGTCTCCACGAGGCCGGCGTGCGCGGCGTGCGGTTCAACTTCCTCTCCCGGCTCGTCGAGGCCACACCCGTGCGCGACCTCGCGGTGGTCGCGCAGAAGATCGCGCCGCTCGGCTGGCACGCGGTGATCTACTTCGAGGCGTCCGACCTCGACGAGCTCGAGGGTGTCCTCGGCGCGCTGCCGGTGCCGTTGGTCATCGACCACATGGGCAGGCCCGACGTCACCCGCGGCGTGGACGGCTCGGCGTTCTCGCACTTCCTGCGCTTCGTGGACCGCCACGACGTCTGGGTCAAGGTGAGCTGCCCGGAGCGTCTCAGCGTGACCGGCCCGCCCGCGCTCGACGGCGAGCGGAACGCCTATCGCGACGTGGTGCCCTTCGCCCGCCGCGTCGTCGAGGAGTTCGGCGACCGCGTGCTGTGGGGCACGGACTGGCCGCACCCGAACCTGACCGATCACATGCCCGACGACGGTCTGCTCGTCGACCACATCCCCCACATCGCACCGACCGCGCGGGCCCGGCAACGCCTCCTGGTCGCCAACCCGACCCGCCTCTACTGGCCCGACGACCCGCCCGACACCGCCGTCGAGACGGAGGCCCTCCCGTGACCGCACCCCTGCCCGCCCCGACCGCCGCGCAACGGCTCGACCGGCTCCCGATCAGCCGGTTCCACGTCGTCACGCTGATCGCGGTGTCGTTCGCGTACTTCTTCGAGTTCGCCGACATCAACACCTTCGCCGTCACCGCGCCCCGGCTCATCAAGCTCTGGGGCGTCACGGTGAACCAGGTCGCCTACGTCACCTCGACGTCGTTCGTCGGGATGTTCCTGGGCTCGATCGTCGCCGGGGCGCTCGCCGACCGGATCGGGCGTCGACGCGCGCTCACCGGGACCACCGTGTTCTTCGGGCTGTTCTCGCTCGCCTCGGTGTTCTCGTGGGACGTGGTCTCGCTCGGTGTCTGCCGGTTCCTGACCTCCGCGGGGCTCGCCGCGATGACCGTCGTCGCCGTCATCTACCTCAGTGAGATCTTCCCCGCCGCCCGTCGCGGCAAGTTCCAGGCCTACGCGATCGCCATCGGGATCTGCGGCACCCCCGCGACCAACCTCATCGCGGCGGCGGTCGTCCCGCTCTCGGACTGGTCGTGGCGCCTGGTCTACCTCTGGGGTGCCCTCGGCCTGGTCTTCGTCGTGTTCGTCGGGCGGATCAAGGAGTCTCCGCGGTGGCTGGAGAGCCGCGGCGAGCACGACCGCGCCGAGGCCGTCCTGGCCGACATCGAGACGACCGTCGCCGCGCAGACGGGCCCGTTGCCCCCGGTCGCAGCGGCCGCGCAGGACGTCGGACCCATGGCGGAGGACAACCGCGGCGGCCGTCCGTGGCGGCTGCTCCTCCGGCGCCGCTACCTGCTGCCGACCCTGCTGCTCTGCGTCCTGTGGGTCACCCAGACCATCGGCTTCTTCGGCTACTCCAGCTGGGCACCGACGCTGCTGGCCAAGCAGGGCTTCAGCGTCGAGAACTCGATCTTCTACGTCGCCCTGACGACGATCGGTGCCCCGCTCGGCTGCCTGCTCGCGGCCGCGGTCACCGACCGGTTCGAGCGCAAGTGGGTCATCGCGGTGTTCGGCGCCGTCATCGGGGTCTGCGGGCTGCTCTACGGCCTGACCTTCGACCCGGTGCTCATCGTCGTGTTCGGCTTCCTGGTGAACCTCGTCGAGCGCGGCTACACCGCCCTCGCGTACGCCTACTCGCCCGAGCTGTTCGACACCAGGACGCGCTCGCTGGGCACCGGCATCTCCTACGGCGTGGGCCGCCTGTCCAACGCGGCGGGCCCGCTGATCATCGCGGCCCTCTACACCGGCAGCGGGTACCTCAGCGTGTTCGTCTTCATCGCCGCGACCTGGTTCGTCGGAGCCATCGCGGTCGCCGTCTTCGGGCCGCGGACCCGGGCGCGACGACCGGCGCCCGACACGGTCGCGAGCACCGCGTCGGCCTGACGCGCCGCGCCCTACCATCGGGCGCGATGGCGAGCGGACGACGCGTTCTCGGCTCGAGGACCCGATGACGACCGGGCCCGCCGGGGCGGGGCGGGTGCGCGTGGGCACGTCCGGCTGGACCTACGACTCCTGGCAGGACACCTTCTTCCCCGCGGGGCTGGCCCGCAGGCGCCGCCTGGAATACCTGGGCTCCCGCATGGACACCGCGGAGGTCAACGGCACCTTCTACTCGCTGCAGCGCGCCTCGTCGTTCCGGACCTGGGCCGAGGCGACCCCGGAGCAGTTCCGCTTCGCGGTGAAGGGCAGCCGCTACATCACCCACATGAAGAAGCTCCGCGAGGTCGAGGAACCCCTCGGGCGGTTCTTCGCGTCCGGTCTCCTGGCCCTGGGCGCGAAGCTCGGGCCGGTGCTCTGGCAGCTCCCGCCGAACCTGAGATGGGACGCCGCACGGGTCGAGGGCTTCCTCCGGCTGCTCCCGCGGACGACCGGGGAGGCGGCCGCCCTGGCCACCGGCCACGCGGACCGCGTCCCGGACCCGTGGACCGTCGCCGACGTGGACCGTCCGATGCGGTACGCCCTCGAGGTCCGGCATCCGAGCTTCCGCACCTCCGAGGCGGTCGCGCTGCTGCGGGCCCACGACGTGGCCCTCGTCGTCTCCGACGGTGCCGGGGAGTTCCCGCTGTTCGACGACGTCACCGCCGACCTGGTGTACGTCCGGCTGCACGGGCAGGCCGAGCTCTACCGCGGCGCCTACGACGCCGCGGCGCTCGACACCTGGGCCGCGCGCGCCCGTGACTGGGCGGCGGGACGGGCCCCGGTCACAGCCGCGACGATCGCCCCCGAGGACCCCGGCCCGGAGCGCTCCGCGGGACGCGAGGTCCTCGTCTACTTCGACAACGACGCCGAGGGCCATGCGCCCCGCGACGCCCTCGCGCTGGCTGGTCGGCTGTGCCAGTAAGTCACGCATTGGTGATCAGACTGCACCCGTCTGTAGGTATCTTTTCGCCTGTTCACTCGAAAGAGTGAGAGTATTGGCGTATCACAGCCACCCATGGTGACGATCTCCCCTGTGACGGACTCCCATCCGGGGGAGTCTCGGCACATCGTGGACCGGCCTGAGGAGATCGCCATGACGACAGCACCGCGGATGGTCCCGCTCGGCGGCGGCCCGGTGTTCGTCGACGCGAGCGGGCGGCGGCGGCGGACGATGAGTGTCCTCGGCTGGCTCGGCGCGGCGGCGTGCGCGATCTACCTGGCGGCGTTCGGGGCGACGATGACCACCAGCGCCGGCGCGCTCGGTGAGCTCGCCGGCGCCGCGCTGACGCCCACCCCCCTGCCCGACGAGGACGACGCGGGTGCCGACGATCCCGCCGACGCGACTCCTGTCGGGGTGATCCCGGCCGGGGTGACCCCGGTCGTCGGGGCTCCGGCTGCTGTGGCTCCGGTCCGTCCTGTCGTCGCGGAGCAGGTCCGTACCACTGCGGCGCAGGTCCGCACCACCGCGGCGGAGTCCCGCCCCGGTACGGGGCTCGTCGAGCTGCGTCGGCGCGAGCCGGCCGGGACCGCGCCCGCCACGCGGAACTCCCGCCCCTCCCCGGCGCCACGCGCGGCGGCGCAGCGCCGGGTCGCGGGAACGCCGGTGCGCCCGACGACCGCGGCCCGGACGGCCCGGCCGGCCCCGGCGAGCGCCCCGGTCGTCCCCCGGGCCACCGGCGGTGCCACCGCCACCCCGCGCAGCGGCGCGACGGGCACCGGCGCCGGAACCTCCGGCAGCGGCTCGTCGACGGGCACGAGCGGATCCGGTACGACCGGCACCGGTTCGACCGGGACGGGCACGTCCGGCACCGGCACTTCCACCGGCACCGGCACTGGCACCGGCACCGGCACGTCCGGAACCGGAACGACCGGGAGCGGCTCGACGGGCACCGGCACCACCGGCACCACCGGCACCGGGACAGCGACGTCCACGACCGGCACCGCCGGGCCGCTGATGGACGCCGCGACGTCCGACATCCTCACGATCGGTCCGATCTCGAACCCCGGGACGGTGTGAGGTGGCCCGTCACCGCGCCCTCCCGGCGCGCGCCGGATGGCGCGCGCACCCCACCCCGACGCGGTCCGGCACCGCGACCCGTCGTCGGCTGATCCCCCGCCCGGGCGTCCTGCTCATCGTGGTCGCACTGCTGATGTTCAGCTGCCTGCTCCTGGTGAACGGGCTCGCCAGCTCCGAGGTCGGCGTCGACCCGCCCGCGGCGGTGCCCAGCGCCGCCGCCATGGACGAGGTGCCGCGGACGGTCACCGACGGGGGCCCGGTCATCGACACCCGCGGCACCGAGCCGCGCAGCGCCGCGATGCCGGCGCGGACGATCGCGCTGACCTTCGACGACGGGCCCGACCCGACGTGGACCCCCCAGATCCTCGAGGTGCTGCGCCGCCACCACGTGCCGGCGACGTTCTTCGTGGTCGGCTCCCGGGCCGCGACCTACCCGGGTGTCCTGCGCGACATCCGGGCCGCGGGCTCCGAGGTCGGCATCCACTCCTTCACCCACCCCGACCTCGCCGCGGTCTCCGGGATGCGGCTCGACCGCGAGCTCGCCGAGACCCAGCTGGTCCTCGACGGCGCGATCGGCGAGTCCAGCTACCTGCTGCGCCCGCCGTACTCGTCGAGTCCCAACGCGGTCGACAACGACGCGCTGCGCTCGGTCCGCGAGGCGGGCTCGGACGGCTACGTCACGGTGCTCTCCGACATCGACAGCCGGGACTGGCAGCGCCCGGGCGTCGACGCGATCGTCCGCAACGCCCTGCCCTCGGGCGGCGCGGGCGGGATCGTGCTGCTCCACGACGCGGGGGGCGAGCGGTCGCAGACCGTCGCCGCCCTCGACCGGCTGATCCCGCAGCTGCAGGCCCAGGGCTACCGCTTCACCACGCCCGAGGCCGCCGTCGGGCTGCCGGCCGACAACCAGCCGGTCTCGGGCGCCGCGCACCTGATGGGCAGCACGATCATCGGGCTCGTGGCCGTCGCCGGCGTCGTCGTCGACGCCCTCGCGTGGCTGCTTCTGGTCGTCGGGGTCCTGGTCGTGGTGCGGCTGGTGCTCATGCTCGTCGTCGCCGTCCGCCACCACCGCCGTCGCCACCGGCCCGGCTTCTCGTGGGGACCCCCGGTGCGCGCGCCCGTGTCCGTGATCGTGCCCGCCTACAACGAGAAGGAGAACATCGCCGCGACGGTGCGATCCCTCGTGGCGAGCGAGCACCCGGTCGAGGTCCTCGTGGTCGACGACGGCAGCACCGACGGGACCGCCGACATCGTCGATGCGCTCGGCCTGCCGAACGTGCGGGTGCTGCGCCAGGCCAACGGCGGCAAGCCCAGCGCCCTCAACGCCGGCATCGCCCACGCCCGCCACGAGCTGATCGTGATGATCGACGGCGACACCGTGTTCGAGCCCGCGACGATCGGGCGGCTCGTGCAGCCGTTCGCCGACCCGACGGTCGGGGCGGTCGCCGGCAACGCCAAGGTCGCGAGCCGTCGCGGACTGATCTCGCGCTGGCAGCACATCGAGTACGTCATGGGCTTCAACGTCGACCGGCGGGTCTACGACGTCCTGCGGTGCATGCCCACGATCCCGGGCGCGATCGGTGCGTTCCGCCGCGGGGTGCTGCTGCAGGTCGGGGGGGTCAGCGACGACACGCTCGCCGAGGACACCGACCTGACCATGGCCATCTGCCGCACGGGCTGGCGCGTGGTCTACGAGGACTCCGCGCGCGCCTGGACCGAGGCCCCCGCGACCCTCGGACAGCTCTGGCGCCAGCGCTACCGGTGGAGCTACGGCACCATGCAGGCGATGTGGAAGCACCGCCACGCGGTGCTCGACCGCGGCGCCTCCGGCCGGTTCGGCCGGTTCGGGCTCGCGCACCTCGCGGTGTTCCAGATCCTGCTGCCCCTGCTGGCCCCGCTGGTGGACATCTTCCTGGTCTACGGGCTGATCTTCCTCGACCCGGTGACGACGCTGCTCATGTGGGCGGGCGTGCTGGCGGTCCAGGTCGCCGCCGCCGTCATCGCGTTCCGGCTCGAGCGGGAACCGGTGCGCGTGCTCTGGCTGCTGCCGCTGCAGCAGATCGTCTACCGCCAGCTGATGTACGCGGTGCTCATCCGGTCCGCGGTCACCGCGCTCGGCGGCATCCGGCTCGGGTGGCAGAAGCTGCGCCGGGTGGGCGGGCTCGACGCCCTGCTGGCGGCGCCGGAGAACAAGGAGTCGCCGCGACGGGAGCTCGACCTCAACCGTCGTTGACCGTCACCGGCACCGTCGGGGACCGAGTGCCGCGGCGAACGCCCCGTCCCCTCGTGGGGACGGGGCGTTCCTCATCTTCAGCGAAGTGAACCCGCCGCGCTCCCCGTTCGTGTTCCCTGTTGTCGGCCACCCGCGCCGCGGACCCAGGAGACCGGACCGATGACCGTGCTCGCCCCTCACACCGTCGCGGCGGTGTCGTCGGGTCCCGTCCGACGGTTCCCGGTGCGCGCGCTCCAGCTGCTCGCCGGTGCGGCGGTCGTCGTGGCGGTGGCGCTCCGGCTCGGGACCGGGGCGGTGCTGGACGGCGTCCGTGCGGTGTCGCCGGGTGCGCTGGTGGTCGCGCTGTCGATCGGGGCGGTCACGACGGCGGCCTCCGCGGCCCGGTGGTGCGTGGTCGCCCGCGGACTGGGGCTGCGGATCGGATTCGGCCCGGCGGTGGGGGACTGCTACCGGGCGCAGTTCCTGAACTCGGTGCTGCCGGCCGGCGTGCTCGGCGACGTGCACCGCGCGGTCGACCACGGGCGCCGTGCCGGCGACCTCGGGCGGGGCGTGCGCGCCGTGGTGCTCGAGCGGGTGGCGGGGCAGGTTGTCGTCGTGGTGGCCGGGACCGTGGTGCTGCTCGCGATACCCAGCCCGGTGCGGGGCCTGGTGGCCGGGTTCGGACCGGTGGCGCTGGTCGCGGCGGGGGTGGTCGTGGGGCTGGTCGGGATCGCGGTGCTCCCACGGGTGCGGCGCGGACTGGCCGGGCTGGTCGCCGGGACGCGGGAGGCGGTCCTGACCCGCCGGAGCGCGCCGGCGGTGCTCGGGCTGTCGGTGGTGGCGATGGCGGGCCATCTGGGGCTGTTGGCGGTGGCCGCGATCGCCGTGGGGGTGCGGGTCGGTCCGGTCGAGCTGGTGCCGTTGCTGGTGCTGCCGTTGCTGGCGATGGGGCTGCCGCTGAACGTGGGCGGGTGGGGGCCGCGGGAGGCGACCACGGCCGTGTCGTTCGGGGTGGCCGGGCTGGGCGCGCAGACCGGGCTCGCTACGGCGGTCGCGTTCGGGGTGCTGGCGCTGGTGTCGACCCTGCCCGGTCTCGGGGTGCTCCTGCTCCGCGGCGGCCCGGCGATCCGTGGACGATCAGGCCCCGGTCGAGAGGTATCGTCCGATGGTCGTCGATGAGGTGGCAGCGACGTGGACGAAGTGGGTGAGGACAGCCGTTCCGAGGCCGACCGCGTCAGCGGCGGCGAGCGGATCGGTCGCGCTGCCTATGACCTGTTCTCCCGGTACGGCGTCCGTGCGGTCGGCGTGGACGCGGTCGTCGCGCGCGCCGGCGCGGCGAAGATGACCCTCTACCGCAACTTCCCGTCGAAGGACGACCTGATCCTCGACTTCCTGTCGCGGCGGGAGCGGTCGTGGACCGAGCAGTGGCTGGTGCACGAGAGCCGGCAGCGCGGCCACCTGCCCCAGGACCAGCTGCTCGCCCTGTTCGATCTCTTCGGTGAGTGGTTCGCCCGGCCCGACTTCGAGGGCTGCGTCTTCCTCACGACGATGATGGAGATCAACGACCCGGGGGACACCGTCTTCCAGGCGGCCGTCGGGCACCTGCGGCGGATCCGGGACTACCTGCGCGAGCTCGCCGAGGAGGCGGGCGTGCCCGACCCGCTCCTGCTGGCGCGGCAGTGGCACATCCTCATGAAGGGTTCGATCATGGCCGCGCACGAGGGCGACCGCGAGGCCGCCGCGGCGGCCCGCGAGATGGGGGTCATGCTGCTCCGCGCGCACGGTCTCCCGGCGTCCGGCCCGGCAGGCTCGCCCTGACCCGTGCGGTGCCCTCGACCATCGCGCGCAGCTTGGCCGTCGCCACGGCCGTCGGGAGGTTGCGCAGCCCGCAGTCGGGGTTGATCGTCAACCGCTCCGGCGGCACCAGCTCGAGGGCCTGCTCGATCCGCGCGCTCACCAGCTCCGGGCTCTCCACCTCGTGGGACTTGACGTCGATGACCCCCAGGCCGATGCCGCGGTCCCACCCCGAGCGCTCGATGACCGGCAGGTCCTCGTAGCCCTTGCGCGCGAACTCGAGGACGAGCTGGTCGACCCGCGCGTCGAGCACGGCGGGGAACAGGAAGTCGTAGTGGCCCTCCCACAGCGGGCGGGCGTAGCGGTTCCCGTAGCAGACGTGGAGCGCCCAGGAGACGTCCACGTCGGCGGTGACGATGTTGATCGCCTCGACGGCGAGGCCGACCTGCTCCGGGTGGCCCGCGAGGAACGGCTCGTCGATCTGCAGCAGGTCCGCGCCCGCGTCCCGCAGCGCCCGGGCGGCCCCCGCGAGCACGTGCGCGATGGAGCGCACGAGGTCGGCGGGGTCGTCGCCGGGCCCCACGGTGACCCGTCGGGAGAGCGAGAACGGCCCGGTGAACGAGAACCGCACCGGCCGGTCGGTGCGCGCCCGGGTGAAAGCGAAGTCGTCGTCCAAGCCGAGCCCGCCGCCCGTCGCCGGGGCGACCGGTGAGGTCCGTGCCCTGGCCTCGTAGTAGTCGTAGTAGAAGTCCTTGCTGGTCACCGGGATCTCGATCCCGGGGACGCGGGCGAGCAGGTAGTCGACGTCGTTGTCCCGGCGGAGCTCGCCGTCGGACACGATGTCGATCCCGGCCAGCTCCTGCTCCTTGATCGCGGCCGTCACCGCGCAGTCGTGGATCTCCTCGAGCTGGGTGCGGCTCATCCGGCTGCGGAAGTAGTCGGTCTTGAGCCGCTCGAGCCACTCCGGCACCGGCCAGGACCCGACCACCGTCGTCGGGAGGACCAGATCGTCCATCGTCAGTCCCTCACCTGGGCGGTCATCGTGACGACGTTCGTGCCGGGGCGGTGGGCGAACGGGGTGTAGGTGACGTCGAAACCACGGCGACGCCCGATGTGCGCGAGCAGGGGACCGTTCACCCAGTTCACGACCGAACCGTCGTACTTGCCGGGCCCGCGGAAGCCGCTGCGGTAGGCCCCGACGTCGTCGGCGAACAGGTCGTGGCAGATCAACCGGCCGAAGGGGTGGAGCAGCGGGAGGGTCTCGGTGAAGCTGGCGACGGCGCCGTTGCTGACGTGCATGCGGAGGTCCGCGCCCGACTCGAGCAGCGGGCGCAGCGCCTCGCCGGTGACCGACGGCGAGAGGGCGTAGAGATCGAGGCCGGCGAGCCCGACGTAGCGCTCGGCGAGCCGGACCGCCGACCAGGTCCGCCGCCAGAAGTCGACGGCGTCCTCCGGGCTCGAGACGTGTGCCGGTGCGGCCTCGGCGAGCAGCCGCGGGCCGAGCCGCAGCAGCTTGCGCACCAGGCCCGCGAGCTCGTCGGGGCGGGCGTTCACGGACGCGGCGAGCTCGGCGGCCTCGGTGGCGGGGATGTAGGCCCGGGACTCGACGAGGTAGGTACGGCCGCCGAGCTGCGCGACCTCGTCGGTCGGGAGGTTGTCGTAGACGTTCGAGATGTAGATCAGGAACACGCGGAACTGCAGGAAGCCCAGCGCGGAGCGCGGCCGCGTCGCGTCCAGGACGAAGGCGCTGACGTGCTCGGAGTGCTCGGCGACGGTCTCGCGGGCCAGGTCGAGCACGTGCTGGGAGTAGTCGCACATCAGGTACTGCAGACGGCGGTAGTACCCCCGGCCGTGCCGGGCGTCGAGCGCCCGGAACTCGTCGAGGAAGACCCGGGCCTGGTTGCCGTTGCCGACGCCGAGCTCCACGACGTAGAGCTCGGGCGGGAGGGCCCGGCGGTCGGCCAGCCCGTCCCACACCGCGAACAGCTCGGTGAGGATCTCCCGGGCCGCGTCGCGGTTGCGTGCGTCGCTCTCGCCGCCGGGGAGGGCCTGCTCGTAGGCCCGGCCGGTGGCCTTCTCCCACAGCTCGAGCGCGGACCAGTAGAGGGCGTTGAAGTCCCAGATGCAGCTCTGTCGACCCGGTCCCCAGTCCTCGAGGAGCACCCGTCCGGCGTCGGCGGTGCCCTCGGCGTGGGCGTTCAGGGCGTCACGCGTCGCGTCCCCGAGCGCGGTCTCGGTGCCGCGCCGCACGTCGACGGCGATCTCGAGGTCGTCGTCGCGGACGCCCTCGGGGACCGGTCCGCCGCGCGGGTCGCCGGGCGCCACGATCGGCCGCACCTCGACGACCTCGCGGAAGTTCTGCCGGTACTGCACCCAGTCGCAGACGACCCGGACCCGGGACAGATCCGTGGTGCTCCCGCTCAGCGCGTCCACGACCGGCGCGATCGAGTCGCCCGCGGTCACCGGGGTCCGTGCGCTGCGCAGGCGGCCGTGCGGGCGGAAGTCGACGAGCATCCGTGCCTCCTCTGCGGCGGTGGACCCCGGTGCTCCGCGCGCGGGCCGCCGATCCGTTCCGCGGTACGACGAGCGTGCGACGTCCCGCGGGTCACCGTCTTCGTCGGCGAGGACAGGAAGTGCGGCCCGAATGTTGTGGCGCGGCCCAGCGGAGGGGTCGCGCCGATTGACGTGAGCGACGTCACATCCTACGGTCGAGATGGGAGAGACCGGTCTGTCTCACGACGGGCCGTCCCGGGCGCTGCCGCGAGCACGTTGCCCCTGGTCGCGCCGCCCCACCGAGCCAATGACGGACATCGGAGGAACGCACCCGTGAGTGGATACGACCCGAAGCAGGCCACCGGCATCCCGACCGAGCAGGTCGGATCGCTGCCGCGCCCCCAGAAGCTGCAGGACGCCTACGCCGCGTACGACAAGGGCGAGATCGGCAAGGACAAGCTGGAGTCCGCGCAGGACGAGGCGGTCAAGAACTCCATCGAGGGCCAGGAGAACGCCGGCTCGCCGATCGTGTCCGACGGCGAGCAGCGCTGGTCGAGCTTCGCGACCTACCCGATCGCCGACACCCTGGCGGGTACCGGCCTCGCGGACAATCTCGCGGGCGACGGCGGCCAGTTCTTCGCGATCTTCGCCGACGGGCACAACCGCCAGCTGCCGCGCTTGACCGGCGGCCCCTTCCGGTACAAGACCTACGCCGCGGACACCCTCGCGAAGTCGATCGGCTACGCGAACCGGCCGATGAAGCAGGCGGTGATCGCGCCGTCGATGCTCTACCTGCTCTACCCGCTGGAGAAGGAGGTGCCGGGCTACTCGAAGGAGCAGTTCGAGCACGACCTCGCCGACGAGTGCGAGCGGGACATCCGGAAGGCCTTCGAGGCGGGCGCCGCCCGGGTGTCCATCGACTTCACCGAGGGGCGGCTCGCGACGCGCAACGACCCCCGCAACCCCTGGACGGGCGCGGGTCTGCTCGACCGGTTCATCGAGATCAACAACTGGGTGCTCGACCGGTTCACCCCGGAGGAGCGCGCCAACATCGGGGTGCACACCTGTCCCGGTGGTGACCGCGACTCCGTGCACTCCGCGGACGTGCCCTACAACAACCTGCTCCCGAAGATGTTCGAGATGAACGCCGGCTACTTCCTCATCCAGCTGGCGAGCGAGCGGGACAAGGACCCGGTGTACGAATCGATCGGGAAGCACGTCCGCACTGACGCGAACGGGGTCGCGCAGACCGCGTTCGTCGGGGTGATCAATCCGCTCAACCCGCGGATCGAGAGCCCCGAGGAGGTCCGCGACGCGCTCGTGCGCGCATCCAACTTCATCCCGCGCGAACAGCTCGGGGCGACCGACGACTGCGGGTTCTCGCCGTTCTCGATCGACGAGAAGCCCAGCCACGGCTCTCCGGACTTCGCGCGCGATGTCGCGTTCCAGAAGATCCACAACCGGATCGAGGGGGTTCGCGCCGCGGCCGAGAAGCTCGGCGTCTGATCGCGCCCGCCCGGGGGCTGTTGTCCACCCGCACAGTTCCCGGGCCCCGGCGCTGTTCCTGCGCACGAAGCGCCGCGCCCCGCCGGTCCACGAGAATCGAACCGTCCCGGGCGGCCGCCGTCGCCGCCCGATCCGGGAGGTCCGATGCGGTGGGATCCGAGCGAGGAAGCCGTGTGGGTCGCGGCCCGGCGCCTGATGGGTGGCTTCAGCGTGGAGGTGACCCCGCGGGAGTCGGGCAAGCTCGACGCCGTCGCCCGCGCCCTCGAGCCGGGGACCGCGGTCTACGTCACCCACCTCGCCGCCGTCGGGTTCGACCGGGTCCTCGAGACCGTGCGGCAGGTGCGCGAACGGGGTCTGCGGCCGGTGGTCCACCTGGCGGTGCGCGCGATCCCGGACATGGACGCCCTGGACCGCACGCTCGGCGCGCTCGTCGACGAGGGGGTGGCCGACCTCCTGCTGATCGCCGGCTCCATGAGGCCGTCCGGCGGGATCGAGAACACCCTGCAGGTCCTGGAGTCGGCCGCCCTGAGGCGGCGGGCGTTCACCGGGATCGGGGTCGCGGGCCACCCGGAGGGCAATCCGGGCGTCGACCCGGGCACCGTCGATCACGCCCTCGCGCGGAAGAACGAGATCGCCGCGGAGCTCGGGCTGCCCCTGCACGTCGTCACGCAGTTCGGCTTCTCCCCGGACCCGATCCTGCGCTGGGAGCGGCGGATGCGCGACGAGGGGATCGACCTCCCGGTCCACGTCGGGCTCCCCGGGCTGACCACGCCGGCGAAGCTGATCAGGTTCGGTCTCTCGTGCGGGGTCGGGCCGTCGCTCGCGGTGCTGCGCAAGCAGAGTCGCGGGGTCCTCACCCTGGCCACCCAGGAGTACCGGCCCGCCGACACCGTGGCGGGCCTGGCCCGCGCCGTGGCCGCCGACCCGGACAGCCTGATCTCGGCCGTGCACTTCTTCCCGTTCGGCGCCGTGCTCCCCACCGCGGCGTGGGCCACCGCGATCAGCGAGGGCCGGTTCGCCGTCGCCGAGGACGGCGGGCTGGTGACCGACGTGGATCGCGGGCGGCCGGCCCGGGAGGTCAGAAGTCGTCGGTCAGGAAGTGCTGGATGACCGGCCCGTAGGCGGCGACCAGGGTCACCCGGTCGGCGTCGGCGAGGTACGGCAGCGCGATCACCTCCCGGGGCACCAGGATCCCCAGGATCTGCGAGGCGCAGAGCTCCGCGCGCAGCTGCCCCAGGCCCGGCGACGGTCGACTCAGCCCGTCGCGTCGGTCAGCGCGGCGTCGAGGATCGCCACGCCGCGGTCGATCTCGGCGTCGGTGGCGGTCAGCGGGGGAGCGATCCGGAAGGTCCCGCCCATCCCCGGCAGCTGCACGATGTTCATGTGCAGCCCGAGGTCGGCGCAGCGGCGGGTGACGGCGGCCCCGAGCTTCTCGGCCTCGCCTCCGGAGGGGTCCACCAGCTCCAGCCCCACCAGCAGGCCCCGCCCGCGGACGTCACCGATCACCGGGTGACGGCCGGCGAGCTCGAGCAGGCCCGACCGCAGCCGCTCGCCGAGCTCCCGGGCCCGCCGGTCCAGACCGTCGCGCTCCAGGACCTCCAGCACGGTGGTGCCGACGGCGGCCGGGAGCGGGTCGTTCACGTGGGTGGTGAAGAACAGGAAGCCGCGCTCGTGCGCCCGTGCCTCGATCTCCGCGCTGGTCACCACGGCCGCGAGCGGCAGCCCGGCGCCGAGGGTCTTCGACAGGGTGAGGATGTCGGGGACCACGCCGTCGCGCTGGAACGCGTACCAGTCGCCGGTCCGGCAGAGCCCGGTCTGGGCCTCGTCGAGGATGAGCAGCATCCCGCGCTCGTGGCACTTGTCGCGCAGCGCCGCGAGGTAGCCGGGCGGCAGGTCGACCACTCCGCCGGAGCTGAGGATCGGTTCGACGAGGCAGGCGGCCGGGCTGCCGACGGACTGGGCGTCGACGAGGTCGAACCCGAGGTCGAGCTGACGACGCCAGTCGAGGTTCCCGTCGGTGTCGACGATGCCCGGGCGGAAGCGGTCGGGGACGGGCAGGGCGACGTTCCCGGGGACGCCCGGCCCGTACCCCGTCCGGCCCGCGCTGTAGGTGGCGCTCGCCGCGGCCTGCGTCATCCCGTGCCAGGAGCGGGCGAACGACACCACCTCGTGGCCGCCCGTGACGAGCTTCGCCATCCGCAGCGCCGCCTCGTTCGCCTCCGCGCCCGTCGTCAGGAACATGACGCTCTCGAGCGGGTCGGGCAGGGTGCCGACGAGGCGGTCGGCGAGCTCGAGCACCGGAGGGCTCAGCATCCCGCTGTAGAGATGATCGAGCCGTCCGATCTGCTCCCGGACGCAGCGGACGATCTCCGGGTGGGAATGGCCGAGGATCGCGCTCATCTGCCCGGAGGTGAAGTCGAGCAGCTCGCGGCCGTCGGTGGTGAACACCGAGCTGCCCTCCGCCCGCTCGATGATCTCGGGGCTGAACTCGCCCCGGCCCGAATAGCGGATGAGACGTCGCGAGTTGGACACGGCCGCCGACGCTACGAACCTCCCGGCGGCGTGTCCACGGTCGGGTACGGCAGGCCGCCGAGGCGGCCTCAGCCCCTGGCGTCGGCCGTCGGCGCCGACGCCGTCCGCGCCGGATCCGCGTCGGCGGCGGAGTCCGGACGGACCTGCTCCGGCACCGAGACCTGGCCGGTCGCGACGGGCCACCCGGGAACGCGCGGCCGGAGCGGACCGACCGCGTCCGGTGTGCTGAACACCCACCGGAGCAGGGCGCGCGTCGCCCGTTGGACGAGACCGACGGCCCGCACCGCCGCACCCAGCAGCACCAGGGCGAACCCGGCAAGGGCACCGACGGCGACGGCGAGCCCGAGCGGAGGTGCGAACGGCGGGGCGGGAACGGTCGGGGCGGAGTCCGTCGCCGCGATGATCGGGGGCACGGCACCGGGTCGCGTCTCGAGGGTGCTGATCGCGGACATGAGCGACTCGTCGACGGCCTGGGCCCCGGCCGTCGCGACCTCGGGGGTGGGGGCCTGCACCGCGACGGCGAGGAGGTTGCCGCCCCGGGCGGCGGAGACCGCGACCGCAGGGCGCAACGCGTCGGTGGTGGTGCCGAGCTGTCGGGCGGCAGGCCCCAGGACCCGATCGCTGAGCGCGAGCCGGGCGTAGGTCGTCATCCGGTTCGACAGGTACTGGTCCTCGGTCGCGGCCGCGTCGGTGGCGGGGCGGAACGCGGGCCCGACCGAGAGCACGACCTGCGACTCGGAGAGGACCGGCGTCCGGTCGAGGACGAGTCCGGTGACCAGCCCGGCCAGGGCGCCGAGCAGCACACCGAGGACCAGGAGTCGGCGCATCGTCCGCGCCGTGGGAAACCCCGCCGAGGAAGCCACGTGGACCAGCCTGCTCCGCGACTGTCATCCGCCGGTGAGGATCGGCGCGGAAATCCGGAGGATCACCGGAATTGGTGGGCGCCGATGACGGCCAGCAGGTCGAGCTTGTCCCGCGCATCGGTGCCCGCCGTGGGGAAGTACGCGATCAGCGCCAGGTCGGCCTCACGGGTCAGCAGCACCTCGCACGTCAGGTGCAGCAGCCCGACCTCCGGGTGGTGCATCCGTTTCCGGTCGTGTCGACGGGGAGCGACCTCATGGCGTTCCCACAGGGTGCGGAACTCGGCGCTCTGCTCGAGCAGGTCGTGCACCAGGGAGGTCACGTCCGTCTCGCCTGCGCGGCGGGCGTAGGTCGCGCGCAGGTCGCGGACGTGCCCGGCCGACAGGTGCGGCCAGTCTTCCTCCGGGGCCCGGTCGCGCCACCCGGAGCCGGTGAACCAGTCCCGGACGTCGCGGCCGGGGCGCCCGGGTTCGGTGTTCACGGGGCCGAACGCGGCGTCGGCGAGCGGGTTCTGCCAGAGCACGTCGTACAGGTCGGTGCACACGCGGGCCGGGACGTCGGTGAGGTGGTCGAGCAGGTTCATCAGGCCCGGTGGGACATGGCGGCCTGCGCGCCGCGGCGGCGGGATCAGGCCGGTGAGATGGAACAGGTGGTCGCGTTCGTCGAGGTCACAGCGCAGCGCGCGGGCGAGCGCGGCGACGACCGGTTCGGACGGGTGCGACCCGCGGGACTGCTCGAGCCGGGAGTAGTAGTCGGTCGACAGTCCGGCCAGCGCGGCGACCTCCTCGCGGCGCAGCCCCGGGGTCCGGCGCCGCACCCCGTCGGGCAGCCCGACGTCGGCGGGTCGCAACAGCTCACGACGGCGGCGCAGGAAGTCGGCGAGCCCGGCACGGTCGATCACGTCCCCCAGCGTCGGCGCTCCGGGGCCGCTCAGCCAGGGTCGGGCGCTCCCTGGTTGGGCCGACCCTGCCTCCGGGGCGGTTCCGGGAGCACCGTGGTCGCCATGACATCGCAGTTCGACATCCACCGCCTCGGCCGCACCGGACCCGAGGTCACGTCCCCCGGCCTGGGCTGCATGGGCCTGTCCGGCGCCTACGGATCGGTCGACGACGACGAGGGCGTGCGGGTCATCCACGCCTACCTCGACGCAGGCGGCACCCTGCTCGACACCGGTGACTTCTACGGCTCCGGGCACAACGAGTGGCTCATCCGCCGTGCGCTGGCCGACCGGAGCCGCGACGACGTCGTGCTCTCGGTGAAGTTCGGCTCGATGCGCGGGCCCGACGGAGCACTGGTGGGGAACGACGGCCGGCCGGCGTCGGTGAAGAACTTCCTCTCGTACTCGCTGCAGCGGCTCGGCGTCGACCACGTGGACGTCTACCGCCCGTCCCGGCTCGACCCGTCGGTCCCGATCGAGGACACCGTCGGGGCGATCTCGGAGATGGTCGAGAAGGGCTTCGTCCGCCACATCGGGCTCAGCGAGGTCGGGGCGGAGACGATCCGCCGGGCCGCGGCGGTCGCGCCGATCAGCGACCTGCAGATCGAGTACTCGCTGCTCAGCCGGGACATCGAGGACGCCATCCTCCCGACCTGCCGCGAGCTCGGCATCGGGATCACCGCCTACGGCGTGCTCTCCCGCGGCCTGATCGGGGGCAGCGGGACGATCGACGGCGCCCGGGCGGCCGTACCGCGGTTCCAGGGCGCGAACCTCGAGCACAACGAGGCCCTCGTGGCCCGGCTGCGGGAGACGGCCGAGGCGAAGGGCGCCACGATCGCGCAGCTGGCCATCGGCTGGGTGACCGCGCACGGCGAGGACATCGTGCCGATCCTCGGCGCACGACGGGTGGACCAGGTCCGGACGCTCGTCGGCGGGGTCTCGCTCGACGCCGAGGACCTGGCCCGGATCGATGCGCTCGTCCCCCGGGGCTCGGTGTCCGGCGACCGCTACCCCCCGGCAGCGATGGCCGCGCTCGACAGCGAACGCTGACCCCGCCACGGCCTGGACCGGGGTCGTCGATTCCGGAAAGCTCGCACGATGACTCCACTCGCGGAGACCGACGGGATCGCGGTGGTCGGCAGCGTCGCGACCGCCGACTCCGTCACGGTGGCGGGCAGCGTCGCCACCTCAGGCAGCGTCGCCGTGGCCGGCAGCGTGGCGACGGCGGGCAGTGTCGCGGTGGCGGGCAGCGTCGCGACGGCGGGCAGCGTCGGGGTCGCCGGGAGCGTCGCGACCGCAGGCGGCGCCGGGATCCTGGGCAGTGTGCTCACCGTGCTAGGCGTCGGGGTCCGGCGGTGCGCGGGCATGCTGGCCTGCGTGAACTGCGACCGGTGCGTGGGCTGCATCGCGTGCGTGGACTGCGTCGACTGCGTGGGGTGCGTCGGCTGTGTCGGCCTCCGTGGCGCCGTGGGAGCGCGCGGCGTCCGCGCCTGACCGGCGGCGTTCACGTCACCTGTTGACGGCCTGCATCGCGGCCACCGCCCCGCGGTGCTCTCGGTCGCGGTCAGCCCGGGAAGGGCCTGCCGTCCCGCGCCGTCCTACCGTGGACCGATGCCCATGATCACCGGGCCCTCATCGGTCCGTGGACGCGCCGCGACACCCACTCGCGCCCGGTGATCATGGGGCCGCCACCGACGGGCCACGACCACCTCACCCTTCGAGGGTGGCCGCGTTCGCGAAGCCGGTCAGCTCGAGGACACGCCGGGCCGGCGACGCCGGGGGCGCGTGGACGGTCAGGTCGATCTGGAGGACCTCGAGCCGTGCGGCCAGGGCGAACATCAGGCGCAGTCCGGCGCTGTCGAGATAGGTGAGGTCGGAGAGGTCGATCGTCACCGACGCCGCCTGGTTGTCGATGGCCGCCGAGAGCTGTTCCTCGACGATCTCGGCGTTCTCGAGGTCCACCTCGCCGCTGATCGTGATCGCCACGGCGGGGCCCGGCGAGCGGGTCGTGACGCTGGCCGACGTCATGTGATCCCTCCCGTGAGGTGGTGCTGCATCCGCACCGTCGTGCCGTTCGGCCCCGCGGTGACCTCGACCTCGTCGCTGCACTGCTGGATCAGCGTCGTGCCCCGCCCCCGGTTCTCACCGCGTGCGGAGCGCCAGCGCCCGTTGTCCCACACGGTCACGATCACGTGCGAGTCGACGTGCTCGGCGTGCACCATCAGAGCACCACCGCCGGGTCCGTAGGCGTGCTCCACCACATTCGAGCACGCCTCGCCGACGGCCACGAGGACGTCGGAGAGATCGTCGGCGGTCCCACCGACCGACGGCAGCCAGCGCCGCAGGGCCGACCGCACCTCGCCCAGCGACCGGAGCACGGCCGGCAGGACGAGCTGCAGCGGCGCGGCTTCCGAGGCATCCGCGCGTCGGGCGACCAGGACGGCGACGTCGTCGGGGACCGGTTCCGCACCCACCAGCCTGCTCATCACCGTCGTGCAGGTCTCCTCGACGTCGTCGGCGTGCACGGCCGCGCAGAGTCGCGCCAGACCTTCGTCGAGCGACCGTCCACGACGCTCGACCAGGCCGTCGGTGTAGAGGAACAGGAGCGATCCCGGAGGCAGGTCGACGGCCGTCGCCCGCCGGGGCGGCCCCACCGAGACGCCCACCGGCATGTCGACCGGCAACTGCAGCAGTGTTCCCGCCTGCCCCGGCAGCGCCAGCACGGGCGGCAGGTGACCGGCCACGCTGAGGGTCACGTGCTCCAGCGACGGTTCGAACACCGCGTAGAGGATCGTCGCCATCACGTTGTCCTCGAAGTGCTGCACGTTGCCGTCGAGGCGCTCGAGGACCTCCGCCGGATCGTCCTCCTCCCGGGCGAAGGCCCGCAGCGCGCTGCGCAGCCGGCCCATCACCACGGCGGCCTGGAAGCCCCGCCCGACGACGTCGCCCATCACCACCCCGACGCGCCCGGACGGGAGCGTGAACACGTCGTACCAGTCACCGCCGAGGGCGCCCGCCTGACCGGGCACGTACCGGGCGGTGAGGCCGAGTCCCGCGATCTGCGGCAGCGCCCCGGGCATCAGGCTGTGCTGCAGGGCCTCGGCGGCCGCACGGTCCACGTCGCTCTGATGGGTGCGGGTGACCAGCGCGACCCGGTCGGCGACCAGCTGCAGCAGGTGCGTGTCCGCCTCGGTGAACACCCGCGGTGTGAGGGTCCCGACGTGCAGCACCCCGAGCACGGTCCCCTCGGCGACCAGGGGGACACCGAGCAGTGAGCGGATCGCCTTCTCGCGCAGGATCGGGTTGAGGACGTTCGAGTGGTCGACATGCTCGATGATCACCGGCCGTCGTTCCGCGGCGATGCGCCCGGCGAATCCCCGGCCCAGCGGGATGCGAACGCCCTGCCGGACCTCCTCCTCGATCCCGCGGGCCGCCGTGGCCACCAGATGCGTCGAGGAGGCGTCGAGGAGCAGGACCGCGGCCGTGTCCACGCCGAGCAGGGTGCACACGCGATCCAGGAGCTCGGCGAGGAGATCCTTGACGTCGAGGTGGGCGAGCTCGGCATCGGTCACGAACTCGATCCGGCGGAGCCTGTCCTCGTCCGCGGTGGTCGGCACGGTCACGCGTCACAGAGTACGCAGTCCGAAACTATGAGCCGCGTCACCTGGTGCCGCGATGCGGCCCATCCCGACCCGCCATGTGCGGCGCTGATCACGAAGGGTGAGAGGGCGTGCATCGAGTGGCGGCGTTGTGGGTGGAATCATGAGCCCGCTAGCCTTCACGGGTGGCGATGACGGCAGCCGACTTACTCTCCGTGCTGCCTGACGCGCTCGCCATCACGGTGGGCGCCGACCATGTGGTCGAGTCGTTGAGCCCGCGCGGTGGTCAGCTGTTCGGAACCGCGGTCCGGCCGGGCCATCCGATCCGCGAGACGGTCCCGACGGGTGGGCTCGTCGCCGCGCTCGACGCCGCCTACCGCAACGGGGAGACGACCGTCGTGCCCCACGGGGTGCTGTCGTCCGTGTCGGTCGAGGCGGCGAGCGGGTGGGAGTTCGGCGTCAGCGCCTCGCCGGTGGGTGACGGGCCCCGCCACATCTCCGGTCTCCTGCTGCGGGTCCTCACCGTCGGGCCGGCCGAGGGCGACCCGTCCCGGAACTCCCGCGCGCGGGAGTTCCAGCGCCTGACCGAACAGCTCTCGAGCGCCGTGACGCCCGCGGACGTCGGCCGGCTCACCGCCACCGCCGCGGCCGCGTTGATCGGCGCCGACGCCTGCGTGGTCTACGGGCGCGCCGAGGGAGCGGACGAGGTGGAGTCGCTGGATCACGCGGGCTGGCCCGGCGACACGGTCGACCGCTACCGGCGGCTGCCGCTGCAGCGCGGGCGGCCGCTGTCGGACGCGGTGCTGACCGGCCTCCCGGTGTGGCTCGAGGACGCCGAGCAGTGGCAGAGCTCCTACCCGGAGATGGCCCCGGTCGGTGTCGGTGAGGGACACCAGGCCAGCGCCTGCCTCCCGCTGCGCGTGGAGGACCGCGAGCTCGGCGCGGTCGTGTTCAGCTTCTACCGGCCCCAGGCCTTCGGCCTGGCCGAGCGGGAGTACCTGCTCGCCGTCGCCGCCCTGTGCGCCCAGGCGCTCGACCGCGCGCGCCTCTACGCCGCCGAGCGCGAGGCGCGTGCCGCCGCCGAGCGCGAGCGGGACCGGATGTCCTTCCTGGCCGAGGCGAGCCGGCTGATGGAGGCGCCGCTCTCGGTCGAGGAACGCCTGCGCCAGTTCGGCCAACTCGCCGTGAAGGGGATCGCCGACTGGTCCGCGGTGCACTTCGTCCGCGGCACCCACGTGGAGCGGGTCTCCGTGGCCCACCTCGATCCCGCCAAGGTCGCCTTCCTCGAGGAGCTCGAGCGGCGGTATCCGCCGGACCCGGACGCCCCCGGCGGTGCCATCGAGGTGGCCCGCAGCGGGGTGCCGGTCGTCATGTCGGACGTGCCCGACGAGCTGCTCGTCGCGTCCGCGCAGGACGAGACGCACCTCGAGCTGATCCGGGCGATCGGGCTGCGCTCGGCGATCGTGATGCCCCTGCTGTCCCGCGGACGCAGCCTCGGGGCGTTGACCCTCGTGCACGCCGAGTCGGGCGAGCGGTTCACCGACGACGACCTGACGTTCGTCGGCCAGCTCGCCACCACGGCCGCGCTCGCCCTCGACAACGCCGCCCTCTACGAGCAGCAGCGCACGGTGGCCCGGACCCTGCAGACGGCACTCCTGCCCGCCGAGCTCCCGGACGTGCCCGGCATGCAGTGCGCCGGTCGCTACCGTCCGCCGAGCCCCGAGCTCACCGACGTCTACGTCGGCGGGGACCTCTACGACATCCACGAGGACGTCGAACGCGGGCGGTGGGCGCTCACGGTGGCCGACGTCTGCGGCAAGGGCCCGCAGGCGGCCGCCCTGACCGCGCTGATCCGACACACCGTCCACGCCGAGGTCGGGCACGGCTACGCGCCTGCCGACGTCGTGCGCCGCGTCAACACGGCGATGTTGCGCCACCACGGCGGCGCCCGGGTCCGGTTCGCGACGATGGTCCATGCCGCGCTGACGGTGGGCCCGACCGGAGCCGCGGTGACACTGGTGAACGGCGGGCATCCGCCGGGGCTGGTGCTCCGGGGTGACCGGGTCGAGTCGATCGCCGTCCCGGGCACGCTCGTCGGGGTCTACCCCGACCCCAGCCTCACCGAGATCGAGATCCACCTCGGGCACGGCGACACCCTGGTGCTCTACACCGACGGGGTCACCGAGGCCCACGGCCCGCGCGGCTTCTACGGACCCGAGCCGCTCGAGGCCCTCCTGGCCACCTTCGCCGGCAAGTCCGCCGACGCCATCGCCGACGGCATCCTCGACGAGGTGTCGGCCTTCCAGAACGGTCACCTCCGCGACGACGTCGCCCTGCTCGTGGTGCAGGTCCAGCGATGAACGAGCCGCGGGACACCGCGCCGGCCGAGACCTCCGACGGACTGCGGGTGGTCAGCTCGTGGGAGGCCGACCGGCTCATCCTGGTCCTGCACGGAGACCTCGACATCGACACCCTGGCGGTCGCGCAGGACGCGGTGACGGCCGCCGAGCGCCAGGCGCCTCCGGTCCTCGTCCTGGACCTCTCCCGGCTGGGCTACGTCGACTCCTCCGGGGTCCGGTTGGTCCTGCTGGCCCGGCAGGTCGCCGACGACGCGGACCGTCGTCTCGCCGTGCGTCTCGGGCACGGCTCCCCGCGACGCGTCTTCGACATGCTCGGGATCACCGAGCGCCTCGAGGTCCTCGACGACGACGGGGAGGCCTCGCCACGGTGACCAGCGCTCCCGATCGGTCCCCGGTGACGTCGGCAGGCCCCGACCCCTTCCGTCACCTCGCCCTCGTCCACCACGGCGTCGAGGACCTGCTCGACACCCTCGGGCCGTTGCTCCGCGACGCCGTGACCCGCAACGACCTCGTCTGGGCCGCCGTCGACGACGCCACCCGCGACGCCATCGAGCGCCGCCTCGGCACCGCGAGCTTCGGCTTCGTCTTCGGCGAACCGGGCCAGCCCTACAGCTACAGCGGACAGACCACGGCCGCCCGCCGCGGGGACCGGCTGCGCGACATGATCGGCCACGGCCGCGCGGCCCTGATCCTCAGCGACGCCGCCACCGTGGGCGGCGCCGGTCCGGACTCGTCCGCGCCGGACGCCTGGAGCGTCGTCGACGCCAGCTGCAACCTCGCCCTGACGGGCCTGCCGGTGACGCTGATCTGCCTCTGCGACGCCGGGCGCAGCTCCGAGGACACCGAGCGCTTCCGCTACTGGAACCATCCGGAGCTGTTCGTCGGGGCCACCGCGAGCCCCAACCCGCGCTACCGGGCTCCCACCGAGGTGCTCGCCTCGACCCCGGCGCTGCCCGCGCCCGAGCTCGGGCCCCCGAGCCAGGAGCAGGAGTTCGCGAACGGCACCACCACGCTGCGCGGCGTCCGGGCCTGGACGAAGCGGCACGGGCTCGAGGCCGGTCTGGACCCGGCACGGATCGACGGGCTCGTCCTGGCCGTGTGCGAGCTGGTCAGCAACAGCATCGAGCACGGAGCCGGGCACGGGACGCTGTCCTGGTGGATCCGGCCGGGACGGGTCGTGGCCCAGATCCACGACCCCGGCCACATGGGCACGATCACGCCCGGGCTGCGCAGGCCCGACGCGCTGTCCGTGCGCGGGCGGGGTGTCTGGCTGGCCCGCCAGCTCTGCGACGTCCTCCACCTCTGGACCGCCGTCGACGGCACCCACGCCCGCCTGGAGGTCGGGGCCTGACACCCGTGCTGCTCGTTCCGGGAACGTGGCGGGGTGCTCAGGAGAGATCCGCGGGCTCCGCCGGCGAGGACGGCACCGGCTCGCCGACCGCGGGCGGTGTCGGTTCGGCGGCGCGAGCCGGCGACTTCTTGGCGCTGAACGCCGGTGCGCTGTTGACGATCGTGTCCTGGGCCCATCGCTCGCTGAATCCGGCCAGGAATCCCAGCGCGACATAGAACAGCGTGATGTCCTGCAAGGTCGCCGGGGCGATCGTCACGGCGATGAGACCGCTCTTGAGAAATATCAGGATGATGCCTCCGAACACCGCGCCGATGATGGGGCGGAACCCCCCGACGAGGAATGCGATGGCGCGACCCCGTTCGTAGTCGATATTGAGGTTGACGTTGTTGGTGATGCGCACCATCACGCTGATCACCGCGCCGACCCCGCCGGCAGCGGCGCAGGTACCCACCAGGCTCAGAGGGGTGGTCCCGAGCATCAATTCAGCCGGGCCCGACAGGTACCAGATGATCAGGCCGGCGAATATGACGCCGAAGGGCATTCCGGCGAAGTAGGCTTGAAGTGTCGCCCTGCGGGCGAGACCCGACGCGAATCTCTGGACGACCGGCAGATACTCCTTCACCGCCGTCGCGGTCACCGAGATCATCGATTCCTGGCCGGGAGTGGGCTTGGCGTCGGGTCGCAGGTCCTGGACCCGTAGCAAGGAGGCGATCAACGAGAACAGCTGGGTCAGAACGATCTCTTCGGATCGACCGCTGAGGACGGGCCGCCAACGGCTCTCCTCGAAGCGGGTCTTCCGGACGGCGTCATCCAGATCGGGGTCGAGCGCCTTCGCGTAGTAGGCCCGGATCCGGTAACTGTGTCGCCGCAGGAAGTCTGTCTTGTCCGTGAGATAGACGCCGCTCTCGGAGTTGACGGCGATGTACTCGTCCTGAATCCTGCCGTACTCCTCGACGAACTCGGACCGCAGGGCCTTGTACGCCGATCTGTTTTTCTTGTGGTGCGCCACGATGAGATCGTGCACCGATGGCGCGCCGTCCGGATTCTCGGTCTGGTCGCCGGGCCGATCCGGTCCGGGGTCCCCATCGTGACGTGAGGACGACCCGGTCGTCGGGCCGGAATCGTCAGCTCGACCGGCATGATTCGTCTCGGTCTCCATGGTGGCCCCCCAGGCTCACACGATGATCTCCAGTGCTCCCCGGATATAGTGTTGAGCGTTCTCGGTCATCTGCCGCCGATAGTCACTCTGATGGTCTAGAAAAGTCACACGTGACAGCGTTTCGCGTACGTCCCGTTCTCGTGACGTGGAAAGGATGCCCGCCTTCGAGCACCATGGCACCGTTCTCGAGGAGACACCGGTCGAGCGAGGAGCGCGAGTGGCCCAGTTCTACGTCGATGGCTACCGGCCCGGCGACCCGTTCGTCAGCGAGCCCCTGGACGCCCCGGGGAGCCGATCCGGCGTCGACATCCGCTCCCCGGGGCCGGAGGGCCTGCCCGGGACCGCCGACGTCCTGATCGTCGGCGCCGGCCCGGCCGGGCTCGTGCTGGCCGCGCAGCTGGCGAACTTCCCCGACGTCCACACCGTCGTCGTCGACCGCAGGGACGGGCCGCTCGAGGTGGGGCAGGCCGACGGGGTCGCCTGCCGCACGGTCGAGATGTTCGAGGCGTTCGGCCTCGCCGGCCGCCTCGTCGAGGAGGGGTACCTCGTCAACGAGGTCAGCTTCTGGCGCCCCGACCCGGAACGGCCCGGGGAGATCGCGCGCACCGGCCGCATCCCGGACGTGGAGGACGGCCTCTCCGAGATGCCCCACGTGATCGTGAACCAGGCGCGCATGCTCGCCTACCTGCGCGATCACATGGCCCGCTCACCGCGGCGGGCGGAGCCGTTCTACGGACTGCAGGTCGACGACGTCGTCGTCGACACCACCGGGTCGTCCGACCACCCGGTCTCGGTGACCATGGGGCATCGCGGCGGGACCTCGACGATCCGGGCGCGCTACGTCGTCGGGTGCGACGGCGCCCGCAGCGGCACCCGCGCGGCCATCGGGCGCGAACTGCGCGGCGACGCGTCGAACCAGTCCTGGGGCGTGATGGACGTCCTGGTGGACACCGACTTCCCCGACATCCGGCTCAAGAGCGCGATCACGTCGGCCGAGGGCAGCATCCTCGTCATCCCCCGTGAGGGCGGCTACCTGGTCCGGCTCTACATCGAGCTGGACAACGTGCGCGACCGGGAGATGCTCGGTGACCGCAGCATCACCCCGGAGAAGCTCGCCGCGGTCGCCAACCGCATCCTGCGCCCATACACCCTCGAGGTGCGCGACGTCGGGTGGTGGTCGGTCTACGAGGTCGGCCAGCGCCTGTGCGACCGGTTCGACGACGTGCCGGAGCCGGAGGTCGCCACCCGCCGGCCGCGGGTGTTCATCGCCGGGGACGCGTGCCACACCCACAGCGCCAAGGCCGGCCAGGGGATGAACGTCTCGATGGCCGACACGTGGAACCTGGGCTGGAAGCTCGGTGCCGTGCTGCGGGGCACCGCGAGGCCCGAGCTCCTGCACACCTATTCCGAGGAACGTCAGCGCGTGGCGCAGGAGCTGATCGACTTCGACCGCGAGTTCGCGGCGATGTTCAGCGCGCATCCGGACGGGGCGGACCCCGACCCGGAGAAGTTCCAGCGCTACTTCCGCGACCAGGGTCGCTTCACCGCCGGGGTCGCGGTGCGGTACGGCCCTTCCATGATCACGGCGGCCGACCCGGCGCAGCACCTCGCGGCGGGTTTCGGAGTCGGGACGCGGTTCCACTCCGCGCCCGTCGTGCGGCTGGCCGACGCCCGGCCGCTGCACCTCGGGCACGTCGCCCGCGCCGACGGCGCCTGGCGCCTCTACCTCTTCGCCGACCGGGACGGCCCGCGCGAGGGCTCGGCACTCCGGGCCCTCTGCGGGCACCTGGCCACGGCGCTGCCGACCGTCACGCCTGCGGGTGCCGACCCCGACGCCGTCGTCGACGTCCGGGCGGTGCTCCAGGCGCATCACCACGACGTGAGCACGGCGGATCTGCCCGCGGTCCTGCGGCCCCGCAAGGGCCGGTTCGGGCTGGTCGACCACGAGAAGGTGTTCTGCCCCGACCCGGCCGCCGACGACGTCTTCGACCTCCGCGGCGTCGACCGCGACGCCGGCGCCGTCGTCGTCGTCCGCCCGGATCAGTACGTGGCGCACGTGCTCGGGCTCCACGAGCACGACGCGCTCGACGCCTTCCTCGCCGGAATCCTCGTCGAGGTCCCGTGACCGGGCATCGGGACGAGTGACGACGACCCCGGAAAGCCACGGCTCAACCTGACGCGGCGGAACGGTCGCCCGTAGGGTCCTGGGCTGTCCGCAGCTGCGACGAGGAGGACGGACATGCTCTGTGTCCTGGCCGGCCGGGGCCGGTACAGCGGTGGGGTCGACCGTCCTGCGGGACCGGACGGCGGGCCACCTCCCGAGATCGAGATCGTGGCCGCCCGCCGCCCCAAGCGCGTCGACGCCGAGGTCGGCGAGGTGTACGACGTCGACGTCCTCGTCTACCGCCTGGACGGGTCGACCCCGGACGGGGAACCCCGGTACGTCCGCGACCGCGACTACACCGAAGAACGCCACGCCTGACCTCGCGGCGCCCCGCGCTCCGCGGCCATCACCGCATAGTCGGGTAGGTCGATGGCGTCCGCCTTGCTGAAGAACATCTTCTTGGCCAGGCCCTTGAGGGGCCGAGTGATCATCAGCCGCATCGAGAGCACTCGCAGGCGGATGGCGAGCCGGGTGCGCGGGGCGTAGCCCTCCATCCCGCCGGGCGGGAGCTCCTGGCCCTGCCGGACGTAGGGGCGCATCCGCTCCTCGTAGGCGGCGAACGCGCGGTCGTGGTCGCCGTCGGCGCGGGCCAGCTCGCCGGCCAGCACGTAGGCGCCGACGAGGGCGAGGCTGGTGCCCATCCCGGTCAGCGGACTCGGGCAGTAGCCGGCGTCGCCGATGAGCACGACCCGTCCCGCCGACCAGCGGTCCAGGTGCACCTGGAGCATCGCGTCGAGGTAGAAGTCGTCGGCGCCGGCCATCGCGGCGACCAGGTCCGGGGCCGGTCCGGCACTGTCGGTGAACCGGTCGGCGACGAGGCGACGTTGGGCGGCGAGGTCACGCCGGTCGTAGGTCAGCGGCTCGGACAGGAACGAGAGCCCGGCCTTCATCCGTCCCGGGTTCCGGTCCGGTCGCATCGACGCCACGAGCCCGGGCTCGTTGTACATCGTGAACCAGCCGTCGAGGCCGGCGTGGTCGGTTGCGGTGAACCAGGCCATGTAACCCCCGAGTGGTCGGGTCATGGTCTCCTCCGGCCCGAACGCGAGTGCCCGTATCCCCGAGTGGGGGCCGTCCGCCCCGACGACGAGGTCGAAGGGGCGCACGGTGCCGTCGGAGAAGGTGACCTCGACGTCGTCGGCGCGCTCCTCGAGGGCCGTCACCCGCAGGCCGAACAGGTACTCGACGTCGTCCCCGGTCGCGTCGGCCAGCACGTCCGCCAGGTCGCCCCGCTGGATCTCGATCTCGCTGACGATGCCGACGCCGTCGAGGGAGTCCACCGACATCTCCGCGAGCCGCCGCCCGGTGGCGTCGACGTAGGCGACGCCCCGCTGGTCGACGCAGGCCGCGCGGACCGCGGACATCAGGCCCATGCGCTCGACGACGGTCCGCCCGGCCCCGCGGAGGTCGACGGTCTGCCCGCCGGGGCGGCGGGCGGGGGAGGCCTCGACGACCGTGGGGACGAAGCCGTGGCGGTGCAGCCAGAAGGCGAGCGCCGGGCCGGCGATCCCGGCCCCGCTGACGAGGACGGTGCGGTTCTTCATCGGGCGTACCTCTCGATGCGATCGGGGTGATGCACTGAGGGTACGCTGTACGCAGTTGTCGCGCCAATGTCTGTGCCGCTCTCTCGAGGTTTGGCCCGGGAGACGTACTAGTACGGTGGCGGGTCGCACGGCATCACGGGGCGGTGCACTAGTACGGTCACCGGTGGAGCGAGGGAGCGTGATGGAGGCACCGCCGTACGCCCGGATCGTCGAGGTGATCCGGGGCCGGATCGAGGCGGGTGACCTGGCGCCCGGCGAGCGGGTGCCGTCGACCCGGGGGATCGTGGCCGAGTTCGGGGTCGCGATGGCCACCGCGAGCAAGGTGCTGGGCGCCCTGCGCCGCGACGGCGTCGTCCGGGTGGTCCCGGGGGTCGGGACGGTGGTCGCCGAGTCCGAGGCGACGACGCCGTCGAGGACCCGCCGCGACTCCCCGGATGCGGAGCTGGGGCGCGCCGCCATCGTCCGGGCGGCGATCCGGATCGCCGACGCCGAAGGGATCGACGCGCTCTCGATGCGCCGGGTCGCGGCCGCGCTCGGCGCCGGCGCGATGTCGCTCTACCGCCATGTCCCGGGCAAGGACGAGCTCATGCTGCTCATGCGCGACGCGGTCTTCGCGGAGTTCCCGCTGCCCGCCGCGGTGCCGCCGACCTGGCGGGCGGCGCTGGAGCTCACGGCGCGCGCGCAGTGGCGGCTCTACCGTCGCCACCCCTGGCTCGCGCGGACGACGTCGCTGACCCGGCCGTACGCCGGTCCGAACCAGATGCCCTACTCGGAGTGGAACCTGCGCGCGCTCAGCGAGCTGGGGCTCGACGACGACGTCGTGTTCCTCCTGCACCTGTCGCTGTTCAGCTTCGTGCACGGCTCGGCGGCCAGCCTCGAGGCCGAGGGCCGCGAGGAGGCCGACACCGGGCTCACCGGACACCAGTGGCTCGAGCAGCGGGAGGAGGCCACACGCTCGGTGTTCGGCTCTGGGGCGTTCCCCGTGTCGGCGCGCGTCTTCGGCGCCCCGGACCTGACGCTCGATCTCGACCGGCTCTTCGAGTTCGGTCTCGCCCGACTCCTCGACGGCATCGAGCAGTACGCCGCACAGGGTCCGCCCGGCTCTTCGTCCGCCGGCGCGACGTGTCAGGCGTGATCAGGCCCGGGTAGCCGCCCAGGCTGATCGAACGGTGACGACCGCCCGGCGCCGGGCCGGGGGCGTCATCGGGAGCGTGCTCGAGCCTTGGCTGGGGTACGGACGGGACAGGGAGGCGAGGATCGGGATGAGTGCTGACGGTGACACCGACCAGGCGGCCATCGAGACCGGGCTGGCCTCGCCGGTCGCCCGGCGCTTCGTCGAGGCGCTGCGCGCGATCGAGGACCGTGGGGATCTCGACGGCATGATCGCGCTCGGCGGCGAGACGACCCGGTGGTGGGGCACCGGTCCCGACGAGGCGCAGTCGGGGCCCGACGGGGCGCAGCGCTTCTGGTCGGGCTACCGCCGCGCCTTCGCCGAGATCGAGTCCGAGTTCACGGACGTCACCGAGACGTCCTCGCGGATCGTCCTCGAGTGGACCAGTCGCGGTCGCCATCACAGCGGGGCGCCGGTGCGCTACACGGGCGCGACGGTGCTGGCCCTCGGCGGATCGCCGGACGAGCCGGAGCTGGCGGCGGTACGCCTCTACTACGACACCGCCGCCACCCTGGTCCAGGCGCCCGAGCCCGGGAACCCGCACGCGGGCGACGGCGAGCCCCCGATGCTCGACCGCGAGACGGCCGCCTCGGGCCGCAATTCCGGGCTCACCGACCGAGGCTGACGCCCGGCCCCGCAGGCGCCGCGCGAGAAAGGAGACCGTCCAGTGTCGGCGCTGACCATCGTCACCAGCATCGCCCAGGTGCTCTCACCGCTGCTGTACGCGGTATTCATCGTGGTCATCTACTTCCAGCTCCGCGAAGCGCGCTCCTCGGTCCGCGAGGTCCAGCAGGAGTTCCTGGCCGGCGGGCGACCGGTGGTGGCCGTCCACGACGAGTACGACCACGAGACCGGCACGTTGAACCTGGCCGTCGAGAACGTCGGACAAG
>NZ_DASXJS010000005.1:0-26658 GCF_036497245.1 Actinomycetospora sp. | reverse complement strand
GCGTCGCACCGAACGCCCTCTACAGCCACGTCGAGGGCCGGGACGGGCTGCTCGACGCGGTACTCGACGACCTGCTGGGCGCACTCGCGCTCCCCGCGCCGGACACGGATCCGGCGACCGGGCTCACCGAGGTCATGACCGCGAGCCACGAGCTGCTGCTCGCCCACCCCGGGCTCGTGCCGCACTTCGTGGCCCGTCAGGGGGCGCGCGGGGAGAACGCGCGGCGGCTCGGGGGATCGATGCGGGTGCTGCTGGACCGGGGCGGGGTGCACGACCGCGCGACACAGGACACGGCGGTCCGCGTCCTCGTCGTGCACGCGATCGGGGACGCGGCGGTCGCGGCGGCCCCCGACGGCGCGCCGGTGCCGGTCGACGAACTGCGCGCGTCGTACGCGACCGGGCTGGGGTGGCTACTCCGGGGTGCGCTGCCGCGCTCGTGAGCACTAATCCGTGTTATCACGCGGATTAGTGCTCACGAGGCCGGAGGCCACCTACGAGCGCAGCACCGCGCCGTGCCGCTCCCCCGCCAGCGCGACCGCGGCGTCGCGGGCCACGGCCGCCTCCTCGATGGTGAGGGTGCGGTCGGGCGCGCGGAAGCGCAGGGCGAACGCCAGCGAGCGGCGGCCTTCACCGACCTGCGCTCCGCTGTAGACGTCGAAGAGCCGGACGTCCTCGAGCAGCTCGCCGCCGCCCGCGGTCAGTGCCGCCTGGACGTCCGCCGCCGGCGCCTCGACCGGGACCACCAGCGCGACGTCGAGCAGCACCGGCGGGAAGGACGAGACCTCGGGTCGGGCGAGCACCTCGGTGACCGGGAGCCGGTCGAGCTCGAGCTCCATCGCGCACGTGCGCGGCGGTAGACCCAGCGCCTCGAGCACCTTCGGGTGCAGCTCGCCCGCGTGCCCCACCAGGACGTCGCCGACGTGCAGCGCGGCGCAGCGGCCGGGGTGCCACGGGGCGTGCCGGTCGGCGGTGACGGTCAGCTCCGCGCCGTAGACCGCGGACACGGTGCGCGCGGCGTCGATCGCGTCCGCCCAGGTCGCCGGTCGGCCCTCGCCCCACCAGCCCGGGCGCTCCCAGGCCCCGGTGAGCACGGCGCCGACCCGCAGCGGCTGCGCGGGCAGTGCGTCCTTCAGCTGAGCGATCAGGTCATCGGAGGGCCGGGCGTCCACGGCGAGGACCGGCGCGGGCCCCGCGACCTTCCCGTCGCCCCGGTCCGGGCGGGCCACCTGGCCGATGTGGAACAGCGCGAGGTCCCGCAGCCCGCGCGAGACGTTGCGCACCACGGCGTCGAGTAGCCCGGGCAGCAGCGTCGTCGCGACGAGGGAGCGGTCGGCGTCGAGCGGGTTGGCCAGCCGGACGGCGGACCGGCGCGGGTCGTCGTCGTCCAGGCCGAACGCGTCGAGCACCGCGGGCGCCATGAACGGCGAGGGCAGGACCTCCTGGTAGCCGGCGTCCGCGAGCGAGTGCGACACCTGCCTGCGGCGGCGCTGCGCCGGCGTCAGGCCGGTGCCCGGGGCCGCCGCCGGCAGCTCGGACGGGATCGACTCGTACCCCTCGAGGCGCAGGACCTCCTCGACGAGGTCCGCCGGGCGCGTCAGGTCCGGGCGCCACGTCGGGGGCGCGACGGACACGCCGTCCGACTCGACGTCCACCGCGCAGCCCACCTGCACCAGGCGCCGCACGCTCGCCCCGCGCGGGTAGGCCACGCCCGCGACGCGGTCGGGCAGGTCGAGCGCCATCCGGATGCGCGGGACCGCCGGGTCCGTCCCCGCCGGGAACGGGCCGGCGTCGGTGACCCCCGCCGCGACGTCCGCCCCGCCGTAGCGCTCGAGCAGCGCCGCCGCGAGGTCGGTCGCCGCCCGGGCCACGGCCGGGTCCACCGCCCGCTCGAAGCGGCGGGCCGCCTCGCTGGGCAGCTTGTGCCGCCGGGCGGTGCGGGCGACGGAGGCGGGGTCCCAGGTGGCGGCCTCGAGCAGGACGTCGGCGGTCGCGTGGGTGACCTCGGTGGACGCGCCGCCCATGACTCCGGCGAGCCCGATGGGCCCGGAGTCGTCGCAGACGGCGACATCGTCGGGGTCGAGCGCCCGGCTGACGTCGTCCAGTGTCGTCAGCTTCTCGTCGGTGCGGGCGCGGCGCACCACCAGGTCGCCGGTCACGCGGGCCGCGTCGTAGGCGTGCATCGGCTGGCCGAGCTCGAGCATCACGTAGTTGGTGACGTCGACGGCCAGCGAGATCGGGCGGATGCCGGCGAGCAGGATGCGCCGGCGCATCCACCACGGGGTCGGTGCCATGGGGTCCAGCCCGGTCACGCGCCGGGCCACGAACCGGCGGCAGCCCGAGTCCGGCTCGACGTGCACCGGCCACCCGTCCCCGGTGGCCGCCGGGTGCCCCTGGTCGATCGCGGCGGGGTCGCCGTAGGAGGCGTCGTAGGCACAGGCGAGCTCGCGGCCCATCCCGCGGATCGACAGTGCGTAGCCGCGGTCGGGGTTCACGGCGATGTCGAGCACCGCGTCGGGGGCCGCCGGGTCGAGACCGAGGAGCCCGACGGCGTCGTCGCCCGGCTCGGCGGTGCCCGCGGGCAGGACCAGGATGCCGCTGTGGTCCTCGCCGAGCCCGAGCTCGTCGAGGGCGCAGATCATCCCGTCGGAGACGCGGCCGTAGGTCGTGCGCGCGGCGATCTCGAAGCCGCCGGGCAGCGTCGTGCCGGGCAGTGCCGCCACGACGAGGTCCCCGACGGCGAAGTTGGTGGCGCCGCAGACGATCCCCTGCGGCGCGGCCGGGTCGCTGCCACGGCTCCCCACGTCGACCCGACAGAACCGGATCGGCTTCTTGAACTCGGCGAGCTCCTCGACCTCCAGGACGCGGCCGATCACCAGCGGGCCGGTCACCGGCTCCAGCGGCACGACGTCCTCGACCTCGAACCCGACGCGGATCAGCGCCTCGGCGAGGGCATCCGCGGACTGGTCGCCTGCGCTGTCGGCGAGGGCGACGGGCTCGACGAGCCAGGAGGCGGGGACGCGCACGATCGGGCCTTTCGGAAGGGGTCGTCCGGACGACGGAGTCGGGAGCCAGGGTCAGGGCACGCTCAGGGCTCGACGGCGAAGGCGCTGGTGAAGCGGACGTCGCCCTCCACCATGTCGCGCATGTCGGGCAGGCCGTTGCGGAACATCAGCGTGCGCTCGAGCCCCATCCCGAAGGCGAACCCGGAGTAGACGTCGGGGTCCACCCCGCAGGCGCGCAGCACGTTCGGGTCGACCATCCCGCAGCCGCCCCACTCCACCCAGCCCGCGCCCCCCTTCTTCTGCGGGAACCACACGTCGGGCTCGGCCGACGGCTCGGTGAACGGGAAGTACGAGGGCCGCATCCGGATCGCCGAGTCCGGACCGAACATCGCGCGGGCGAACGCGTCGAGCGTGCCCTTGAGGTGGGCCATCGTCAGGCCCTTGTCGACGGCGAGGCCCTCGACCTGGTGGAAGACGGGGGTGTGCGTCGCGTCCAGCTCGTCGGTCCGGAACGTCCGCCCCGGGCACACCACGTAGACGGGCAGGTCGCGCTCGAGCAGCGTGCGGATCTGCACCGGCGAGGTGTGGGTGCGCAGGACCTGCTTCGCCTCGGCCGGCTCCACGTGGAAGGTGTCCTGCATGGTGCGGGCCGGGTGGTCGGGCAGGAAGTTCAGCGCGTCGAAGTTGAACCACTCCGACTCGACCTCGGGCCCCTCGGCCACCTCCCAGCCCATCGCGACGAAGACGTCGGCGATCCGCTCCGAGGTCTGGGTGAGCGGGTGGCGGCTGCCCCGGGGGTGCCGGTCGGTCGGCAGCGTGACGTCGACGGCCTCCTCGGCGAGCACCCGCTCGTCGCGCTCGGCGAGCAGGACCTCGTGGCGCTCGTCGTACGACGCCTGGACCGCCTGACGGGCCTCGTTGACCCGCTTCCCGGCGTCCGACTTGGCCTGCGGCGGCAGCGCCCCGATCTCGCGGCGGGCCAGCAGCACGGGCGAGCGGTCCCCGAGGTGGGCGGGCTTGAGCGCCGTCAGCGCCTCGAGCGTCGTCGCGCCGGCGAACGCACCCGTGGCCTCCTCGCGCGCCGCGTCGAGGGTCTCGGCGGACAGCGCGGAGACCTGCTTGGGGTCGAACGAGTCGTTGGTTCCGGACATCGCGGGTGGCTGCTGCTCCTGCTAGAGGTGGGGTGAGGGGACCCGAGTCTATCGAGGGCTCTCCTGCGCCCGCACCGACGCATAGAGGCAGACGGCCGCGGCCGTCGCGAGGTTGAGGCTCTCGGCCCGCCCGCGGATCGGCACCCGCACCCGGGCGTCGGCGGCGGCCGCGAGGTCGGCGGGCACGCCGTGCGCCTCGCTGCCCAGCACCCACGCGGTGGGGCGGGAGAGCAGCGCGTCCGTGGCCGGCCCGAGGTCGGTCTCGCCGTCGCCGTCCGCGACCACGACGGCGAGCCCGGCCGCACGCAGCGTCGCCAGGGCCGTCTGCGCCGACCGTTCCCGCAGGACGGGCAGGTGGAACAGGCTCCCCATGCTGGCGCGGACGCACTTGGGGTTGTACGGGTCGACGGACTCGCCGGTGAGCAGGACTGCGTCGGCGCCCGCGGCGTCCGCGGTCCGGATCACGGTGCCCGCGTTGCCCGGGTCGGCGACCCCGGCGAGGACGGCGACGAGGCGGGCGCCGGAGAGCGCCTCGGCCGGGTCGGTGTCCTCACGGCGGCACACCAGGACGAGGCCCTGCGGGTGCACGGTGTCGGTGAGCGACCCGAGCGCCTTCTCGGTGACGAGGGCGGTGCGGATGTCCGCGGCCCGGGCGCGGATCAGCAGATCCCGCTCGCGGTCGGCCACGGCCTCGGTGACGAAGAGGTCGACGACGGCGCCGGGCGTGGACTCCGCCCGGGCCACCGCGTCGTACGCGGGCCGCGTCCCCTCGACGAGGAAGCGGCCGGTGTCCTCACGCGCCGCGCGTCGCAGCAGCTTGCGGGCTGCGGCGACGCGCGGGGTGCGCTCGGTGAGCACGACGGAGTGCTCGCTCAGGCGGCTGCTCCGTCGTCGTCGGCGGTCGCGCCCTTCGGCACGTCGGCGACCGCGGCGCGCGCGGTCTCGACGAGCGCGGAGAACGCGGCCGCGTCCGAGACGGCGATCTCGGCGAGGTTCTTGCGGTCGACCTCGATGCCGGCGAGCTTCAGGCCCTGCATGAACCGGTTGTAGGTCATGTCGTTGGCCCGGGCCGCGGCGTTGATGCGCGTGATCCAGAGCTGACGGAAGTCGCCCTTGCGCTGCTTGCGGTCGCGGTAGGCGTAGGTCAGCGAGTGGAGCTGCTGCTCCTTCGCCTTGCGGTAGAGCCGCGAGCGCTGCCCGCGGTAACCACTGGCGGCCTCGAGAACCGTACGGCGCTTCTTCTGGGCGTTGACTGCGCGCTTGACGCGTGCCACGTCGTCCTGCCTTAGGTCGAGTCGGGGACTCCTCGCCTACACGGCGGGGCCTGTCCGGGTGGGTGGGACTTGCTCAGATGCCGAGCATGCGGCGCAGGCGCTTGTCGTCCTGCGGGGCGACCTGGACCTCGCCGGCGAGCCGGCGGGTCTTCTCGCTGGACTTCTTCTCCAGCAGGTGGCGCTTGCCGGCCTTCTCGCGCATCAGCTTGCCGGAGCCCGTCACCTTGATGCGCTTCTTGGTCCCGGAGTGGGTCTTGTTCTTCATCGTCCTCGTCCTGGTCGTGAGGCCGGCCGCGGCTCGCACACTGTGCGGCCCGGGCGGGGGCGGCTCCTGCGGTCCCGCGCGGCAGCGGGCCGTCGTCGTCGATCGACGACGGTACGGTCCGCTGCGCGGGGCCTCAGGAGGCGGGCTCGGGCTGAGCGGCCTGCTCGGCCTCGGCCTGCTGTGCTGCCTGCTGCTTCGGCGTCTTCGCGATCTTCTTGTTCGGCGCGAGCACCATGGTCATGTTGCGGCCGTCCTGCTTCGGTGAAGCCTCGACGAACGCGAGTTCGCCGACGTCCTCGGCGAGGCGCTGGAGCAGCCGGAACCCCAGCTCGGGGCGGGACTGCTCGCGACCACGGAACATGATCGTGACCTTGACCTTGTGACCCTGACCGAGGAAGCGGGTGACGTGCCCCTTCTTCGTCTCGTAGTCGTGCGGGTCGATCTTCGGCCGAAGCTTCTGCTCCTTGATCACGGTCTGCTGCTGGTTACGACGCGACTCGCGAGCCTTCTGCGCGCTCTCGTACTTGTACTTGCCGTAGTCCATGAGCTTGCAGACCGGCGGGCGTGCCTGCGCCGCGACCTCCACGAGGTCGAGGTCGGCCTCGCGAGCCAGTCGCAGGGCGTCCTCGATGCGGACGATCCCCACCTGCTCGCCGTTCGGACCAACCAAACGCACCTCGGGCACGCGGATGCGCTCGTTGATGCGCGTCTCTACGCTGATGAGTTCTCCTCGGGTTCGACAGTGTTTCCGGTCGCAACCCGGCGAGGGGGGTCCGTGTTCCCAACGACGTCAGGCCCCGCGCCGTCGTGCTCGTGGCGGGGGCCCTGACTCGTACCGATCCGGCGGTGCCACCGGGATCTCTCCCGACGACGAGCCGTCGTCACCGGCTCACGATCGAGCCGGCGGACCGGACCCGGCCACCTGAGGCGGCAGACCGGGTGGGAGGCGGGGCTCCACTTGCCGCTCGCCGAGCACGGAAGTACTCGCCGAGCTGGTCGCTCACTGGAACCGTACCACTGGGCGTGTCGGCCGGTCGCCGGGCGTGTCCGGAGGCCGGGCCGGCGATCAGCCCGCCTTGGCCCGTGAGCGCTTGGCGGGTGCCTGCTCCGGGGTGACCAGGTCGGCGAGGAACTGACCGGTGTAGCTCCCCGGGGCCGCCGCGACCTGCTCCGGGGTGCCCTCGGCGACCACGAGACCGCCACCGTTGCCGCCCTCGGGACCCATGTCGACGACCCAGTCGGACACCTTGATGACGTCGAGGTTGTGCTCGATGACGAGGACCGTGTTGCCCTTGTCGACCAACCCGTTGATCACGCCGAGCAGCTTACGGATGTCCTCGAAGTGCAGGCCGGTGGTCGGCTCGTCGAGGATGTAGATCGTCCGACCCATGGACCGCTTCTGCAGCTCGGAGGCGAGCTTGACGCGCTGGGCCTCGCCGCCGGACAGCGTCGGGGCGGGCTGACCGAGCCGCACGTAGCCCAGGCCCACCTCGGTGAGGGTCTTGAGGTGGCGGTGGATGGCCGTGATCGGCTCGAAGAACTCGGCGGCCTCCTCGATCGGCATGTCGAGGACCTCGGCCACCGTCTTGCCCTTGTAGTGCACCTCGAGGGTCTCGCGGTTGTACCGGGCGCCCTTGCACACCTCGCACGGGACGTAGACGTCCGGGAGGAAGTTCATCTCGATCTTGATGGTGCCGTCGCCCGCGCAGGCCTCGCAGCGTCCGCCCTTCACGTTGAACGAGAAGCGGCCCGGGCCGTACCCGCGCACCTTCGCCTCGTTCGTCGAGGCGAAGAGCTTGCGCATGTGGTCCCACACGCCGGTGTAGGTGGCAGGGTTGGACCGCGGCGTCCGGCCGATCGGCGACTGGTCGACCCGCACCAGCTTGTCGAGGTTGTCCAGACCGGTGACGCGGGTGTGCCTGCCGGGCACCTGGCGTGCGCCGTTGAGCTTGTTCGCCAGCACCGTCGCGAGGATGTCGTTGACCAGCGTCGACTTGCCCGAGCCGGACACCCCGGTGATCGACACCAGGCAGCCGAGCGGGAACGAGACGTCGATGTCGTGCAGGTTGTGCTCGCGGGCACCGACCACGCCGACCTGGCGCCGCTTGTCGCGCGGCCGCCGGATGTCCGGCACCGGGATGCTGCGCCGGCCGGAGAGGTAGTCCCCGGTCATGGAGTCGGTGTTCGCCTCGAGCCCGGCGACCGAGCCGGAGTGCACCACCTGGCCGCCGTGCTCCCCCGCGCCCGGCCCGATGTCGACGACCCAGTCCGCCGACCGGACGGTGTCCTCGTCGTGCTCGACGATGATCAGCGTGTTCCCGAGATCCCGCAGCCGGGTCAGCGTCTCGATGAGCCGGCGGTTGTCGCGCTGGTGCAGGCCGATCGACGGCTCGTCGAGCACGTAGAGCACCCCGACCAGGCCCGAACCGATCTGCGTCGCGAGCCGGATGCGCTGCGCCTCGCCGCCGGAGAGGGTGCCCGCTGCGCGGGCGAGCGTGAGGTAGTCCAGCCCGACGTCGAGGAGGAAGCCCAGCCGCGCCTCGACCTCCTTGAGCACCGCCCCGGCGATCACCTGCTCGCGCGAGCCGAGCACGAGCCCGGTGAGGAACTCGGCGCAGTCGGCCACCGAGAGCGCGCAGACCTCGGCGATCGAGCGGTCGCCCTGCGTCTCGTGGCGCAGCGTCACCGCGAGGATCTCGGGCTTGAGGCGGGTCCCGGAGCAGGCCGGGCACGGCACCTCGCGCATGTAGCCCTCGTAGCGCTCGCGGGCGCTGTCGGACTCCGCCTGATCCAGGCGGCGCTCGAGGAACGGCACGACGCCCTCGAACGCGGCGTAGTAGGAGCGCTCGCGCCCGTACCGGTTGCGGTACCGGACGTGCACCTGGTCGGTCGACCCGTGCAGCACGGCCTTCTTGACCGCCGCGGGCAGCTTCCGCCACGGCGTGTCCATCCGGAAGCCGACCGACTGCGACAGCGCCGTGAGCAGCCGCTGGAAGTAGTCGGCCGTCTGGCCCATGTTCCAGGGGGCGATCGCGCCGTCGGCGAGCGAGAGCTCGTCGTCCGGGACCAGCAGCTCCGGGTCGACCTCCATCTTGGTGCCGAGACCGGCACACGTCGGGCAGGCGCCGTAGGGGGAGTTGAACGAGAAGGCACGGGGCTCGAGGTCGTCCACGGCGAGCTGGTGGCCGTTCGGGCAGGCCATCTTCTCGGAGAAGCGGCGCTCGCGGTCCGGGTCGTTCTCGTCGAGATCCACGAAGTCGAGCACGAGGATGCCCTCGGCCAGCCGCAGCGCGGTCTCGACCGAGTCGGTGAGTCGCTGCTTGGCGGTGGCCTTCACCGACAGCCGGTCGACGACCACTGCGATGTCGTGCTTCTCCTGCTTCTTCAGCGTCGGCGGCTCGGCGAGCGGATACACCGTGCCGTCGACCAGGACGCGGGAGTAGCCCTGCCCCTGGAGCTGGGAGAACAGGTCGACGTACTCGCCCTTGCGGCCGCGGATCACCGGCGCCAGCACCTGGAAGCGGCGCCCGGACTCCATGTCGAGCACCTGGTCGACGATCTGCTGCGGGGTCTGCTTGGAGATCACCTCGCCACAGGTCGGGCAGTGCGGCGTGCCGGCGCGGGCGTAGAGCAGCCGCAGGTAGTCGTAGACCTCGGTGATGGTCCCGACCGTGGAGCGCGGGTTGCGGCTGGTCGACTTCTGGTCGATCGACACGGCGGGCGAGAGGCCCTCGATGAAGTCGACGTCGGGCTTGTCCATCTGCCCGAGGAACTGGCGGGCGTACGCCGAGAGCGACTCCACGTAGCGCCGCTGGCCCTCCGCGAAGATCGTGTCGAAGGCCAGGCTGGACTTGCCCGAGCCCGACAGCCCGGTGAAGACGACGAGGCTGTCACGCGGCAGGTCGATGTCGACGCCCGTGAGGTTGTGCTCACGCGCGCCCTTGACGACGAGGCGGTCGGCCACGGATCAGCTCCCCCAATTGGCAGTGCGGGCAGGACGTCCCGCCCTGCATACCCCGGGGCACCGACAGTCTCGTCCGCACTGACGGGCCGGAGCGCCTCACGGGGGTCTCATCCCATGCTAAGAGCACCCGCCGACAACGCCCGCCCGGCCCGGATCCGGGCGGCGGACGGCACGTTCCCGACGGCGGGCCGCACGCGCCGCCGGCCGTCGGGAAGGACCCGGATGCGGTGAACGGACGAGCGGGTGGGCTCCGTGGGTGACGGGGTCGACCGCCACGCGCCCCGTCGCTCGAGTCGTTGACGAGAGGCACATCACGCATGTCGGGGAGCCCTCCGCCGTGCCTGAGGTGCTCCTGATCAAGGAAGGGGGGACGCGAGGAGCACCGCGACCGGGCAGACTGTCGGGTGTGGAGCTTCTCGACGACTACACCGGACACGTCGACGCGAACGGTCCCGCGGCGCAGCGGGACCTCGGCGCGGTCACCGTCACCAAGGTCTCGGTCGGGCCGATGGACAACAACGCCTACGTGCTGGTCGACAAGGCCACCGGGCGCGCGCTGCTCATCGACGCCGCGAACGAGGCGGACCGGCTGCTCGACACCGTCGACACGGTGGCCGCGCGCGACGAGCTCAAGGACCTCGTGACGACGCACCAGCACTGGGACCACGTGCAGGCGCTGGAGGCGATGACGAAGGCGCTGTCGCCGACGACGTACGCCCACCCGCTCGACGGCCCGGAGCTGCCGGTGGCGCCGGACCGGACCGTGGGTGACGACGACGAGGTCCGCTTCGGGGACTCGCACGTCGAGGTCATCCACCTCGACGGGCACACCCCGGGCTCGATCGCGCTGCTCTACACGGACCAGAAGGGCACCGGCCACGTGTTCACCGGCGACAGCCTCTTCCCGGGCGGCCACGGCAAGACCGCGACGGTCGAGCACCACAAGGCGCTGATGGACGACCTCGAGAGCAAGGTCTTCGGTCGGCTCGGCGACGACACCTGGGTCTACCCCGGCCACGGCGACGACACCACGCTCGGCGCCGAGCGCCCGCAGCTGCCCGAGTGGCGCGAGCGCGGCTGGTGACGCGTCAGGCGCCGGGCATCTCCACGCCCGCCGCGGGGACGGTGCGGCTCATCAGCGAGCGTGCCACCTCCATCACCAGGTCCCGGTCGTAGACCACGGTGTACTCCATCTCGCCGGTGCTGCACGGGCGCGCCACCAGCGCGGCGGCGACGTGCGGCCCGACGACGGCGACGTCCCACTCGGTGCGGAGCGGGTCGTCGGGGGCGAGGACCGCCCCGCGGACGCCGCGCGGCAGCGCGGTGCCCACGCCGAACAGCGTGACGAGGCTGGAGTGCTCGGCCACGGTGGCGAACCGGCGGGCGCGCTCGCCGCGCGGGATCCCGTCCGGGCCCATCGACGCCAGCAGCACCGTCGGCCCCTCCGCGGTGAGCGCCCGCTGCTCGATCATGGTGGCGGCGAGGCGGACCTCGTCGACGGAACCCCGGTGCAGGGGGCGGACGCGGGCGACCGCCGCGAGCGGGCTGATCCGGGTCGGCGGCTCGGGGGGCCGGGCGACCGGCGCTCCGGTGCCCGCCCGCGGCGGCGGGCCGGCCGCCTCGACGAGAGCGGCCGGGCGCCCGAAGCGGTAGCCCTGGCCGAGGGTCGCCCCGAGGGCCCGGGCCCGGCGCTCGTGCTCGAGGGTCTCGATGCCCTCGGCGAGGACGACCGCCTCGTTCTGCTCGGCGTACGCCCCCACCGCCGCGGCGACCCGGGCGACCTCGTCGTCGAGGGGACCCTGGACGAGGCGCTGGTCGAGCTTCACGACCTCGGGGCGCAGGAAGGCCATGAGGGCGAGGGAGCCCGGGTGGCTCCCGACGTCGTCGAGCGCCACCGCGATCCCGACGTGGCGCAGGCGGGTGGCGAACCACTGCAGCCGGGCCGGGTCCCCGGTGAGCGCGCGCTCGGTGAACTCGAGGACGATCCGGCCTCCCCGGCGCAGGAAGGCCACGGCCTCCTCGGGGGGCGGGCCGAACGGGATGCCGTCCGGCTCGATGTTCAGGAACAGCGTCGACGGGCTCGCCGACCCCGAGCCGAGGGCCGTGGTGAGGGCGAGCACGCGGCAGTACTCGTCCAGCTCGGCGAGGTGGCCCGCGGACCGTGCGTCGGCGAAGATCCTCTCGGGGCACCGCCACGGCCCGGTGGGCCCACGGGTGAGCCCCTCGTGCGCGACGACGGCACCCGTCGAGAGATCGACGATCGGCTGGAAGACCGAGGTGAGCCCGGAGAGGTCGGGTCCGGTGTCGACCGCGCGCAGCGCTTCGGCCACGACCACCTCGTTCCGCCCGGGTACGTCCCGCGGGCCCCCGCCTGTGCGGCGACCCTTCCGGGCCACCACGACCACCATCAGTACACGGAGCGTACCCGGGTGGACCGAACGAGCTAGCTTTCCCCCACCGATACCACCCTCACGGGCGAGTCGGGTGACCCGACGGTGTCGCGTCCCGCCTGCGGCACGGTGCGGGCGAGCAGGGAGCGGGCGACGTCGAGGACGAGCGGGCGGTCGTGGGTGAGGACGTAGTCGAAGGCCCGGTCGGGGTCCGCACCGGCAGGACCGGTGGGGTCGTCGAGATCGCGTGCGACGAGCGCGGCCGCGAAGTGCGGGCCGATGACTGCGATGTCCCACTCCCGGCACACCGGGTCCCCGGCCGCGAGGTCCGCGCCACGCACGCCCGGCTCGGGCTCGGCGGGCATCCCGACGCCGAGGACCCCGACGAACGCGGCCGAGCGGGCGAGATCGGAGTAGCGGCGGCGCTCGTCGCCGGTGAAGGACGAGGCGCGCTGGAAGGCGGCGACGACGACGGCCAGCTCCCCCATCTCCGCCGCCTGCCGTTCGAGGAATCGGCTCACCGACAGCAGCAGGGGCGCGGTCGCCCGGCGCGGGGTGCGGACCCGCGCGACGGTGGCGAAGGGACTGCCGCGGGGAACCCGCGCGGCCGGACGACGCCAGGGCGGGACGAGCCGGGGCGCACGGAGGCCGGGCAGGATCGCCTGCGCGGGTTGCGCCGGGCCGAACCACCACCCCTGGCCCAGCGTCGCGCCGAGGCTGCGGGCGGTCGCGAGGTGATCGCGGGTCTCGACGCCCTCCGCGAGCACCAGCGCCTCGCTGTGCTCGGCGTAGGCGGCGACCGCCGACATGATCTCGGCGACCTCGGGCCCGGGGCGGGCGTGCACGAGGCGGAGGTCGAGCTTCACCACCTCCGGACGCAGGAACGGCATCAGCGCGAGGGAGGCGGGGTGCGCCCCGACGTCGTCGAGGGCGACGTGGAAGCCGTGGGCCCGCACCTGGTCGGCGAAGGAGAACAGACGCGCCGGGTCGGCGGTCAGGTCGCGCTCGGTGAGCTCGGCGACGACCCGCACCCCGCGCTCGGCGAGGTCGGACGTGGCCGTGAACGGCACGAGCTCCGTCGCCACGGTCAGCGGCTCGACGTTGACGAACAGCGCGAGGGGCCCCCGCATGCCCGCGGAGAATGCCTCCTCCACCGCCCGCCCCCGGCACAGCATGTCGAGCTCGGCGAGCCGCCCGACGCGACGGGCCGCGGCGAACATCGCGTCCGGGCGGGTGAAGGGGCCGTCGGCCGGGCCGCGGATGAGCGCCTCCACGCCGACCACATCGCCTCCGACCAGGTCGACGATCGGCTGGTAGACCGGTTCGACCGCGCGTCCGACGAGCAGCGCATCGAGCGCCGCGGCCTCGTCCTCGTCGAGCACGGACGCTCCTTCCCCGGCGCGTCACCACTCACGGTGCCTCACGTCCCCCGGGACGAGGTCACGGACCGCGAGACCGAAACAGCCGTTGTCACACGGTGTCACTCCTTCCGGCCGGCCGCCATCGGAGGTGTGTGACGGGTGCAAACTGGGCGCCGATGGACTCCACGCGCATCGATCGCTGGCTGTGGGCGGTGCGCCTGTCGAAGACCCGGGCGGACGCCGCGACCGCGTGCCGGGGCGGGCACGTGCGGGTCAACGACAAGCCGGCGAAGGCCTCCACCCCGGTACGCCCGGGGGACACGGTGCGCACGCGCCTCTACGACATCCCGCGCGTGGTCGAGGTCGGCCGCGTGATCGAGAAACGGGTGGGCGCGCCGGAGGCCGTGACGTGCTACGTCGACCACACCCCGCCACCGCCGCCGAAGGAGACGGTCGTGTCGGTGGCTCGGCGCGAGCGCGGCGCCGGCCGCCCGACCAAGCGCGACCGGCGCCGGATCGAGGCCTTCGAGCGCGCCTCGCTGATCCAGGGCGTCGAGCACGACGTGGCCGTCGAGCCGGATCCGGCGGACCCGGACCCCGTCGACCCGGACCTCGCGGACTGACTCCTCCGCGGGTGGTGCCGCCCGGGAGCTACTGCCCGTTCCGGGTGACCGAGAAGTTCGTGGTGACCAGCCCCGTGCCGCCGATCCACGGCTCGAACCCGGCCTGCACGCTCGTCAGGTACCAGTTCGGCTTCGCGACGCCGCGCTTCTGCGCATCGGCGACGAAGGTCGGGATCGCCATGTTCGTGACGGCGTTGGTCTGCTGCTTGCGGACGTAGGAGATGACCGGGACGCCGCCGTTGTCGCCCTGCCACACCTCGTAGGGCACGCCGTCGAGGGTGATGTCGCCGGTCTGCTTGCCGATCGGGTTCACGCGGTCGGTGTGCTTGAGCCAGATCATCAGCTCCAGCCCGGTGGGAGCACCCTCCTTACGCGCCGTCGGGTCGAGCCAGATGTCGTAGGCGACGTTGTAGTCGCCCTTGGCCGGCGTGGTCGTCGTCCACGTCGTGCGCAGGTCGCCGAGGTCGGCGATCGGGCGCGGGAACGGGGTGCCCTTGGTGCAGTTGCCGTAGTTGCAGCCGAAGACGATGGACGGGTACGACGCCGGGCCGCTGTCCTTGTCGTGGTCGGCCTCGACGCGGAATCCGGTGTCGAACGCGTAGATGCACTGCGAGGCGCCGCCACCGCCCCAGAGATCGTTCTGCACCTCGTAGCGCCCGCCCTGCACCGGCGTGGAGCCGAACTTGTCGCAGACCTTCTTCTCGGCCGGCGCCTTCGTCGTCGCGGGCGCCTTGGTCGCGGGCGCCTTCGTCGTCGCCGGCGCCTTCGTCGTCGTCGGCGCCTTCGTCGTCGTCGACGGGGCCTCTGCTGTGGTCGACGGGGCCGACGCCGTCGTCGTGGCGGACGTCCGGACCGCCGCGGGCACGAGAGCGGCACTGGTCGCGGTGCCCGCGGCTTGCTGCGGCACGACCGCCGTCAGGATCACGAGCGCCACGAGGCCCAGTCCACCCACGAGGGCCCGCACCGCCTCCGGACGGACCCGGGACGGGGAGTCGCATCGCCGGTGGCGACCCGCCCGACGGCGGGTGGGCCGCCGCACTCGCCCAGCCGAGCCGCCGCTCGTCGTCGGCCACTTACCGCTCATCCCGCACACCCTCACCGTTAGACCGTTCAGCGCGGCGGAACGTACGTTCGGCGCAACCGACCACGCCAGACAGCGTCAGTCGTTCGTGCGCGTGGGGACACGGATGCCACTCACACGGGTGGCACCGGTCGTGAGATCAGACGCCGTTGCGGGTGGCGTTGAAGGCGTCGGTGGACAGACCGTTGCCGCCGACCCACGGCTCGAAGCCCGCCTGGAGGTTGGTCAGGTACCACTCCGGCTTGACGGTGCCCTGGCGCGTCGCGTCGTGGACGAAGTCGGTGATAGGCAGGTCGATGACCTGGCGCACGGACTGCTGGCGGACGTAGGAGATGACCGGGACGCCGTTGTTGTCGCCCTGGTAGACGTCCCAGGTGGTGCCGCCGAGGTTCGCGGTGCCGGTCTTGTCCCCGATGGGGTCGATACCGCCCGCGCGGATCGTCCAGATCATCAGTTCGGCGCCGGTGTTGTCGCCGTCGCGCCGCGGGGTCGGGTCGAGCCAGATGTCGTAGGAGGCGTTGTACCGGCCGCTCCCGGGCACCGAGACCGACCAGCTGGAGCGGACGTCGCCGAGATCGGAGAGCGGGCGCGGGAACGGGGTGTTCCTGGTGCAGTTGCCGTGGTTGCAGCCCCACACGATCGACGGGTACGCGGCCGGGCCGGAGTCCTTGTCGTGCGAGGCCGCCACGGAGAAGCCGGTGTCGAAGGCCGTCGTGCACTGCGGGGTCGACGCGCCCCACGCGTCGTTCTGCACCTCGAACCGTCCGCCGGCGACCGGCGCGGAGCCGAACTTCTCGCACACCCGGGGCCCGGTGCGGCTGCCGATCGCGGAGAGCGGCGCGAGCAGCCGGGGGACGACTGGCGCCGCGGGTGCCGCCTCCGGGGACGGCCCCAGCAGGGGCGCGAGCGGCTGCGCCCCGGCGACGTTCCGCGCGGACGCGGCGGGGTCGACCGCGATCGGCGGGACGGTCGGCGCCTCGGCGGAGCCGCAGGCCGTCGCCAGCAGCGTCAGCGCCGCGGCGAGGGCCACCAGGAGAACGCGTGAGGCACGCATGGGTTCGCCCACGCGGGTGAGGCTAGAGGATGCGCCGAATGCTGTACCGCGCGGCCTCGACGTCGTGTCGCCGCAGGTCGGCGGGGGTCTGTTCGCCGAGAATCATCGCGGCGGCCAGGGCGGCGGCGGCCGGGGCGGTCTCGATCCCGGACCCGCCCTGGCCCGCGAACACGTGCAGCCCGGGGTGCTCGGGGCGGTCCCCGACGACGAGGGTGCGGTCGGGCGCGAAGGTGCGCTGCCCCGCCCACGCGGTGACGACCGAGCGGAGCGCGAGCGTCGTCACCTCAGCCACCCGTTCGAGGGCGAGGGCGACGTCGAGGTCGTCGGGGCGGGCGTCGCCGGGCTCCTGCGGGGTCTCCTCGGACGGCGACACGAGCAGGTGCTGCCCCTCGGGCTTGGCGTACCACCGCTCCGCCACCGAGACGACGAACGGATCGTCGTGGCGCACCGGGGCGCCGGGCGGGATCCGCGCGATCGCGATGGTCCGCCGGTAGGGGGTCAGGCCGATCGGCGCAGCCCCGGCGAGCGCGAGCAGGCGGTCGGTCCACGCGCCGGCCGCGAGCACGACGAGGTCGGCGTCGAGGGCGGTGCCGTCGGCGGTCGTCACCCGGTACCCGGAGCCCGCACGGCCCAGCCCGACGACGGGTGCGCGGGTCCGGATCTCCCCGCCGAGCGCCCGGAAGCGCTGCCGGAAGTACTGGTGCAGCCCGATCGGGTCCGCGTCCATCGCGTCCTCGACGACCGCGGCGGCGCGCAGCGGCTCGGGGCGCAGCGCGGGCCAGCGCCCGACGGCCTCGTCGACGGTCAGCTCCGTCACCGGGCCGAGCGGGAGGACGTCCTCGCGCAGCGTCCGCTCCTCCTCGGCGGTGTGCGCGACGTGCAGCACCGGGCGCGGGCGCAGGAACGGGTGGCCGGCGTCCTCGGCGATGGCGGCGAAGCGGTCGTACGACGCGGCGATCAGCGCGCGGATCGGCGGCGGGCCGTGGCCGGGGATGTAGCTCGCCGCCGAGCGCCCGGTGGTGTGACGGGACAGTTCCGGCTCGGCCTCGAGCAGGACCGGGCGTTCGACACCGGACGCGGCGAGCTCCGCCGCCACCGACATCCCGGCGATGCCGCCACCGAGGACGGCGACGCCATGTGACCGGGCCCGGTCGCCCTGACCACGGAGTCCGCTCACGGGGACCGGAGGTCCAGCCCCAGGTCCAGGGCGGGCGACGAGTGGGTGAGCCCCCCGACGGCGAGATAGTCCACACCGCTCGCCCCGTACGCGGCGGCGGTGTCGAGCGTGAGCCCGCCCGAGGCCTCCAGACCCGTCGCCGGGGCCGCCGCGTCGCGCCGCCGGACCGCCTCGGCGCACTCGTCCGCCGAGAAGTTGTCCAGCAGGATCAGCTCCAGGCCGAGAGTCAGGGCCTCGTCGAGCTGGGTGAAGGAGTCGACCTCGAGCTCGCAGGGCAGCTCGGGCGCCGCCGCCCGGGCCGCCCGGACCGCCGCCGTCACCGACCCGGCCGCGAGCACGTGGTTGTCCTTGATGAGCAGCGCGTCGCCCAACGACATCCGGTGGTTGACCCCGCCGCCGCAGCGCACCGCGTACTTCTGCAGCGCCCGCAGGCCGGGCACGGTCTTGCGGGTGTCCCGGATGCGGGCCGGCGTGCCCGCGACCGCGTCGACCCACGCCGCGGTGGCGGTCGCGACCCCGGAGAGCTGGCACAGCAGGTTGAGGGCGGTGCGCTCGGCGGTCAGCAGGGTCGTGAGCGGAGCCCGGACGGCGAGCGCCACGTCACCGGCGCGCAGCCGGTCGCCGTCGGCGCGGGCATCGAGGATCTCGAGGTCCTCGCCGCAGATCCGCTCGAGGACCCGGACGGCCACGCCGACCCCCGCCAGGGCGCCCGGCGGCCTCGTCCGGAACTCCCCGACCGCCACCGACCCGGCGGGGACGCACGCGGTCGTCGTGCGGTCGGGGCCGTCGCGCAGGTCCTCGTCGAGCGCGCGCTCGACGACGGCGTCGACCTCCGCCGGGTCGAGCCCGGTCGGCAGGGCGATGGCGGTCATGCGGCACCTCCGAGAACCCGGTCCGCCGAGGACAGCGTCAGCCGCCCGTCGACGAGCGTGACGGCGGCCGACGTGGCCTGCCAGCGGTCGTCGCGGCGGGGGTGGTCGCGCCGGACGTGACAGCCCCGCGACTCGGTCCGCGACCCGGCCGCCGCGAGCAGCGCGCCCGCCGCGAGGGTGAGCGCGGCGTCCTCGACCGCCGCCCGGTCGGACAGCGGGCGGTCGACGGTCACCGACTCGATCGCGTCGGAGGTCGCCGCGAGGCCTGCCGCGTCCCGCCCGACGGCCGCCCCGCGGCTCATGGCCCGTTGCAGGACGGTGCGGTCGGCGGTGGCGGCGACGATGGCCACCGGCTCGCCGGGGCGGATCACCGGCCGGGGCCCGGCGAGGGCCCGTGCCACGTCGACGCCGGCCCACCGGCCCACGACGAGCCCCTCGAGCAGGCTGTTCGAGGCGAGCCGATTCGCACCGTGCAGGCCGGTGCGCGCCACCTCGCCCGCGGCCCACAGGCCCGGCACGCCGGTGCGGCCGCGGGTGTCGGCGACGACGCCGCCGCAGGCGTAGTGGGCCGCGGGCCGGACCGGGATCGGCTCCCGCGCCGGATCGACCCCGATCGCGTCGCACGAGGCGGTCACGGTCGGGAAGCGCCGCCGGACGTCGTCCACGCCGGTCGCGTCGAGCAGGACATGGGGCGCGCCGGTGCCCGCGAGGATCGCGGTGATGGCGCCGGCGACGACGTCGCGCGGGGCGAGATCCCCGCGCGGGTCGACGCCGTCCATCACGGACCGCCCGGCGAGGTCGACGAGGTGGGCGCCTTCGCCGCGCAGCGCCTCGGTGACCAGCGGGGCTCGGCCGCGCAGACCGGGGACGGCGAGTGCGGTGGGGTGGAACTGCAGGAACTCGACGTCGGCGAGCGCCGCCCCCGCCCGCAGGGCCAGGGCCCAGCCGTCGGCCGTGGCGACCGGCGGGTTCGTCGTCGTCTCGTAGAGCCCGCCGACCCCGCCCGTGGCGAGCAGGACCGCGGGCGCCGTGACGACGCCGGGGCGGCCCGTGTGGTCCACGACGTCGAGCCCGGTGACGCGGCGGTGGTCGGGGTGCTGCCGCACGGCCACCGCGGTGTGCCCGGCGAGCACCGTGACGTCGCCGGGCAGCGCCGCGAGCAGCGCCCGCTCGACCTCGGCACCGGTGGCGTCGCCGCCCGCGTGGACGACGCGGGTGGTGCCGTGGCCACCTTCGCGGGTGCGGGCGAGGCGGGCACCGGCGTCCCGGGAGGCGTCGAACATCGCTCCCCGCGCCCGCAGGTCGGCGACCGCCGCCGGGCCGCCACCGAGGATCTCCCGGGTGGCGGCCTCGTCGACCAGGCCCCCGCCCGCGGCGAGCGTGTCGGCCACGTGCGCGTCGACGCTGTCGCCCGCGACGTCCCCCAGCACGACCGCGATGCCGCCCTGCGCCCACCGCGTCGAGCCCTCGTCGGGCGCGTCCTTGGTGACGACGACGACCCGCAGCCCCCGTCGCGACGCCTCGGTCGCCGCCGAGAGCCCGGCCACCCCCGAGCCGACGACGACGAGGTCGGCCGCCGCCGTCCAGAGGGTGCTCACTCCCCGCCTCCGGAGTGCCCGATCTCGATCATCCGCTGCACCGACGCGCGCGCCTTCTCGGCGGTGGCCGCGTCCACGTGGACCTCGTCGCGCCCCTCGCGCAGCGCCCGCGTGAGCGAGCCCGGGGTGATCGTCTTCATGTAGCCGCAGGCCGCGCGCTCGTTCACCGGGCGGAAGTCGACGGCCGGGTTGGCGCGCCGCAGCTGGTGGAGCATCCCGACCTCGGTGGCCACCAGGACGCTGGCCTTCGTGGTGTTCTTCGCGGCGTCGAGCATCCCCCCGGTGGAGAGGATGTGGACCTGCTCGCGCGGCACCGCTCCCTCGCCCGCGAGGTAGAGGGCGCTGGTCGCGCAGCCGCACTCGGGGTGGACGAACAGGTCGGCCTCGGGGTCGGCCTGGGCCCGGGCGGTGAGCTCGGCACCGTTGATCCCGGCGTGCACGTGGCACTCCCCGGCCCAGACGTGCAGGTTCGTCCGGCCGGTCTCGCGGCGGACGTGCGCGCCGAGGAACTGGTCGGGCAGGAACAGCACCTCGCGGTCCTCCGGGATCGACGCCACGACGTCGACCGCGTTCGACGAGGTGCAGCACACGTCGGTCTCGGCCTTCACCGCGGCCGTCGTGTTCACGTAGCTGACGACGACGGCGCCCGGGTGCTCGACCTTCCATTCCCGCAGCTGGTCGGCGGTGATCGAGTCGGCGAGCGAGCACCCGGCGCGCGCGTCCGGGATGAGCACCGTCTTCTCCGGAGCGAGGATCTTCGCGGTCTCGGCCATGAAGTGGACGCCGCAGAAGACGATGGTCGACGCGTCGGCCGCCGCGGCGATCCGCGACAGGGCCAGCGAGTCGCCGGTGTGATCGGCGACGTCCTGGATCTCGGGGCGCTGGTAGTTGTGCGCGAGCACGACGGCGTCGCGCTCCCGTGCCAATCGGCGGACCTCGGCCGCCCACTGCTCGACGACGTCGTCCGCGGCGCCGTCCAGGGACCGGGGCTCGACGAGATCGGTCGGTGGCTGGTGCGCCTGCGCGTCCACGGTGACGGTCATGGCGTGTCCTCCCCCGGGTCGACGCGCTCATGGTGGGAACGCGGGCCCGGTGCGGCGGGTCGAGGGTTTTCGCCTTTTGGTCGAAAACGTGGGCGACAGTACGCCGCGGCCACGCCCGGTGCCACCCGTCCGGTCGGGCGGTATGACCGAGGACACGCACGGCCCCACCAGCGTCGGCAGGCGTGCACGGAGCGCTACCGTGACGGGGTGGAGGCCGAGGGCCTGATCGCGCACGACGTCCTGGCCGTCGTCCTGCGAATCGCCGGGCGGGACGGTCAGCAGTGGGGGGAGCACGCCGATCGGGGAGCCGGACCCCTCGGGACCGTGCCCTCGGTGCTGCTCTGGCGCCGGGCCCGCGACCCGCACGCCGACCGGTGGGCCCTCCCGGGGGGCCGGTTGGGCGCGACGGAGGACGTCGAGGCGTCCGTGCGCCGCCACCTCGCCGAGAAGGTGGACCTCGCCGAGGTCGCCCACGTCGAGCAACTGTCGGTGTTCTCGGACCCGCACCGGGGCCCCGCGCCCCGTCGCGTCGCGACCGCGTTCCTCGGGCTCGTCCCCTCCGACGCCGACCCGGCCGTGCCCGCCGACACCGCCTGGCACCGGGTCGACGCGCTGCCGTCGACCGCGTTCGACCACGGGGAGATCACCCGCGTCGGCCTCGACCGGCTGCGCGCGAAGCTCTCCTACACCAACATCGGCTTCGCGCTGGCCCCGGACGTCTTCTCGATCTCCGAACTGCGCCGCCTCTACGCGGCCGCGCTCGGGCACCACGTCTCGGCCACGAACCTCCAGCGGGTGCTCACCCGCCGGGGCGTCCTCGTCCCGACCGGCACGACGGCTGCGCCCGGACCGGCGGGCGGCCGGCCGGCAGCGCTCTTCCGCTTCTCCGAGCACGCCCTGCGGGTGACCGATCCGTTCGCGGCGCTGCGCCCGCCGTCGGGTGCCGGCGCGGTCTGAGGCGTCGTCCATCCGGCGATCGCGGGCCGCAGACCGTAGCGTGGCCGCCGTGGTCGAGACGATGCCCCTCTTCCCGCTGGGCACGGTGCTGTTGCCCGGGGCATCGCTCCCGTTGCACGTCTTCGAGCCCCGCTACCGGCAGATGACGATCGATCTCGTGACCGGCGCGGTGCCCGGCAAGCAGTTCGGCGTGGTGGCGGTCCGGGAGGGCTGGGGTCCCGACGACGGGCCGGACGGGCTGCACGAGATCGGGTGCACCGCGTCCCTGCGTGAGGTCCGGCGACTGCCCGACGGCCGCTTCGACATGCTCACCGTCGGGGATCGGCGCTTCCGGCTGCTCGACATCGACGACACGGCCGCGCCCTACCTCGTCGCGAACGTCGAGTGGATCCCCGACCTCGAGGCCGACGACCCCGAGGCCCTCGAACCCCTCGAACTGGCCGCCCGCGCCGCGCACCGGCGCTACTGCACGACCGCGCGGACCTACCGGCGTATCGCCGACGCCACCGAGGCGGCCCTCTCCGACGACGACATCGAGGCCGCGGAGCCCGAGGAGAATCTCGGGCCGCAGGCGGAGTCGCCGCCCATCGGCGTCGACGACGACGGGCCGGTGGACGCGGCGGTGCTCGCCCACCTGCTCGCCGCCGACTGCCTGCTGCCCCTCGGCGACCGCCAGGAGATCCTCGAGCAGACGTGCCCGAGGAAGCGCCTCGAGATGGTCTCGCACTCGATGGCCCGCGAGGCGGAGCTGCTCGGGCGGCTGCACGCGGTGTGGGCGCCGACCGCGAAGTTCGCGGTGCCGTCGAGCGACAACTGACCCGTCAGTCCTCGGGCCGCCCGAGGTCGTCGGTGCCGAGGGCGATCGCGCACAGCAGGTAGGCCAGCACCGCCCCCACGCCCGCGCCCAGCACCGTCCAGAACGAGCCGATCACCGCGGGCACCGTCGTGAGAGTGGCCGGGATCGGCGGGCCGGGCGTACCGCTCGACGAGGCCTCGGCGCGATCGAGCAGCACGCCGACGGGATGCCGGTCGGTCAGCGGCCCCGCGAGCCACGTCCCGACCCGGGCCGCGACCCAGGCCGCCGCCGTCGACGCCAGAGCCACCCCGGCCAGCGTCACCGGGCCGCGTCGGGAGCGCGCCTGCCAGGCCAGCACCCCGACGACGACGCCGTAGGCGCTGGCGAGCAGGAAGAACACCGCGGTGGCGTCGAAGACGTGGTCGGACTCGGCCGCCAGGCCCGCGCTCGCCCCCGCCGCGGTCGTGACCGTCTCCTGGCCCGGCGCGACGAGCGCCCAGAGCACCCCCAGCAGCAGCCCGCCCGCGACGACCGCGAGCACCGTCCGCAGCACCGGGCGGACGTCGCCGAGGATCTCGACGCGGGTGAGCAGGCCGGTGGGCTGCTCGGCGACGAACTCGTCGGCCGGGAACTGCTCCGCGCCCACGCTCATCGCCCGAGCCCCGTGTCCGTCACCGCTGGGCCCGGTCGGCGCTCGAGGTCTCGCCGTGGCGGCTGCACCGCGCCGTCCAGCCCATGGGGTCGACCTGCACGACCATCCGGCGCCCGCACTCCGGGCAGTAGCGCGGCGGGTCGACCCGGGCGAGACGCGCGCGGCACTTCTCGTGCGCCTCGTCCGCCGGGCGGGCGGGATCGTCCGGCGCAGTCTCGCCCCCGCACCAGGAGCAGAACAGGGCCACGGTGTCGGTCACGGTCTCCGTCTCAGAGGGTGTCGTTCAGAGCCTTGATCGGCATCTTGAGGGAGTCGAGCATCTCGAGGTCCTGCTCGGCGGGGCGCCCGAGGTTGGTCAGGTAGTTGCCGACGATGATCGCGTTGACCCCGCCGAGCATGCCCTGCTCCGCACCGAGATCGCCCAGGGTCAGCTCCCGGCCGCCGGCGAAGCGCAGCACCGTGCGCGGCATCGCGAGCCGGAACGCCGCGATCGTCATCAGCGCGTCCGGTCCCTGCGGCACCTCGAGATGCGCGAACGGGGTGCCGGGGTTCGGGATCAGGAAGTTCATCGGCACCTCGTCGGGCTCCAGCTCGGCGAGCTGCACCGCGAACTCGGCGCGCTGCTCGAGCGACTCGCCCATCCCGACGATGCCCCCGCAGCAGACCTCCATGCCCGCCTCGCGGACCATCCGCAGCGTCTCCGCGCGCTCCTCCCAGGTGTGGGTGGTCACGACCTCGGGGAAGTGGCTGCGCGCGGTCTCGAGGTTGTGGTTGTAGCGGTGCACACCCATCGCGGCGAGCTCGTCGACCTGGGCCTGGGTCAGCATCCCCAGCGAGCACGCGACGTTGATGTCGACCTCGGCGCGGATCGCCGCGACACCGGCCCGGATCTGCTCCATGAGCTTCTCGTCCGGGCCACGGACCGCAGCGACGATGCAGAACTCCGTCGCACCGGTCTTCGCGGTCTGCTTCGCGGCCTCGACGAGTCGGTCCTTGTCCAGCCACGCCGCGCGCACCGGGGAGTCGAACAGCCCCGACTGCGAGCAGAAGTGGCAGTCCTCCGGGCAGCCGCCGGTCTTGACCGACACGATGCCCTCGACCTCGATGTCCGGCCCGCACCAGCGCAGCCGCACGTCGTGGGCCAGCGCCAGCGCCTCGGTCAGCCGCTCCCCCGGCAGCCGCAGGACCTCGAGGACCTGAGCCTCGGAGAGTCCCTCGCCGCGCTCCAGGACCTGCTCACGGGCGACGGCGAGGATGTCGTCGCTCGTGCCACCGGTCTCGTGGGCGGTCTCGGTGCTCGCCGTCACGCGTCGCTCCTCGTCGTCGGGGATGTCGGGATCGGACTGTCGACCGGCCGGAGTCTGCCTCACGGTTCCCGATCACGGGAGTGGCGGGACCCACTGCCCGCCCAGGACGGGATGCAGGCCACACCGCGCGGCCTCGGTGAAGCCCTGCGGGTCGGCCCGACCGAGCCCCTCGGGCAGGACCCCGAGCAACGGCGCGCCGGTGACCGTCGGGAGATCGGCGAGGTTGGTGCGCTCCGCGAGGTCGGGCTGCTCGGGATACGCGCCGACGACGGTGCCGGTGAAGGTGAGGTGGCGCCGGTCGAGGGCCTCGGCGGTGAGCGCGGCAGTGTTGAGCACGCCCAGGCCCGCGGACGCGACGAGGAGCACGGGGGCGTCCAGCGCGGTGGCGACGTCGCCCAGGGTCTCGCCGTCGTCGTTGAGCCGGACGAGCAGGCCGCCCGCCCCCTCGACGAGCAACAGGTCGACGCCCGGGCCGGCGGCCGTGTCCGAGGCGGCGGCCGTGACGTCGGCGACGCGCAGCGGTGCGCGGCCACTGCGACGCGCGGCCGTCGCCGGAGCGAGCGGGTCCGGGTAACGGGCGAGCTCACGGACGGCGACGGCGCCTCCGGTGAGCCGCGTGACGTCGGCGAGGTCGCCCGGCGCTCCGGGTTCGATGCCGGTCTGCGCGGGCTTGAGGACGACGACCCGCTCCCCGGCCGCGGCGGCCAGCGTGGCCACGGCGGCGGTCACCACCGTCTTGCCGACACCGGTCCCGGTGCCCGTGACGATCAACGTCCGCACGCCGATCGACCCTAGGCCCTGGCGGAGACCACTCGGATAGTGATATCACTTTGATGTCTTCACGACAGCTCATCGAGGAGGTCACCGTGTCCGTACCGACGCAGGCCGAGGTCGCGATGCCGCAAGCACGCATCCGGGAGGTGAGGGCTCACGACGCCTCGGGGTGGGCGATGCTCGGCGTCGCGCTGGCGCTGGTCGCCGCCGGGGTCGTCGTGGCGGTGGTGAGCGGTCCCGGACCGGGGATCGCGGTCACCGTGGTGCTCGTGCTCGCGGCCGCGGTGCTCGCGCGGGGACTGGTCGCGGTGTCCCCGGGGCAGGCGCAGGTGGTGCAGCTGCTGGGGCGCTACCGCGGCACGGTGCGCACCGAGGGCCTGCGCTGGGTCAACCCGCTGACCAGCCGCCGCAGCCTCTCCACCCGGATCCGCAACCACGAGTCCGACACCACCAAGGTCAACGACCTCGACGGGAACCCGATCGAGATGGCCGCCGTCGTCGTCTGGCGCGTGGACGACACCGCCAAGGCGGTCTTCGAGGTCGACGACTTCGTCCGCTTCGTCGACATCCAGACCGAGTCCGCCGTCCGCCACATCGCGGGCTCCTACCCCTACGACACCACCGACGAGAACAGCCGCTCACTGCGTGAGAACGCCGACGAGATCACCGCCACGCTCTCGTCGGAGATCGCGGCGCGGGTCGAGTCGGCGGGCGTGCACATCATCGAGTCGCGGATCACGCAGCTCTCCTACGCCCCGGAGATCGCGCAGGTCATGCTCATGCGCCAGCAGGCCGGGGCCGTCGTGGCCGCACGCGGGCGGATCGTGGAGGGGGCGGTCGGCATGGTCGAGTCCGCCCTGTCGCGGCTGGAGGAGCGCGGCACCGTCGAGCTCGACGAGGAGCGCAAGGCGACGATGGTGAGCAACCTGCTCGTCGTCCTCGCCGGCGACCGCTCCGCACAGCCCGTCGTCAACGCCGGCTCGCTCTACCAGTAGGAGCGCGGGTGGCGGAACGCAAGAAACTCCTGCTGCGCCTCGACCCGGCCGTGCACGACGCCGTGGCCCGCTGGGCGGGTGACGACCTGCGCAGCGTCAACGCCCAGATCGAGTTCCTCCTGCGGCGCGCGCTCGCCGACGCCGGGCGCACGCCGCGGGAGGCCCGACCCATGCGCGGTCCGGGGCGTCCGCGCCACGACTCCGACGAGGGTGGGGACGACCCGCCGCGGTGAGCCCACCTTCGCCCGGGCCACGACCGGGGTCCCGACCTGGCGAGGGAACTCCGCGGGGCGGCGCACCGACCTTGCTGCCGGGGCCGCGG
>NZ_DASXJS010000004.1:0-60669 GCF_036497245.1 Actinomycetospora sp. | reverse complement strand
CATCCAGAGCGGTGCGCTGCTCGCGGTGCTCATCGCCGGTGCGGCCTTCATCGCGACGGGCGAGCTCACGGTCGGGGGCCTGTTCGGGTTCGCCGCCTACCTCGGCTACCTCTACCCGCCGCTGTCCCAGCTCGGCTCGCTACACCTCATGGTCACGTCGGCCTCCGCGTCCTGCGAGCGGCTCGTCGAGATCCTCGACGCCGAGCCGGACGTGGGCGATGCCCCGGGGGCCGACGACGCGGTGGTGACCCGCGGCCACCTGGAGCTGCGCGACGTCCGCTACGTCTACCCCGGCACCGAGGACGCCGGCCTCGACGGGGTGTCCCTCGTGGTGCAGCCCGGCCAGTTCGTGCTGGTCACCGGGCCCAGCGGGGCCGGGAAGTCCACGCTGACCCGGATGCTGCTGCGCTTCGTCGACGCCCAGGACGGCGCGGTACTGCTCGACGGGACCGACGTCCGGGGCCGGACGATCAGCGCCGTCCGGGAAGCGGTCACGCTGCTCCCCCAGGAGCCGATGCTGTTCGACCTGACCGTCGCCGAGAACATCGCCTACGCCCGGCCGGAGGCCACCCGCGCCGAGGTCGAGCGGGCGGCGCGCGAGGCGGGGGCCCTCGACTTCGTGCGCGACCTGCCGCAGGGCTTCGACACCCCGGTCGGCGAGGGTGGCTCGGCGCTCTCCGGCGGGCAGCGCCAGCGGGTCGCGATCGCGCGGGCGCTCCTGCGCACGTCGCCGGTACTGGTGCTCGACGAGCCGACGACAGGGCTCGACGGGCCCACCGCGCGCGCCGTGCTGGAGCCGCTGCGCCGGCTGGCCGGTGGGCGGACCACCATCGTCGTCAGCCATGACCTCACGCCCGCGCGCGAGGCGGACCTCGTCGTGGTGCTCGACGGCGGGCGCATCGTCGCCCGGGGACGGCACCACGAACTGCTGGCCGCGCCCGGGATCTACGCACGGCTGTGGGCGGCGCAGCACGGGACGGGCGCGCGCGACGGTGCCGGATCGGCTCCCGCGGCCGCGGCGCCGGACGACGATCCGGTGACCACCCCGACGCCGCGGGGGCCCGCCCGGCTCACCGCAACCGGTCCGGGCTCCCTCGACCCGGGCGCGGCCCGGACCCCCGACCCGGTCACCGCCCCGCTGCGCCTGCTCGCCCGGTCGTCCACGACGACGGGGCCCACCCCGATCCGTCCCCGGCCCGCCCCGCCGTCGCGGGCGGCCACGGGTCCCGGGGCAGCGGGTGCCCCTTCCCCCGCGCGTCATTCGGCGGCGGGCCCGCGGGCGGCCGCTCCGGTTCCGGCGGCGGCATCGTCGTACGCTCCCCGCCCCGCACCGTCGACGTCCTCGACGCCCGGTGCGCCTCCGGCCGCGTCCCGCCAGGCATCTCCCGCCCAGGGACTCCCGCCGACACCGACTGCCGTTCCGCCGACACCGGCCGTGCCCGCGACATCGGGAACCCGGCCGTCCGCGCCGCCCGGGACTCCGGCGAGCACGACTCGATCCTCGCCCACCGGGCCGGGACACGTCGCCCCCGCGCCGCACCCGGCTCGGAACGGCGCTGCCTGGACGGTGCCCGGGCCGCGCGACCCGGCGTCGGGACCCACTCCCGCGAGCCGCGACCGCGCCCAGCCCCCGTTCACCGGTCGCCTCGCCCGGCGAACCGTCGCCGACCTCGTCGCCGGGGCGAACCACTTCCCGGCCGGTGCCACGCATCGTCGCGAGACTCGGGAGTCGGGACCGCGCGCCGCGAGCGGCTCGCACCGCGCCGGCGGCCGCACCTGAACCTCTGCCGAGCGCCGTCCCGCGCGATGATCCAGATCCGTGCGGCGCAACGCATCAGATCTGACGCGTTCCGCCGCACAGAGCGCGATCTTGGGCTCGGGTCGGCGCTTCTCGATCACCGCAGGCTGACCGGGGCCGCCCAGCCCATCGACCAGGGGCACACCACGCACTCCCAGCACGCCCCCGACATGCCCCACGTGCTCCTGATCACCGGGGCAGCCACGCGAAGAGCCGCCGACGACGAGCGAAGGGCCCCTTCGGTCGTCTCTATCGACCGAAGGGGCCCATCGCGCAGAACCGGATAGCTACTTGCTCACCCCGTTCGCCTGGAGGAACTGCGCGGCGACAGCAGCCGGGTCGGCGCCGTTGCCCTGGATCTGCTGGTTCATCGCCTGGATGGCCTTGGTCGAGAGCAGCGAGCTGACCCAGTTGAGGGTCTGCGAGAACTCCGGTCCCTGCGCCTGCACCGTCGCCTGCTTGACCACCGGCGCCACGTACTGGAACCCGAAGATGCCCTTCGGATCGCTCAGCGCGGTGTACTTGTTCGTCAGCAGCTGGTAGTCGGTGCTGAAGGCGTCGCCCGCCTGCGCCGCGCCCTGGTCGAGCGCCTGGTACTGCGCGCCGGCCGGCGTCGACAGGAAGCCCAGGTTCGTCAGGCCGTACTGCTGCTGCATGCCGACGAGCCCGGTCTGGCGGGTCTTGAACTCGATCTGCCCGGCGACCGTCACGCCCTGTCCGCCGGGGCCGACCTTGCCGAGGTCGGCGACCGACGCCAGCTGGTGCTGCTGGGCGTAGGCGGCGGGCACGACGATCGTGTCGGTGTCCTGGAACGGCGTCTGGAGCAGCACGGTGCCCTGGCGCTGGGACTCCTCGAACTGTTTGGCGGCGTTGTAGGTGCCGGACGCCGTCGTGGGCGCGGGCGCCTTGGCGACGCTGGTGACGATCTCGCCCAGGTACTCGGGATACATCGTGATCTGGTTGGACGCGAACGCGGTGTCGATCAGCTCCGAGCCGCCGATGTTCGGCTTGAGCTCCACGGTGTAGCCCTTGGCCTGCAGGGCCTGGGCGTAGAGCTGCCCGAGCACGTACTCCTCGGGGAAGTTCTTGTCGCCGATGATGATCGCCGGCTTGCCCGCGCCGGGCTTGCCCGCGGGCAGCTGGACCTGCCCGGTCTGCGCGGTGACCGACACCGCGTCGGCCGGGACCTGGTCGGCGGCGGCCGGGGCGGCACTCGACGAGGCCGGGGCGCTCGACGAGCCCCCGCCGCTGCAGGCAGCGAGGAACAGCGCGGCCGCCGCGGCGACGCCGACGAGCGACAGCCTCCGCATCCGGCGACCGCCGGTGGTCGTGGTGGACATGGACACTCCTTCATCTGGCGGTGCCGCCGCGATCGGGCGGTATCGGGTGGAGCCGGCCGTGAGGACGGCCGACGATCGGGGTGGCGTCACGCGGCCGCCCCGGCGGGTGCGGCGGGCGCGGCGGCCGTCGTGGGCCGGCGCTGCGCGAGCAGCTGCAGCCCGGTCGGGGTGAGGGCGCGCTCGGCGAGGCCGAGGAGCGCGTCGCCCAGGAACGCGAGGATGATCGAGATCGTCGCCGCCGCGAGCACACCGGAGAGGTTGTAGCCCTCGATGTTGCTGATGATGTCGCCGAGCGTTCCCTGGCTCCCGGCGAACGTCGCGAGGTAGGCGGTGGCGACGATGTACACCCACGAGGTGCGGATGCCGCTGAAGATCAGCGGGATCGCCGACGGCAGCTCGACGCGCGTGAGGATCTGCCAGCCGGTCATGCCCATGCCGCGTGCGGCCTCGACGGTGCCCGGGTCCACCTCCTCCACCGCGGTGAAGGTGTTGGTGAGAACGAGCGGGAACCCGAGGATCACCAGCGCGACGGTGATGTTGACGACGCCGAATCCGTAGAGCGCGATCCCGATGGCGATGATCGCGAGCGTCGGGAGCGAGCGCAGCACGTTCCCGACGCTCACGACGAGGAACGAGAACCGGTGCAGGTGCCCGATCCAGGCCCCGAGCGGGATCGCGAGGACGATCGCGATGACCAGCGCGAGCACCGAGAGCCCGATGTGCCCGAGCGTCAGCTCGAGGAGCAGGCCTGCGTTGTCGCCGAAGAACGAGAAGTACGAGCTCACGATGTCCTCCTGGCGCGCGTCCACGGCGTGACGAGGCGTTGCAGCCCGACGACGAGCACATCGGCGACGAGGGCGACCAGGATCGTCAGGACCCCGGCCGAGATCAGCTCCGTCGAGAAGACCGTGTGGATCGCGTCGAAGATCGGCTTACCGAGACCCAGGGGGGCCACCGAGGCGGCGACCGTCGCCAGCGAGATCACCGTGACGACGGAGACCCGGACGCCCGCCATGATCGAGGGCAGCGCGAGCGGGAGCCGAATCCGGAACAGAATCTGGTTCGGGGTGAGACCCATCCCCTCGGCCGCCTCGACCGCGCTGCCCGGAACCGTGCGCAGGCCGGTGAGCGTGTTGCGGAAGAGCAGGAGCAACGTATAGCTCGTGAGCCCGATCTCGATGGTCGTGAGCGAGAGCCCGGTGATCGGCACGAACGTGAGGAAGAAGGCCAGCGAGGGGATCGTGTAGAGGAAGGTCGAGAAACCGAGGAAGCCGCTCGCGAACCAGTTCCGCGAGAACGCGAAGAGCGCCGCCGCCAGCGAGATGACCAGCCCGATCACCACCGCGATCAGCGTGATGTAGATGTGCTGGACGAGGCTGGGCCCGAGGATGGTCGGCCAGTTCGTGGTGAACCAGTCCCAGCAGAAGGTCGCGTCCGGCGGGCACTGCGGCCCGCTGAAGATCGGGATGACCTGCGTGGGTGCCCCGATCACGACGGGCTCCCCGCGACGGCGTCCTGCAGCTGGTCGAGGGTCACGGTGCCGAGCAACCGGCCGCCGTCGGTGACCTGCACGGCCGGAGCCCCGGACGCGAACAGCGTCGAGAGCCCGATGCGCAGGGTGGCGTCGGCGTCGACGGAGGGCGCCCCGTCGGACACCGGGGAGGTCCCGTTCGTCCCGGCGTCCACGACCTCCCGCATGCGCCGCAGCGAGAGCCGCTTGAGGCCGCGGTCGGCGCCCACGAAGTCGGCGACGTACTCGTCGGCCGGGTGGGCGAGCAGCTCGTCGGCCGTGCCGTACTGGGCGAGGACGCCGCCCTGGCGCAGCACGGCGATCCGGTCCCCCATCTTGATGGCCTCGTCGATGTCGTGGGTGACGAAGATGACCGTCTTGGAGATCTCGCTGTGGAGGTTGAGGAACTCGTCCTGGATCTCGTTGCGGGTGATCGGGTCGAGGGCGCCGAAGGGCTCGTCCATGAGCATCACCGGTGGGTCGACGGCCAGCGCCCGGGCGAGTCCGACACGCTGCTGCTGACCGCCGGAGAGCTGGGCGGGATAGCGGGTGGCGAAGCTGCGGTCGAGCCGGACGAGATCCAGCAGTTCCTCGGTGCGCGCGCGGATGCGGTCGCGCGACCAGCCGAGCAGGCCGGGGATCACCCCGATGTTCCCGGCGATGGTCATGTGCGGGAAGAGCCCGACCTGCTGGATGACGTAGCCGATGTCGCGGCGCAGGGTGGTGACGTCGACCGAGCGGATGCTCTGCCCGCCGATCGTGATGTCGCCGGACTCGAAGTCGATCAGACGGTTGACCAGCTTCATGGCGGTCGTCTTGCCGCCGCCGGACGGCCCGACGAGGCAGCAGGTCTCCCCCGCGGGCACGGTCATCGAGAGGTCGTCGAGCGCGGGCGTGTCCTGGCCCGGGTACCGCTTGGTCACGTGGTCGAACACGATGTCGGCCGCGGGCCGCTCGGTGGGGGTCTCACTCATGGGGTTCCGTCTCCCGGCTGCTCGGGGTGGGGGTCGTCGGGGTCGGGACCGCGAGGCTCCGGGACCTCGGCGCGGCCGGCGGTCACGAGAGGCCGCGCTCCGGGACGCCGCGGCGGTGCGGCGCCGTATCCGAGGGCGATGGACAGGTCGCGGGCGGCGCGCAGGACGCCCGCCGAGACGGCGGTGAGGGCGGGACGCAGGCGGGTGTCGGGACCGCTGACCGACACGGCGGCCACGATGCGCCGGGTGGCGTCGCGGACCGGTCCCCCGAGCGCGAGGAGATCGCTGCCCGCCTCTTCCCGGGCGAGCACCCAGCCGCGGCCCCGGTCCTGACGCAGCCGGATCAGGAGGTCGTCCAGCGAGCGCGGGGCAGCCGGCCCGGCTCCCTCGAGGCCGCCGAGGACGACCAGCCGGGCGACCGCGTCGTCGGCGTGATCGAACAGGAGCGCGCGCCCGGCCGCCGACGACGCGAGCGGCTGGGTGCGCCCCACCCAGCCCTGGGCCCGCAGCTCGACGTCGGGCGCCGCACTGGCGAGGGTCACGACCAGGCCCCCACTGCGGAGGCCGACCTCGACGCGCTCGCCGAGGTGCACGGACTCGCGCTCCACCAGCGTGTCCGCCTCGCCGCGCAGCCGTTCGTCGACGGCGTGCGCGGCCAGGGCGAACAGCCGGACCCCGAGCCGGTAGCGGGCCGAGCGCGGCTCCCGCTCGACGTAGCCCTCGGCCGCGAGGGCACGGAGCATGCGCGAGACCTGGGACTTGTCACGCCCGAGGCGCCGGGCGAGCTCGACGACGCCCATGCCGCCCGCCCCGGAGGGGCCCCCGAGGATCTCGAGCAGCGTCAGGGCGCGCAGCCAGGAGGCCGAACGCTCATCGCGCTCCGCGGCACCGACCACCGCGCTCCCCCTCGTCCGATGTGGCCGTCAGTCGTGACGGTTCCGGCGAATCCTGATCGGCTTCCGTGAAATCGTTGTCAAGGAGACAACACCAGATGTCGTCCGCGCGAATGTCGTGATTTATTCGTTACGCTTCAGGAGGCGATTCGCGCGGAATCGTCGTGGAAGCGTCGATTGGTATGAGACGCACGATTCGCAGCGATCGGTGCCGCCGTCGGCGCTGGTTTCCGGGAAACGCACCCGATGTCGGTCCGTGTTGGTCACGACCTCCTCGCTCCGAACCGGGAGACCGTTCGACGGCCCGCAACGGCCGCCCGTCCCGGTTCAGCGGTTCACCAGCCCGTGCACAGCTCGCACACAGCCGACGGGGCCAGCGTCGGGCCGATGAACCCGAACGCCGACCGTGCACCGGGCCTCGTCGCGACCCTCCTGGCCCGCGGAGCGCCGACGACAACGGTGTTCCTGGCGGCCCGGGGAGTCGGCCGCCTGACGCGGGCCGACCTGCGGGAGGCGCTCGACGCGTGGACGGCCGCGCTCGACCGGGCGGGGCTCCCGCCCGGCGGTCGGGTGGCCGTCGTCGTCGACGACCCGCTGGTGCTCGCGGCCGTGCACCTGGCCGTGATGGGGGCGGGACGGTGCAGCGTCCCGCTCGACCCGGGCGCACCGGGCCCCGAGCTGCGCCGTGGCCTGCGCCGTTGCGGGGCGGGGGTCCTCGTCGCCGACGACGAGGCCGCCGCCCGCGTGCCCGAACTGCCGCGGGCCCGTCCCGACCGGCGCGGCCTGCCCGGCGTGGTCCCCGCCCCGTGCGGGACGCTCGTGCCCGGCGGCCCCGTCGCACCCCTCGCGGGAGCCGGCGCGACGCTGCTCTCGACGTCCGGGTCGACGGGCGAGCCCAAGGGGGTCCTGCTCGACGAGGAACGTCTGGTCCACGTGGCCCGGGCCGTCGTTGGGCACCTCGAGCTGACCCCGGACGACCGCGGCCTCACCCCGTTGCCGCTCTTCCACGTGAACGCCCAGGTCGTGGGGCTGCTCGCGACCCTGCACGCCGGGTCCTCGCTCGTGCTGGACCGCCGGTTCCACCGCAGCGACTTCTGGGCGTGCGCCCGCGCGCACGACGTCACCTGGATCAACGTCGTCCCCGCCATCCTCACGGTGCTCGCCCGCCAGGAGGACCCGCCCCGGCTGCCCCCGCGGTTGCGCCTCGTCCGGTCGGCCTCGGCGCCGCTGCCGGTCGCGGTGCGCGAGGCCGTCGCGGCCCGCACCGGCGTCCCGGTGCTGGAGAGCTACGGCATGACCGAGGCGGCCAGCCAGATCACCGCGGTCCCGCTGCACGAACCCTGCCCGCCGGGGTCGGTGGGGCGCCCCGCGGGCGCCGAGGTCGCGGTCCGGGGTCCCGACGGTGCCGCAGCCGCCGTCGGGGTGCGCGGGCGCGTCTGGATCCGCGGGGCGGGCGTGGTCGCGGGCTACGAGGGCGGCCGCGCCGCGGAGCGTTTCGACGACGCCGGGTGGCTCGACAGCGGCGACGTCGGCCACCTCGACGACGCCGGGTTCCTGCACCTCGCGGGCCGTGACGACGACGTCATCAACCGCGGCGGCGAGCTGCTGCACCCGCGCGAGGTCGAGGAGGTGCTCCTCGCGGATTCGCGGGTGGCCGAGGCGGTCGTCGTCGGGCTCCCGCACGACGTGCTCGGCGCGGTCCCGGTGGCCTGCGTCCGGACCGTCGGGTCGGCGAGCGGGGACGACCTCGCCGCCGAGCTCGACGCGCGGTGCCGGGCCCAGCTCGCGCGCTGGAAGTGCCCGGTGCAGGTGGTGGTGCTCGACGACCTGCCCCGCGGGTCCACCGGCAAGGTCCGCCGCGCGGACGTGCGGGAGCTGGTGGCGCCGGCCCCGTGACCCCACGCCTGCCCCCGGCCCGGCCGTCCGCGACCCCCGTCGACCCCTGATCGCCGTGATCCCCGAGGAGGACCCATGCTCACCGACTCGTCCCTGTGCACGCCGCTCGACCTGCCGGCGCGCGGCGAGAAACCCCGCGCCCGCGGACGGACCATGGTGATCGACACCGGGACGCCGACCCGGTGGTTCGAGGACGTCGTCGAGAGCCACGCCGACCTGATCGACGCGGTGAAGTTCGGGTGGGGGACGTGCCTGGTCACCCGCGACATCAAGACCAAGATCGACGTGTGCCGGGCGGCGGGGATCGAGGCGTACTTCGGCGGCACCCTCTTCGAGCGGTACGCGGCGGCGGGCGCCGTCGACACCTGGCGGGACCTCTGTCGCGCCTCGGGCTGCACGACCGTCGAGATCTCGCACGGCACCGTCGTCATGTCGAACGGCGAGAAGGCCGGCTGGGTCGCCGAGGTCGCCCGGGAGTTCTCCGTCATCAGCGAGGTCGGGTTCAAGGACGGGGGACGCTCGATGGCCTTGACCCCGGGCGAGTGGGTCGACGCCGTGCGCCTCGACCTCGAGGCCGGGGCGGTCACGGTGACCCTCGAGGCGCGCGAGAGCGGGCGCAGCGGGTTCTGCACCCCGGAGGGGCAGGCGCGCGAGGACGTCCTCGGTGCGCTCGACGCGTCCGGGATCGACCGGGACCGCCTGCTGTTCGAGGCCCCGACCCGGGACCTGCAGGTCACCCTGCTGCGTCGCTACGGCGCGGGCGTGAACCTCGGCAACGTCGCCCTCACCGACGTCGTCGGCCTCGAGACGCTGCGGCTCGGGCTGCGCGCCGACACCTTCGGCGGGGTGTGACCGCCGTGCGGACCACCGGAGACGCGTTCCACCTCGCCATCCCGGCGCGCGACCTCGACGCCGCCGAGCGGTTCTACGTGGACGGCCTCGGGTGCAAGCTCGCCCGCCGCTACGACGACCGGATCACGCTGGACTTCTTCGGCGACCAGGTCGTGTGCCACCTCTCCGAGGACTACGACCACGACCCCGGCCTCTACCCCCGCCACTTCGGCGTGACGTTCCGCGAGCGCGACGACTGGGAGCGGCTGCTCGCGCTCGTGCGCCGGCGCGACCTCTGCGTGTTCGCCGAGCCTGCGGTCCGGTTCGCCGACGACGTCGAGCGGCACAGCACGTTCGTGCTGCGCGACCCGTCGAACAACCTGCTCGAGTTCAAGCATTACGACGACCCGCGGATGATGTACTGACCCGTCGTGAGCTCCGACCCGCTCGACGACTACGTCCCCGCCCACCTGCGCGACGACCTGGACGACGAACCGCCACCCTGGCCGGCCGACGAGATCGTGCCGGGACTCTGGCAGTCCGGGCACCCCGAGCCGGGCGAGCACTGGGACGCGGTGTTCGACCTGAGTGGCGAGGAGCCACCGCTGGAGGACGTCGAGTTCTACGTCCACTGGCTGATCGAGGACGGCCCGGCCCCTGACCTGGACACGCTCGTGGCGCTGGCCGACCTGGTGCGCTCGATGCGCGCGGCCGGGAAGCGGGTGCTGGTGCACTGCGCGGCGGGGATCAACCGGTCCGGGCTGCTGGCGGCCGCGTCGCTGATCCGCGAGGGCACCGACCCCGACGACGCGATCGCGACGGTGCGCGCCGCGCGAGCCGGGGCACTCAACAATCCGGAGTTCGTGGAGGCGCTCCGCGCCATGTGAACGAATTTTGTCGCTATGGCGACCAACAGCGTTCACATGCGCGCAGCGCTCCGTTCCAGCCGCGGCGACGCAGGACGGCACCGACCTCACGCGCACGCGCGCACGGATCGGCCACCGTCTCCTCGAACCCGATCACCATGCGGCTCCGCCCGGCGAGTTCGGCGGCCAGGTCACGGCGACGATCGGCCAGGCTCGTGGCGCGATCCGCGTGATACCGGTGCCCGTCGAGCCGGACGATGACGACGTCGTCGCCGACGCGGTAGGCGACGTCCTCGTACCGCATCGTCCCGTCGACCTCGACCGGGAGCTGGCGCTCACCCCGCGGCAGGCCGTGGGCCTCCTCGACTTCAAGCGCATAGATCGCCTCGAGCTTCGACCGGACTCCGTCGGTCGCGTAGCCGAGTGCCCCGAGCAGGGCGTCCCGATAGCGCCGCGGCCGACGCAGGTCGATCGATGCCCGGACCGACTCGGGGCGGAGGCTCGTCACCGTGAGGCAGTGCAGCATCGTCGCCATGGCGTCACGGGCGGTCGGCTCGGCGACGGCGAGATCGACCGCAGTGTGCGACGCGGCGATGACGGGGTGGTCCAAACCTTGGACGACGGTGTGGGCGAACGCGCGCGACCGGTGCACGACCAGGCCGGCCCGCGATGCGCCGGAGTCGGCGTAGGACACCGTCACGTGGATCGCCCGCTCCGGATCCGGCTTGCGGAAGCTCCAGATCTCGCCGGCGGTGTCGTGGCTGAGGGCGGCGGGCCACTTGGCGAGCACGGCGGCGGCGCGCCGCACATCCTCACCCAGGAGGCCGGTGAACACGGCGTAGACCCCGTCGTGGACGCGAGCCCAGCGCCGCGCACGGATGTTCGCCCTGATGGCGGCCGGGGTGAAGCCGTGACGCAGCAACTGGCGCCGTGAGACGACGCCATGCTGGCGTATCAGCAGTCTGACCCACTCCTCGTGGTCACGAGGAGCGACGGGGATCGGGAAGGGCGTGGACCAGGTCATGTCCCTTCGACGGTTTGAGGGAGCCGGAGGCTCCCACGTGCACAGATGTGGTCGCTATGGCGACGAAATCCATTCACATGGGGCGGAGCCCCTCGCGTCCAGCACCGGGTCGTAGCGACCCGGTGTCGCCGACATCGCCACCTGGTCGGTCACGCCCTGGTACTCGCCCAGCGGCGTCATGGCGGTGAACGTCTCCGGGTCGAGGTACTCGTGCTCTCCCGGCGTCCCGGCGACGGCGTGCGCCCACCCCTTGTCGAAGTGCCCCAGCGACAGGATCCACAGCGCGACGCGGGTCAGCGACACGTGGACGTGCCAGGACCCGCCCTCCTCGGCGCGCCTGCGCAGCGCCGCCGCCACCCCGGCCTGCGCGAGCCACGGGACGATGTAGTCGTTGACCACCATGATCGGCGGCAACCGCGGCCGGTCCTCCGTGCCCTCGAGCAGCATCATCCCGGTCACCGAGCCCGCCGACTGGTCGAAGCCGGGTCGTCCCGCCCAGGGGCCCTCGAGGCCGTGCAGCGACACCGTCACGTAGATCAGCCCCGGCTGCTCCGCGCACGCCTCCTCGGGCCCGAACCCGATCTCGTGCAGGAACTGCTGGCGCCGGTTGTGGAAGAAGACGTCGGCGTCGCCCACGAGCTCGGAGAGCACCGCCCGGTCCGCGCGCGGGTCCAGCCACGACGAGCGCATCCCGACGTTCGACGAGCAGTAGGTCGTCTCGTGCTCGCCCTCCCCCGGGCGCCACAGGTTCAGCACGTCCGCCCCGTGCAGCGCGAACGACCGGCCGAACCCGGCGCCCGCGATGACGTGCCCCATGCCGAGGGCACGCAGGCCCGAGAACGGCTGGTCGCCGGCCGCAGGCAGCGGTGTCGGGGGCGCGTCGCCGACCCGCGTGAGCTCGATCAACGGCAGGTCGGCGAGCACGTCGCGGTACTGCGGCTCGGCGAGGAACTCCGGGACGGTGCGCAGCATCGGCATGACGACGCCTGCGTCGGCCGCCGCGGACTCCAGCTCGGGGGCGGTCCACTCCCCGATCGCGGCCGCCACCCGGTCCTTGGTCAGCGGAACCCCGAGCAGCTCCTGCGCGCGCTCACGCAGTCCGGCGTACATGTTCTGCGGCATCACCCAGCGCCCGTCGGAGCACCGGAAGAACGAGAATCCCATCGCGTTGCCACGCTCGAGCGAGGACGCGACCGGGTAGCGGCCGAGCCGCTCCCACCGGCGGTCGTAGAACGGGCAGAGTCGATGGGGCGAGCGGCGCAGGTCGACGTGCACGTCCTGGCCGGGCCCGCCGCGCCACCGGTGGACGGCCGCCGCCGCGACCGACTTCGCCAGCAGACCGATCGTGGCCGCGCCGCCGATCCGCATCGGCGAGGGCACGACGGGATCCGCACCCGTCGTCGTGATCCGTCCTCCGGCGTCGTCGGCGCCGAGCCCCACCCCGCCGAGCACGGACTCGAGCGCACCGTCGAGGTCGAAGGGCTCCTCGCCGGCGACCGGGTCCGCCCAGGCGGCCTCGAGCCGCCTCGTCAGCTCAGCCACGTCCCACCTCACGCAGCAACCTCACGGGCACGTCCACGTGCCGCGCGCGCAGGAACTCCGCCACGGCCTTGCCCGCGATGTCGGGGCGCCCGTTCGACGAGGCCCCCTTGCCCAGCACCCCGTGGATCACCAGGTGCACCGCGCGCAGCCCCGGGAACTCGTGCCGCTCGACGACGGCGTCCGCGGCCTCCGGGTACAGCGCCCGGATCCGCTCCACGCCGACCGTCGCCCGGAGCCACTCCCAGGCCTCGTCGGAAGACCCGATCGGCCAGAACCCGACGTTGGAGTTCCCGCCCTTGTCGCCGCACCGGCCGTGCGCGACCAGCCCGAGCGGGGCCCGTGTCGTCTCCCCGGGATCCGGGCCGTCGGGGGCGGGGACCGTCGGCGGCTGCCCGCCGAACGGGGCACGCACCGGGGTGTCCTTGACCGGCACCCGCGCTCCGTCGGCCAGCACCACGGAGTGCGCCAGCGCGTCGGTCGGGACGAGCGTCGGCCAGTACTCGACGACGGGGTTCGCGACCTTGAGCGGGTTCACGTAGAGGCCCGGATAGCCGGGCAGGAACAGCCCGGTCAGCGGGGCGATGAAGCGCTCGGCGCCGACCTGCGAGCGGTCCCCGGCCTGCGCGGTGACAAGGATCTGCTGCGCGGCGGCCCACTGGTCGGGCGGGTCCTCGACGGGGGCGCCGATGCGGTCGACGCGCAGCAGGCTCAGCTCGAGCCCCGCGGTGATGCGCCCGACGTGGGTTCGGAGCAGGTCGGCCTTCGCCTCGAGGTCGAGCCCGGTCGCGTAGAACGAGACGCTGGACTCGAACCCGCCGGGCGCGGTGATCGCGAGCTTGGTGGTCGGGCTCGGCGGGGAGCCGCGCACCCCGGTGAGCGCGACGCGGTCCGGCCCCTCCTGGGTCACGACGACCTCGGAGAGGTCCACCGTGACGTCGGGGTTGAGGTAGGTCGGGCCCTGGATCTCGTAGAGCAGCTGGGCGGTGACGGTGTCGGTGGTGACCATGCCGCCCGCGACGTCGTGCTTGGTGATCACCGCGGTCCCGTCGTCGGCGATCTCGGCGATCGGGTAGCCCAGGTCGTCGACGCGGGGCACCGTCGTGAAGCCGGAGAAGTTGCCGCCGGTGGCCTGTGGGCCGCACTCGATCACGTGCGCGGCCGCGACCGCGCCGGCGAGTCGGTCCCAGGCCTCCTGCGAGGTGTCCTCGACCGACCAGCCGTGCCACCACGCGGCGACTCCGCTGGTGAGCGACGCGTCGGTGACCCGGCCGGTGATGACGACGTCGGCGCCGGCGGCCAGCGCGGCGGTGATCCCCCAGCCGCCGAGGTAGGCGTTGGCGGTGCCGGGCTCATGACCCCAGTCGCCGAGGGGGCGCCCGTCGTCGAGGTGCTCCAGCCCGCCGAACGCGCCCTCACGCACCCCGGTCAGGACGTCGTCGCCCTCGACGTGCGCGACGACGAGGTCGTGCCCCGCGTCGGCCACCACGCGCCGGCACCCGGCGGCGAGGCCCGCCGGGTTCAGCCCGCCCGCGTCGACGACGAGGCGCGCGCGACGCTGGACGATGAGGTCCACCGCGTCGGTGAACTGGGCGAGGAAGCTGCGCGCGTACCCGGCGTCGGGATTCTTCTGCTTCTCGAGGGCGAGCTGGCGCAGCGTCGGCTCGGCGAGGTAGTCGCCGGTGACGACGTCGACCGGCCCGGCGAGCGCGTCGCGCAGCCCCGAGAAGCGGTCCCAGAGCCAGCCGGCACAATTGGCGATCCGAACGGCCGTCATGATCCGCATCCTAGGTGCGCTCCGCCACCTACAGGGGCGGGTCGGGATCGATGCCGCGGGCTCTCAGCGCGGCCTCGATCTCGGAGACCACGGTGCGCACGACGGCGACCCGGGCCCAGCGCTTGTCCTCGGCCGCGACCAGGTTCCAGGCGGCGGCGGGCGACTCGGTGCGGCGCAGCATCTCCTCCACCGCGGCCTCGTACGCGGGTCGGCGGTCACGGTTGCGCCAGTCCTCCGCGGTGAGCTTCCAGGTCCGGTACGGGTCCTGCGCCCGCGCGTCGAACCGGCGCAGCTGCTCGTCCTCGGAGAGGTGGAGGAAGAACTTGACCACGATGGTGCCCTCGGCGGCGAGGGTGGTCTCGAGGTCGACGATCTCGCCGTAGGCCCGCTCCCACGCCGACACGGAGGCGAACTCCTCCACCCGCTCGACGAGGACGCGGCCGTACCAGCTCCGGTCCAGCACGGCCATCCCGCCCCAGCCGGGCAGGCTCGGCCAGAATCGCCACAGGAAGTGGTGGCGCTTCTCGTCGTAGGTCGGGGCGGCGAACTGGACCACCCGCACGTGGCGCGGGTCGAGGGGGCCGACCAACCGCTTGATCGCGCCGCCCTTGCCGGAGGCGTCCCAGCCCTCGAACAGCACGAGCAGCGGCGGGCCGATCTCCCCCGGCCCGATCAGTCCCCCCAGCAGGAGGCGCAGGTGCACCATCCGCTGCTGGGCCGCCGCCAGCTGCGCGGCTCCCTCGTCCTTGGACAGCCGCGCGGACAGGTCCACCTCGTCCAACCGTCCCACGCGCTCACCTTCCCAGGATCGCGATCCGACCACCACGGCCTCAGGGGGTGGCCGCCACGTCCGACTGCGCCGCCTCCTTCAGCAGCGGCTTGACCCGCTCGCCGAACTTCGTGACGCCGTCGACGAAGTCCGGCCACGTGAGCAGGGCGCCGTCGATGCCGGTCGTCACGGCGATCTCGTCGAGCTGCGCGGCGACCCGCTCGTAGGAGCCCTTGACCACCGGCAGCGACAGGAAGGCCATGTTGCCCTCGGCGGCCGGGCGCTCGAGCGAGGCGAGCAGCTGGGCGGACGTGCCGTCGGGGTTGGAGTCGAGCGAGGCGCCCGTGGTCATGTGACTGATCGCCTCGAGATCGGCGGTGGCGACGATGTGGTCGCACAGCGCGTCGGCGGCCTCGTCGGTCTCCTCGGCGATGATGCAGTAGAGCGCGAACGTGCCGACGTCGCGGCCCTCGCCGGTCCCGAGGTCCTTGACGCCGCTCGCGATCGACCCGACCTTCGAGCGCTCGGCCATGATGAAGTTCCGGTCGCCGTACCTCGCGGTGAACGCCTGGCCCGCGGGCGACTGACCGGCGCACACCACGGTCGGGGCGTGCAGCGGCTTCGGGCGCATGTCGGCCTCGTCGAAGTCGAAGAACTCGCCGTGGAACGTCGTCGGCCCCTCGCTCCACAGCGCGCGCAGCACCTGCACGTACTCGGTGGCGTACTCGTAGCGGCGGTTGAAGTACTCGTCGCCGGGCCAGAGGCCCATCTGCGTGTACTCGGGCTTGTTCCAGCCGGTGACGATGTTGACCCCGCAGCGCCCGCCGGAGATCTCGTCGATGGTGGCGACCATCCGCGCGGCCATGATCGGGTGCGTGGCAAGGGTCGTCACCGAGGGGTAGAGCCCGATCCGCTCGGTCACCGCGGCCAGCCCGCCGAACAGCGTGAACGACTCCAGGCACTCTCCCCAGAAGTCGCTAGGCCCGCCGGTCCCGCGGTGCTTCATCATCGAGAGCACGAAGTCGAGGCCCTGGCGTTCGGCCTCCTGCGTGATCGCGGCGTTGTGGGCGAAGCTCGGCCGGTACTGCGGGCTGCCGGTCGAGAGGATGTAGCCGTTCGTCGCGTTGGGGATGAACACGCCGTACTGCATCGGGGAGCTCCTCTAGGACTTCAGGGCGGTGAGGGCGTCGGCCAGGTCGACGACGTCGGCGTACTTGGCGTCCAGGTCGGCGAGGTTCTGACGGTGCAGGGCGTCCGTGCGGTCGCCGCAGGCCTGCGCGACGACGACCGGGCGGAACCCGGCCGCGAGCGCGTCGGTCGCGGTGGCCCGCACGCAGCCCGAGGTGGAGACGCCGGCGACGACGACCGTGTCGATGCCTCGCGCGCGCAGCGTCCCCGCCAGCGAGGTGCCGGCGAAGGCGGACGCGTGCTGCTTGGCCAGCAGTGGCTCGTCCCGGGCCGGCGGCAGGGCGAGCTCGCCCCACCCGCCGTCGGCTCCCTCGGCGAAGCACGCGAGGGCGGGCACCTTGACCGCGAAGAACCCGGCGTCGGCGAGGTCGGGGGCGTAGCGCACGACGGTCCACACAACGGGGACGTCCGCGGCACGGGCGGCGTCGACCAGCGCGCCGCAGCCCTCGAGCACCCGGCCCGGCGTCGTCGGGTCCTCCCCGCCGAGGAAGAACGGTGCGCCCGCCTCGACGTAGGCCCGGACCAGATCCACGACGACGACGGCGGGGCGCGCCCCCCAGCCGACGCGGCCGGCGAAGGAGGGGCCGTGCGGGCTCGCGGTCACCGTCGCGGCCCCACCATCACCGCGCGGGCGTTGCCGATGTGGCTGCGCATCACCGACGACGCCCAGTCCGCGTCGCCCACGCGCAGGGCGGCGACGATCTCGGCGTGGTGGGCGAGGCTCCGCGCGAGGGAGGCCGCGTCGTAGGCGTGGAAGGTGCGCAGCACGACGGGGGTGTGCACGACGTTCGCGAGCGCGGCCGAGAGCGCGGGGGCGTCGGCCACCTCGAGCAGGCGGGCGTGGAACTCGCGGTTGAGCGGCACGAGGGCGTCGAGGTCCTGTCCGGCGCCCGGGGACCCGACGGCGAGCATCCGGCCGGCGAGGTCGGAGAGCGCGTCGAGGTCGGCGTCGACGACGCGGGCGGCCGCCCGGCCGGTGGCGCGGGGCTCCAGGGCGAGCCGGACATCGAAGATCCCGTCGAGGTCCTCGGCCGAGAACGACACCACCCGCGCGCCGCGGTGGGCGTGCGCCTCGACCAGACCCTCGGCCGCGAGCCGCGAGAGCGCCTCGCGCACGGGGGTGCGGGAGACGCCGAGCCGCTCGGCCAGCTCCACCTCGCCCAGGTGCGCGCCCGCGGCCAGCTCGCCCCCGAGGATGGCGTCGCGCAGGGCGGCCTGCGCACGCTCGGAGGCGCGGGACGCGCTGTGGGTGGCCGCGGTCATCGCACCTCCTCCGGGTTGTACGCAACGTAGGGTCGCGCCCGGTGCTCGGCAAGGCCTTGTCCGCAGTTCACGGAGCCGTTACGCCTGAGGGTGTCCGGCTCGTTGTACACAAGAAGGGACGACGACATGGCCGACCTGCTCAGCCATCCCCGCGACCGGCGGGCGCGCCTGCGCACCCTGCTCGACGGGGCACGACCCGTCGTCGCACCCGGGGCCTACGACGCGCTCACGGCGCGGCTCGTCGAGCAGTCGGGCTTCGACGTCGTCTACATGACGGGCTTCGGGACGACGGCGTCGCTGCTCGGGCGTCCCGACGTCGGCCTGCTCGGCCAGGCGGAGATGGTCGACAACGCCCGGCGGATGGCCGGGGTCGTCGACGTCCCGCTGATCGCCGACGCCGACACCGGCTACGGCAACCCGATCAACGTCATCCGCACGATCCGCGAGTACGAGCAGGCCGGGGTCGCGGGGCTGCACCTCGAGGACCAGGTGATGCCGAAGAAGTGCGGGCACCTCGCCGGCAAGGAGGTCGTCCCGCTCCCGGAGATGGTGGCGAAGATCCGCGCCGCGGTGGACGCGCGCACCGACCCCGACCTGGTGCTCATCGCGCGCACCGACGCCGCCCAGCAGTACGGCGTCGACGCCGCGATCGACCGGGCGCGGGCGTTCGCCGACGCGGGGGCGGACCTGCTCTTCGTGGAGGCGCCGACCTCGGACGAGGCGCTCGAGCAGGTGGCGAGCGCGCTCTCCGGGCACAAGCTGGTGTTCAACGGCGCCGAGGGCGGACGCACCCCGCTGCCACCGCTCGACCGGCTGCGCGAGCTGGGGTTCGCGCTGGTCCTCTACCCGGTGTCCACGCTGCTCGCGGCCGCGTCCGGGGTCCGCGACATGCTCACCCGGCTGCACGAGGACGGCTCCCCGACCGGCGCCCTGCGCGACCTCGCCGCGGCCAACGGGGGCATCGGAGGCCTGGACGCGTTCGCGCGGGTCGTGGGCATCGACGAGGTCCGGGAGCTGGAGAAGCGGTACTCGTAGGTGGCCTCCGGCCTTGTGAGCACTTTCCGGTGCTATGGCACCGGAAAGTGCTCACGAGGGCGGAGCCCACCGGTCGCCCGCCGTCCCGGGAATCGTGCGGGTCGTGACGCGGGATTCGTAGGCGTCGGTGTCGAGGTCGCCGAGCTCCGGGACGAGCACCCGGCCCCAGCGGCGTCCGGGCTCGTCGGGCAGCCGCGTGTCCACCTCGCGCAGCGACCCGTCGGCGAGCAGGCCCGCGAAGCTCGCGGCGGAGTCGGTGCCGGTCGCGAGCCCGTCGGTGCCGCCGGTCCAGCGCTCGGGGACGATGTCGCCGGGCGGGCTCGGACTGGTGTTGCGCTCGTTGGGCACCGGATCGTCCGGGCCGGTCGGGGTGGTGACGAACGCGCCGGGCGTCGCCGCGACGCCGGCGGCCACCCGCGGCAGCGTCCCGGCGCACGGCCAGGCGAGGGCGACCGCCCAGTCGACGAGCACCGGACGGCGCTGCGCGAGCCAGCTCGAGAGCGGGAGGACGTCGACGACCCGCGGGCCGGTGAGCGCGATCCACCCGCCGTCGTCGGTGCGGTCGTCGCGGGCGCGCAGCCGGACCCGGTCGGCGCCGTCCGGGACGTCCGACGGCGCGAGGGTGGCGGTGCGCCAGAGGCTGCGGTCCTGCGCCCGGTCCTGCAGCCGCGCCTGTTCGGGCGTCGCGGCATAGCCCCGGTAGCCACGATCCGGTTCCGGCGCCTCGGTGACCGGCCGGGTGCCGACGACGCGGTCACCGCGGCCGAACTCCCAGGTCAGCGACGCCCCGTCGGAGGTCCGGCCGGAGACGCCGACCGCCAGGGCCTGCTTCGTCCCGACCGTGGGCAGGCCGAACCACGGCGTGGTCAGGGACCCGACGGAGCCGTCCCCGCCGTCGCGGCTGCCCCAGGAGAACCGCCCGTCGCGGGTGTCGGGCTTGCCGTCCGTGCCGTCGGTCTGGCCGGGCCGTACCGGCGGCGCGTCCGCGGCGCCCCCGTCGGCGACGAAGCCGGCCATGGTCGCCGACGAACCGGCGACCGGCGTGAGCGGCCCGCCGGACACGGTCTGCAGCACCTGCACGCGGTCCTGCAGGCCGCACGCCGCGGACGACGTCGGGTCCGCGACGGCGGCGCGGTTCTGGGCGGCGAGGGAGTAGAGCCCGCCGCGGTCGCCGGCGGCGGAGAACGAGGACGCGAGGAGCGCGACCGACGTCGCGGCCACCACCAGGACGGTTGCGACCGGCACGATCGCGGCAACAACCCCCAGCGCGGGCGGACTCCCGACGGGGCTGTCGGGACCGTCGGGGCCGTCCGGGGCGGGGGCGCCGGGGCGCGCCCGGATCCGGACGACGACGAGCGTGACCAGGCCGAGCCCGACGGCCACGACGAGCCACAGCACCACCGAGTCGAACGGGCGCTGCGGGCCCGTCGACCCCGGCATCCCGAAGCCCGAGTAGGCCCACCACGCGTTGGGCCCGGAGAACGCGAACGCCGCGCCGAGGACGGCGCCGAGGGTCGTGAGCACGCCGGTCGCCGTGACGACGGGATCGCGCAGCCGCGCCGACCGGACGAGGACGACGACGACCGCGACGATGCCGATCGTCCCGTACCCGGCGAGCGCCCCGAAATGGTGCGACCACTTCGAGGGGGTGACCGCGAGCAGCGCGAAGCCCATCGGGAGGAGCCCGAGCAGGAGCACCGGCTCCCGGCCGAGCCAGGAGCCGAGCCCGGTTCCCCGTCCCGACCCGCGCACGAGCAGCACCGTCCCGGCGGCGGCGAGCACGAGGCCGAGCATCACCGGCAGCCGCTTGGCCGCCGTCCCCCAGGAGTCGTCGCCGAACAGGTAGCCGTAGCGCAGCCACTCCGCGTACCAGGGCTGGTTCGGGCCGATCTGCTGGTGGACGTCGGTCGCGACCAGGAAGCCGTGCCAGGACTGGTCGGTGAACACCACGACGACCGCGACCATCGCGAGCCCCGCGACCACCGCCAGGTGCGCGCCCGGGAGCAGCGCCCGGGTCAGCCGGGCCACGACGCCGTCGTCCTCCGCCGGCGACCCCCGCAGCGCGCGCACCAGGCGGGGCAGGCACAGCAGGAAGGGCGCCGCGGCGATCAGGCCGGACGGCGCGAGGGTGACGGTCAGGCCCGCGACGAGGGCGGCCACGGCGATCAGGGCGACCGGGTGGCGGGTCCGGCGGTCGGCGTCGACGCCGCGCGCGGCCCGCAGCACGAGCGCGAGGACGGCCGTGGTGCCGAGGGCGACCGTCGACTCGGGCCGGGCGCCGAGGTCGTAGGGCATCCACCACGCCGCGAGCGCCAGCGCCGCGACGACCCGGACCGCGACGCTGCGCCCGGCCGGTCCCAGCGCGGGGCGCAGCACCCCGCGGGTCAGCACGAGCCAGAGCGCGAACCCGGCGAGGACGCTCATCGTGCGCACCGCGACGGGGGCCAGGCCCTGGTCTCCGAACAGCGCGAGGAGCCGTTGGTTGGACGCGAACGGGGTCTCGGACGCGTCGAACCAGCGGTAGTAGTTCGCGGGATCTCCCGCGCCCGACTGGCGGGCGATCACCGCGGCGAACCCGTCGTCGTCGGTCAGAGGTCCGACGATCGACCACCACGCCAGGCCCGTCGCGACGACGGCGTCCACCGCCAGGCGGCCGAGCACCACCGGCCGTCGCAGCCCGGCGAGCGCCCGGCCGCGCAGGCGCCGGGCCCGGGTGCGCGCGATCGCGAGCCCGCGCCCGGCGGCGATCTCGGCGATACCGCGCGGGGCGGGGACGGTCGGGGTGAGCAGCGTCGCGAGGACCACGAGCAGGAGCGCGATCGCCGCGAGCCGGAGCTGGGCGGAGACGAGACCGCTCTTCTGCGGGGTCGGGGCGTTGTCGAACCAGGCGGGCGTGCGGGCCGAGAGGGCGAGCCCGCGGGCGGCGTCCCCCCGCAGGTCGGTGGTGGCGGCGAAGACCTCGGGGACCGGGTCCCCGGGGACGGTGGCCGTGGGCTTCCCGGCCGGGTCCCCCACCGTCACCGTCAGGCCGGTCCCGTCGGCGCGGATCGCGAGCCCGCAGGCCTCGTCGGGGACCTCGACCGGCACGAGTCGCCCGCTCGCGATCACCTGGACGGCCGTCGCGCCCGACGGGTCGTCGCCCGGCTCGGTGCGCACGGCCAGGCCGTCGGCGGGCGCGCCGACGGTGGTCGCGAGGATCGTCGTGGCCCCCTCGCGGTCCCGGGCGGCCCGGATCGCCCCGCACGGGACGGTGACGTCCAGCTCGGCCGGGCGGTAGGGCACCAGGAAGAGCGTGGTCGGTGCGGGCGTCGCGCCCGCCTTCGGCCAGGCCACCGTCGAGGTCGACGACGCCACGGGGGCGCCCGGCACCTGCGCGGCGACCACGACCGCGGCGATCCCGCAGGCGAGGGCCGCCGCGACCACGACCAGCCGGCCGATCCGGCGGGCCCGGGCGCGCTCGTCGGGCCCCCATCTCCGGTCGGACCCGGGCGCGGCTCCGGGCGCGTCCGGCGGTGTGATCCGGATCGCCTCGGTCGGCGCGGTGGCGGGCAGTGGGGACTCCGTGGCGGACGGTGGGGACGACGACGTCGTCCCGGTGTCCGTTCCGACCAGCGGTCCGGTTCGATCAGGTGCGCTCCACCTACGATCGACGACCGCGGACCAGCGCCACCCCCAGCAGCGCGATCGCGACGACCGAGAGCGCGAGCGCGACGATCCCGATGACCAGCGCCGGGGTGGAGGACGACCCGGCGTCGGCCGGGGCGGCGCCGTCGGAGCCGCTACCGGCGCCGATCGTCAGCTCCGGCGAGGGGTGCGCGGGCTCGGGCGCGCCCGGCGCCGCGGACTCGTTCCAGGCGACGACCTCGCCGTCGCTGTAGGTCTGGGTCGTCGGGAACGCGATCGAGGGTGCGTTCGGGACCGGGCCGACGAGCAGCGAGAACTGGTCGAACTGCCCGGGCGCGATCGCGGCCTGCGGGGTCTGGGCGGTGAAGACGACGTCGCTCACGACCTGGCTGACGGGGCCGTCGTCGGTCTGCAGCGGTTGCGCCAGCGTCTTCTTGTTCACCTGGGCGGTCCACCCCGGGTGCGGCTGGACCGAGACCGACGCGAGCGGCTGGTCGGCCGGCATGAGGATCCGGATCGCCGTGGTCGACGCGGTGTCCTTCTCGGTGGGCACCCGGAACGCGATCTGGGCGTAGGAGCCGGGGGTCGCGTCGCCCTCGGGCGAGACGCGGATGTGCGCGGAGGCCGGGATCGCACCGAGGGCGAACAGCGCGGCGCCCACGGCGACGACGGCGCCGAGGCGCGCCAGGGCGCGGCGGGGACGGGATGGCACGGGGACGGGCTCCTTCTGCTGCGGGGATGGGACGGCGGGTCAGTGGACGGGGACCACGACCCGGAAGAGGGTGGGCGGTGCGACGGGGCTCGCGACGGTCACGTCGAGCGCCCACTCGCCCGGCACCGCGAACGACACCGGCGCGGCGACCCCGCCGGGACCGGGCGCCGCCGTGACCGGCAGCGGCCCGATGCCCTGGGCCGGGAGCGTCAGGGACGCGTCGACGACGGAGACCGGCACGGCGTGCCCCGCGCTGTCGCGCCCGCTCAGGTGCACGGCGGTCGACCCGGTGTGGGCGGCGTCGACCTCGGTGGTGAGCGCGAGGGCACCCGCGGTCGCGGTGGCGGTGAACGCCGGGGCGTAGGTCTCGGTGGCGCGGGGCGAGCCGACGAGCACGGCGGTCACCGCGAGTACGACGACCGCGATCGCCGCCTCCGCGAGGAGCCCGCGCCGCAGCGTCGACGCGGCCGGGAGATCCAGGCCGGGTGGGGCGTCCGACGAAGGGGCGGGCTCCGCCGGCGCGGGCTCCGACAGCGGGGCGCGCGACGACGGCGGGCCGAGCGAGAGCGCGAAGCTGCGTGGCCGCGGACGGCTCGGGGCGGGCGCCGCGCGGACCGTCGCCGGCACGAGCCGGCGCGCGACGAGCCGCCGCGCGCGGTCACCCAGCGCGAGCAGCACGACGACGGCGGCGACCTTGGCGATCAGCAGCCACCCGTAGGTCGTCGTGACCAGGGCGCCGAGCTCACCGACGTCGCGCCAGGTCTGGTACAGCCCGGTCGCGACGATCACCCCCACGGCGACCTGCGCCCCCCGCGAGAACCGCGGGAGCAGCGTTGCGACCGGGGCGACCGCCGCAGCGTCGTCGGTGCCCCGCAGCGCGAGCAGCAGCACGACCAGCCCACCGATCCACAGCGACATCGCCGTGAGGTGTGCGAGGTCGACGGCCAGCCCGAGCACCACCGGGGGATCCACACCCGCGTGGCCGGAGGCGGAGAACGTGGCCGCCGCCGCGACCAGCGCCACCGTGGCGAGCACCGCCCGCTCCCCCGCGGGCGCCGGCGCGTCGGACCCGGGCACCGCCGCGACCAGACGCCGGCCGAGCAGGCCCGCGATCAGCACGAGTACGAGCCGGGCGAGCACCAACCCACCCGTCGGTGAGCCGAGAGTCGTCCCGAGCACCGCGGGGTCGAGGACGGAGCCGAGCCCGACCCCGACGGCATCGGGCCCCTGCAGCAGCAGTGCGAGCGCGGTTCCGATCAGCAGGGCCCACCAGCCGGCGACGACGCCGCGGCGGGCGCGGCGCTGCACCGCCACGTCGGCCCCCACCCCCCGCAACGCCACGAGGACCGCGGCGCCGCCCACCGCGGCGAGCCCCGCGTACTCGAGGAACCGCGCGGCGGCGAGCAGCGCGCCCGCCGCACCGCCCCCGCTCTCGGCGGACGGCGGCGCGGCGCTCGGACCGGGGTGGCCCACCGAGAACCGGAACCCGCCCGAGACCGGGTGCGAGTCCGCCGAGACCACCCGCCAGGTGGCGGTGTACGTGCCGGGCGCCAGCTCGGGGGCGAGGGCGACGCCGGCCGTCGTCGGGTCGCCGTCGACGTGCGCGGCGGCGCCGGCGTCGACCTCGTGCAGCGCGCCGTCGTACACGCGCACCGCGCCGGGCACGAGGGTCACGGCCTCGCTGAAGGTCACGCTCACGGTGCCGGGCGCACGGACGACGACGGTGTCCGCACCAGGCGAGGTCCGTTCCAGCATCGCGTGCGCGGAGGCCGGTGCCGCGGTCCCGAGGCCGAGCCCGCCCCAGAGCAGCGCCACGAGGCCCAGGACGGCGGCCGCGGCACTCGCGGTGCGCCAGAACCTCGTCCCTGCCACGGGAGTACGGGTCGTCCCGGAGCCGCCGACGGTTCCCGCGCGTCGGCCGCGTCACACGGATGGCCGCTCAGCTCCGGGCGAGCAGCGCGCGCATCCGGTCGATCTCGGCCTGCTGGGCGACCAGCAGCGTCCGGGAGAACTCGGCGAGCGGCGAGGTCGACGCCGCTCCCCCGGTGGCCGTGAGCTGGTCACGGGCCATCGTGAGCGCGCCCTCGTGGTGGGCGGTCATGGTCTGCAGCCAGAGCCGGTCGAACGCGGGCCCGGAGAGCGCGCGGAGCCGGTCGAGCGTCGCGGCGTCGGCCATCCCGGCCATGCCCGACATGTCCGCGGGCGCCTCGGCGGGAGCACCCCGCAGCCGCAGGAATCCCCGGAGCTGACCGACCTCCTCCACCTGGGCGCGGTCGATCCGGAACGCCAGATCCGCGACGTCGGGAGACGAGGACCGGCCCGGGACCAGTGCGGACAGCTCCAGTGCCTGCTCGTGGTGGCCCAGCATCATCCGGGCGTAGGCGGTGTCGACCGCAGCCACGGCGGCCGGTGACGCAGCGGCGGCCGTCGTCGGGACCCCGGTCGACGCGGCCCCGGGCGACCCGGGCCCGACGGGGGCGTCGGCACACCCCGCGACGGCGAGCGCGAGGAGCACGACCACCGGCCCGCATCGTCGCCACCGCATCCCGAGCCTCACGGCGGCCACTCTGCCGGATGCGCCGTCCGTGCGCCGTTCACCGGAAGATCCTGGTCAGCGACCCGCCAGTGGTGTACTCACCGTGACATGACCTCCTCCACCATCGGTCCGCCGGAAGTCGCCAAGCGGTGGGGCTGGATCCTCGCCGACGGCATCCTCGGCGTCATCGTCGGTCTCGTCGCCCTGCTGTTCCCGGGCGCTACGGTGCTGGTGCTCGCGCTCTTCCTGGGGATCGGGCTCGTCATCTCCGGGATCATCGAGACCACCACCGCGCTGCGCGTCCAGCACGGCGTGCCCGGCCGGTGGTGGGTGGTGGTCTTCGGGGTGATCACCGCGCTCGCCGGCATCTTCGTGATCTTCCGCCCGGGCGTCGGGGTGGTGCTCCTCGTCGTCGGCCTGCTGCTGTGGTTCCTGTTCGCGGGCATCAACGACCTGTTCGTCGCCTCGCGCACGGCCGAGCACCGCGGCTGGAACATCGCCATGGGCGTGCTCGCGCTGCTCGCCGCAGTCATCCTGCTGTTCAACTTCAGTGCCGCCGTGGGCACGATCGCCCTGCTCGCGGGCCTGGGCTTCCTGCTGCGCGGCGCCTCGGAGATCGGGCTCGCCCTGAGCCTCCGTCGCTCGCAGTGACCACCCGGTCGGGGTCGTTCGCGATCCCGGTCGGGCTGCCTACGGTCGACTCGCCCGCCCACGAGGAGGACCAGATGGACTCGGCCACGACCGGCACGGCAGGACTGCAGCACGTCGCCACCTTCTGCGGCCAGTGCAACTGCGGCTGCCCGGAGCTCTACCTCGACCCCGCGGCGTCCGACGAGCGCCGGGTGGTGATCACCGACGACTTCGGCCAGCGGATCCAGATGAGCCTCGGACAGCTCGCCGACCTCGTGGCCGACGCGCGCAACGGCGTGCTCGACGAGGTGCTCGCGAGCGCGACCTGAGCCGAGTGGCCCAGCGCCCCGGCCGGCCCCGCCCCGGCCCGCCCCGCCGGAACGAACGACTCGTTCGTGGCTTCTAGATGCACGAACGAGTCGTTCGTTACGCTGGAGAAGGCCCGAGTCAGCGGCCCCGGAGCTCGCGGCGCAGCAGCTTCCCGGTGACCGTCTTCGGGATCTCGTCGAGCAGCTCGATCTGACGCGGGTACTTGTAGGCCGACATCCGTTCCTTGCAGAACGCGATCAGCTCGTCGGGCGTCACCGAGGCGCCCGGACGCACCGAGACGAAGGCCTTCACCGTCTCCCCGCGGTACTCGTCCGGGACCCCGACGACGGCGGCCTCGCGCACCCCGGGGTGCTCGTAGAGGACGTCCTCGACCTCCCGGGGCCAGACCTTGTACCCGCCGGCGTTGATCTGGTCCTTCTTGCGGTCGACGACGTAGAACCAGCCCTCGGCGTCCATGTAGCCGACGTCGCCGGTCTTGAGCGCGACCTTGCCCTCGGCGTCCCGAAGTGCGTTCTCGGTCTCCTCGGGCTTGTTCCAGTAGCCGGGCACGACCTGCGGGCCTCGGGTGACGATCTCCCCGACCTCGCCGACGTCGGCCTCGGTCCCGTCGTCGCGCACGATCGACACCACGGTGCTGAACACCGGGACCCCGACCGAGAGCGCCCCGGACGCCTCGTCGACGGGGGCGTCCCCGCCGAGCGGGACGCCGTGCGACGGCGAGTTCGTCTCGGTCAGCCCGTAGAAGTTGTGGATGTAGTGCCCGAACTGGTCGGAGAAGGCCTTGACCGTGGTCGGCGGGATCGGCGCGCCGCCCGAGTACAGCTTGACCAGTGAGCTCAGGTCCTCCCGCTGCGCGCCCTCGGCGTTCATCAGCGCGATGAACACCGTGATCGAACCGATCGAGAACGTCGGCCGGTGCTCGCGGATCGCGTCCAGCATCACCGCCGGGTCGAACCGGTAGGCCAGCACCAGCGGCGCCGGGAGCAGCAGCGCGATCGCCAGGTGCCCGACGACGCCGGTGATGTGGAACAGCGGCGCCACACCGAGGACCGAGTCCTGCGGGGTGAGCTGGATCCAGTCTCGGTAGGTCTGCGCGTTGAAGACGACGTTGCGGTGGGTGTTCATCGCACCCTTGGGCGGGCCGGTGGTCCCCGAGGTGTAGCCGAGGAACGCGACGTCGTCGCCGTCGAACTCGACGGGGGCGGGTTCGCGCCCGCGGGTGGCGGCGAGCACCTCGGTGAGGTCCTCGGTGCCGGCCGCACGCGAGCGCGCCATCCCGCCGAAGAGACGCGGGTCCTGCCGCGTCTGGAACTCCAACGGCGAGGTCGTCCACGCGATCCTCGCGGACGTGTTCGGCACGACCTCCGCCGCGACCTGGTCCCAGAGGTCCTCCTGGGCCACGATCGCGGTCGCGTCGCAGTCGGTGAGCAGCGTGGTCAGCTCCCGCTGGCGGCTCATCGGGTTGATCGAGACGACGATGCCGCCCGCCTTCCAGGTCCCGATCACCGCGACCACCGCCTGCGGGATGTTCTGCAGGTAGGTCGCGAGCCGGTCGCCCCGGGCGAATCCGCGGTCGGTGAGGGCCACCGCGAACGCGTCGGAGAGCTCGTCGAGCTCCGCGAGGGTCAGCACACCGTCGAAGTACCGGACGATCTCGGTCTCCGGCGCGCGAGCGAGCGAGGCCTCGAACAGCGCGAGCATGCTGGGGAACTCGGGCGTGATGTCGGTCGGGTAGTCCTTCCGGTAGCGCGCCAACCAGGGGCGCTGCGCGTACCCGGCACCCATCAGCGGATCACCACCGGGTTCACGGGCGCACCGGTCGCCTCGTGGATCTTCAAGGGTGCCGCGGTGTAGAGGAAGTCCCAGCGGCCGTCCGCCGCGCACGCGTCCGCGAGGTCGTCGAGCCAGATGATCTCGGCGAGGCTCACGCCGAGGTTACGCAGCAGCGCCGCGTGCAGCGGCAGCGTCACGCCGCTCACCGGGTCGTGGGTCACCTCGTTGGCGATCGTGTCGGTGACCAGGTTCGGGATCTCCTTGCTCTGGAACCACTCGACCAGCTCGCGGGAGTAGGTCAGCCCGGGCTCGACGAAGCCCTCGTAGAACTCCTCCTTGGGCACCGAGTAGAAGTACTTCAGCCAGCCGGTGCGGATCACGACGACGTCCCGGTCGCCGATCGAGGTCCCCTGCGCGGCGGCCGCCTCCTCGAGATCGTGATGGGTGAACGTCTCGCCCTTCTCCAGCCACTTCTTGTTGCGATGGCGGGCCATGTCGATCAGCACGCCGTGCCCGACGATGCCGCGCTCGGCGATCGGCATGATCGACGCCCAGCTCATCCCGCCGCCGTTCGTGGTCGCGGCGTCGACGTCGTTCCAGATCCGGTCGTCGTACCAGGCGTGGCCCAGCGCGTCGTACTGCGACGAGCCCTGCAGGAACATCGTCGCCTTGTCGTCCGAGGCACGCAGGCCACCGGGGAACTGCGGCCCCACCCCGCCCGGGGCGAACGCGTCCTGGTCCCACACCATCTCGCGCTGGATGCCCTCGCGGCCGGGGAAGACCGGGTCGCCGTGCGGCAGACCCATCGGGCACTGCAGCGTGAACACCTGGCCGCTCTTGACGCTCGCGACACCGCGCAGCACCTGGGCCGCGTCGAGGTAGTTCAGCGACCCGATCTGGTCGTCCTTGCCCCACTTGCCCCAGTTCTTCGGGGTGTCGTCCCCGAGCAGTTCCGCCATCGAGGGTGCGTCAGCCATGGTCTGTCTCCTCGCCGTCGAGTGGGTGACCCGGGTCTCACCGTGCCGCGCCCGGAGGGAGGCGGCAAGGAGTTCGCGATCTTCGTTTCCGGGACCCGGTCGATCAGGCGGGGCATCGCACCGAGTGATCGCGCTGCTACTCCATTTGGGCTAGCAACGAAGGTTTGATCGGCCTAGCGTTCGTGCCGTCACACCGTCGGCCGAGCTCGCGCCGCCGGCTCCTTCCCGCCACGGACCCATCCGAGGTCCTCCCCTGGCGCGCCCTGTCGGCGCCGACGAGAGAGGTCGACACCATGACCCACGACGAACTGATGGCCGAGGCCTGCCGGCTCGCGAGCGAGACGGTGCGCAAGGGCTGGGGCGGCCCGTTCGGCGCGGTCCTCGCCCGCGACGGCGAGATCATCGCCCGCGGCCAGAACCGGGTGCTCCTCACCGGGGACGTCACCGCGCACGCCGAGGTCGAGATGCTGCGCAAGGCGGCGACGGCGCTCAACCCGTACGCCCCGACGATCGCCCAGGAGCACCGCCCCGAGGGCCACCTCGCGCTCGTGCCCCGCCCGGAGGGCTCGCCCGACGTCGTCGAGGCCCGCGCCCGGATGTTCATGGGCACCGAGGTCTACACGAGCGGCATCCCCTGCCCCATGTGCATGGGCGCCATCTACTGGGCCCGCGTCGACGCGGTGTATTTCGCCAACGACCTCGACGCCACCCGCGGTGTCGGGTTCGACGACCAGTTCCAGTACGAGGACTTCGCCCGCCCGCTCAACGAGCGCCGGATCAAGATCGAGGAGCTCCGTCCCGACCTCGGTGCCGCGGTGTACGAGGAGTATCTCGCCTCGCCCGAGCGCTACGCGTACTGAGCGGCGCGACGACGATGAGCGGTCACGGATCGAACGCACCGGAGAGCCGGCCGGTGCTCGTCGGCGAGGCGCCCGAGCGCGACGTCGTCACCGTCGTGGTCTCCCACGCGGTGCGCCCCCAGGACGAGAGCGCCTTCCTCGACTGGCAGAACCGGATGTCCGAGGCCGAGCGGAACGCGCCCGGCAACGTCGGCTCCGAGCTGCTGCGTCCCGTCCCCGGGGTGCAGGAGGACTGGGTCGCGGTGACCCGGTTCGCCGGTGAGCCGGAGCTGGAGGCGTGGCTCGGGTCCGAGGCACGCCGGCGGCTCCTCGACGACGGCGAGCGCTTCCGGGACTTCCGGCTCCAGCGGGTCGGCCCGTCGTTCGGGAGCTGGTTCGCCCCCGACGCCGGGCCGGAGGCAGGTCCGGCGTCGTGGAAGACCGCGCTGTCGGTGCTGGTCGGGCTCTACCCCACCGTCGTGCTGCTGACCCTGGCGCTCTCGGCGCTCTGGCCCGCGGCGCCGCTGTGGGCGAGCCTGCTGGTCGGCAACGTGCTGTCGGTGAGCGTGCTGACCTGGGTCGTCATGCCGGTGGTGACCCGGGCGCTGCGCTTCTGGCTCGAGCCGGCGCGCGAGACCCGTCAGCCCCGCACCGACGTGCTCGGGACCGTCGCCTCGCTGGTGTTCCTGGCGTGCGCGGCGGCGGTGTTCTGGGTGCTCACCACCTGACCCCGCACGGTGTCAGCCGGGTCGGAGCTCGCCGAGGAGCGGGATCGCCGCGATCTTCTCCTCGGTGAGCTCGTCCCACGCGATCCCGGCCGGATGGCGAGCTCCCCGGGTACAGCGGATCGTGCGCTCCGGGGTGACGACCAGGTCGAGACGGATGTCGTGGTCGACGGTGGGGATCTCGCCGTCGGCCACGACCTGGTCCTCGTGCACCGTCGTCACCACCGGGGTGTCCGTCGCGACCAGCCCCGCCTCGTAGGCGACGGCGAACTCGAGGTCGGAGAACCCCCCGCCCTTGCCGAGCCGTGACCCGTCGGGGCTCACCGCGACGCAGCCGGCGACGACCAGGTCCACCGGCTCGAGGTCCGCGACGGCGACCGTCCGCCCGGCCGCGGTCGCGCCCTTGATCGACGACGCCTGGCGCGGGGTGCGTTCCCCGAGGTCGTCGGGGTCGAGCAGGAAGAAGGGATCGGCCCCGGCGAGGCGCGGCACGGCCATGTAGACCGTCTTGCCGTCCTGCAGTGCCCGCTGGCGGACCGGCCACTGCGCGGAGTCCGGGTTGCACTTGAGGGTGCGGGCGCGCTGCCAGACCTCCGTCTCCCGCAGCCGGTCGGCGGCGGCCTCCGCGCCGGTGACGTTCGGGATGCGACCCCGCGCCCCGGGGAAGCGGGCGTGCTTGCGCTCGGAGAGCGTCGCCCAGATGCCCTCGCGCAGCTCCTGCTTCGCCGCGAGGAGCTCGGGGGAACCGCCCGCGTCGGCGTCGTGTCTCGGGATGTCTCCTCCTGGGTGCGAAGGCACCTACCGACGAGTAGCCGGACGTGGTGGGATCGGGCCATGGCGCCCACCCACACTGTCACCAACCAGGTGCCCGACCTCGTCGACACCGACCTCGCGGCCGACCCACCGCTGCTCGAGGCCGTGGCCCGCGAGGGCGCGGGGTGGTCGCTGGACGCGCTGCACGACACGGGTAGGCGGGCCGGGTCGGCGCAGGTCCGCGAGTGGGCCGACGCCGCCCACCGCAACGAGCCCCGGCTGCGGGCGTTCGACCGCGTCGGGAACCGGGTGGACGAGGTCGACTACGACCCGGGCTACCACGCCCTGCTCGACGAGGCGGTCTCGCGCGGGTTCGCCGGCGCGGTCTGGGCCGGTCCGGACGGGATCGGCTCCGCTCCCCGCCCGGGCCAGCACGTCGCCCGGGCGGCCGGGTTCCTCGTCTGGTCGCAGGCCGAGGCGGGCCACGGCTGCCCGGTGTCGATGAGCCACGCCGTCCTCCCCGCGCTGCAGGCCGCGCCGGAACTGTTGGCGCGCTACGGGCCCGGGCTCGTCTCGACCGTCTACGAGCGCGGCCTCGCCGAGCCGACGACGAAGGCCGGCCTGCTCGCCGGCATGGGGATGACCGAGAAGCAGGGCGGCTCGGACGTCCGGACGAACACCACGAGCGCCGTCGCGAACGCCGACGGCACCTACACGCTCACCGGGCACAAGTGGTTCACCTCGGCGCCGATGTGCGACGTGTTCCTGGTGCTCGCGCAGGTCGGGGCGAGCGGCGTCACCTGCTTCCTCGTGCCGCGGATCCTGCCCGACGGATCCCGCAACCCCTTCGCGATCCAGCGCCTCAAGGACAAGCTCGGCAACCGGTCCAACGCCTCCTCGGAGCCCGAGTTCGACGGGACGATCGGCTTCCGGGTCGGCGACGAGGGTCGTGGGGTGCGGACGATCATCGAGATGGTCGCGTGCACGCGGCTGGACAACGCCCTGGGCTCGGCGGCCGGCATGCGCGACGCCCTCCGGCGGGCCACCTGGCACGCGACGCACCGGCACGCGTTCGGATCGGCCTTGATCGACAAGCCGCTGATGCGCGGGGTGCTCGCCGACCTCACCCTCGAGTCCGAGGCGGCGGTGACGCTCGCGCTCCGGCTCGCGGGTGCGCAGGACCGTTCGGGGTCGGACGAGCACGAGGCCGCGTTCCGGCGCATCGGGGTCACGCTCGGGAAGTACTGGATCTGCAAGCGGCAGACGGCCGTGGTCGGCGAGGCCCTGGAGTGCCTCGGGGGCAACGGATTCGTCGAGGAGTCCGGCATGCCGCGCCTGTTCCGGGAGTCGCCGCTGAACTCGATCTGGGAGGGCTCGGGCAACGTCAACGCCCTGGACCTGCTGCGCGTGCTGGGCCGCGAACCGGCGGCGGTCGAGGCGTACCGGGCCGAGGTCGAAGCGGCTTCCGGCGCCGACCACCGGCTCGACGCCGCCTGGAAGTCGATCCTCGACGAGCTGCGCGACCCCGCCGAGGAGCGCGCCCGCTGGCTGGCCGAGCGGATGGCCGTCGTCCTCCAGGGCTCGCTGCTGGTGCGGCACGCCCCGGCTGCGGTGGCGGACGCGTTCGTCGGGTCACGGGTGGCCGGCGAGCACGGCGCAGCATTCGGCACCCTGCCCCGCGGGGTCGACGTCGACGGGATCCTCGCGCGCGTGCCGCTCGGCTGAGGGCTCCGCCCCGCCGGACCCACCGACGAGGGGCACATCAGGCAGGACTGAGCGCCGCGCCACCTGTCCCAGGTGCTCCTGATCATATGGCGCGGGAGCGGGCGGGTTCGCACGGCGGGAGCGGGCGGGTTCGCACGGCGGGAGCGGGCGAGTGCCACGCGGGCCGGGGCTCGAGCCGCTCGACGGCCGCAGCCCCGAGATCGCGAGTTGTGCGGCGAAACGCGTCAGATCTGCGCTGTTCCGGCGCACAACTCGCGATCTTGCTCGCGGCTGATGTCCAGAGGAGTTCCCCGGCGACGCCGAGCTGACTAGCGTCCGAACATGAGCGAGTTCCTGCCCGGCGTCCGGGCCGCCACCGTCGACGCCCGGATCCGCATCCACCACCTCGAGTCCGGTCCCGCGGACGGCGTCCCCGTCGTGCTCGTCCACGGCAACCTGTCCACGGGCCGGTTCTTCGAGCACGTCATGAGCCCCGAGAGCGACCGCTTCCACTACCTCGCCCCGGACATGCGCGGCTTCGGCCGCACCGAGCGCGCCCCGATCGACGCCACCCGCGGCCTCGGCGACTGGGCCGACGACCTCGTCTCCTACCTGCAGACCCTCGGCGTCGAGCGCCCGCATCTCGTCGGGTGGTCGACGGCCGGCGCGGCGATCGCGCTCGTCGCCCGGCAGGTGCCCGTCGCGAGCCTGACCTTCCTCGACCCGGTCTCGCCGTACGGCTACGGCGGGACGTTCCCCGACGGCACGCCCTGCTTCGACGACCACGCGGGCAGCGGTGCGGGCGTGGCGAACACCCGCTTCGTCGAGCTGCTGCGCGCCGGCGACCGCTCCGCCGACGAACCGGTCTCCCCGCGCAACGTCATGAACGGCACCTACTGGGCCCCGGACTTCCGCCTGGCACCCGAGCGCGAGGCCCTGCTGCTCGACGAGGTCCTGCTCTCCCACATCGGCGACGATGGCTATCCCGGGGACTCGACGACCTCGGATCACTGGCCCGGCGCCGCCCCCGGGACGCGCGGCCTGCTCAACGCCCTCTCGCCGAAGTACTGCTCCTGGGCCTGGCTGCCCGAGATCGATCCGAAGCCGCCGGTGCTGTGGACGCACGGCGACGGGGACCTCGTCGTCGCCGACGGCTCGTACCTGGAGCTGGGCACGCTCGGCCAGGCGGGCATCGTGCCGGGCTGGCCGGGCCCCGAGGTCTTCCCCCCGCAGCCGATGGTCGCCCAGATCCGCGCCGTCCTCGCCCGCTACGAGCAGGCGGGCGGGAGCGCGCGGACCGAGATGTTCGCCGGATCCGGCCACGGCCCGCACGTCGACGCCGCGCCGCGGTGGCTCGAGATCGCCACGCAGTTCTGGACGTCGGCCGCCTGACGCGAGCCGCTCAGCCCCAGCGGGTCGCCAGGTAGCCGCCGACCATCGCGGTCAGCTCCTCGACGACCGCCTCCCGGGGCACGTCGGGCTGCTCGAGCACCCACGAGACCGTCACGTGCTCGACGGTCCGCACGAGCATCCAGGCGACCGCGTCCACCGGGACACCGGTGGTGTCCGGGTGCTCGGCGAGCAGTGCCCCCGCGACGAGCGCGTCGATCCGGCGTGCGAAGCCCACCCGGCGGCGCCCGACCGTCCGGGGCTGGTCCTGCGCGAGCACCCGCACCAGGTCGGCCTCGGCGGTCAGCGCGTCGAGGAGGGCCTCCAGGTGGTGGCGGACGGCGTCGTCGCCGGCACGCAGGCTACCGAGGAACGCGCGCGTGATGCGAGCTTCCAGGTCGTCGACCGCCCGCTCGACGACCCGGTCGAGGATCGCCTCCTTGTCCGGGAAGTACTGGTAGAGCGTGCCGGGCCCGACGCCCGCCGCGGCTGCGATCCGGTTGGTACTCGCCGCCTCGAAACCCCGCTCGAGCAGGACGGACCGGCCCGCGTCCAGGATTCGCTCGACGGTCGCCCGGGACCGCTCCTGGCTCGGCCTGCGCCGCATGGCGCGGGGCTCGTCGGCGGCCATCCGAGCACCTCCTCACCGCAGCCCGAAACGCGAGTTGAACCCGAGCGACAACTCGTGTCAGCGTTCCGGCCATGGTGGCAGAGACCGTGACGGCAACGACTCCGAGGGCTGCGCTGCCCGAGTTCCCGGCCCGCTTCCGGGGGGCGCCCGAGCGCAACGCCGCCATAGCCCGTCCGTTGGCCTACCTCGGTCGGGTCCGGCAGGCCGACCAGGCGCTCGTCGACGACATCGGGCGGCGGATGCTGCGCCGCGACGAGGTCGGCGCCGACCTCGCGGTGGCAATGCGGCGTGACGCCACGCCGCGGGTCACCACCGCCGCGCTGCACCGCGCGATCGCCGAGGGCGCCCACGACGACGACCCGCCCGCGCTGCGCCGCTTCGTCGCCGCGCTGGAGACGGAGCCGGAGTGGCTCGACCGCGATCTGCTCGAACGCGGTGCCCGGGCCTACCGCCGGATGGGACGCAGCCGCGACGACGTCCTGCTCGCGCTGTCGCTCATCGGCGGCTACCGCTACGCGGGCCCGGCCGACCTGCTCGTCGCCACCGGCGGGCTGACCGGCTCCACCGCGATGCGCCGCCTCGGCGAGACCACCGCCTGGGGCCACGCGGTCTCCCGGCCCGGCGGGATGGCCCGCGACGGCGAGGGCTTCCGCGTCACCGCGCACGTCCGCGCGATGCACGCGCTGGTCAACGACCGCTTCGAGCGCCGCGACGACTGGGACAGCGCCACGCTGGGCCTCCCCGTCAACCGCAGCGACCTCGCCGGCACGCTCGCGCTGTTCAGCGCCACCGCGATGCTCGGGGTCCGCGTGCTCGGACGCCGGGTGCCCCGCGCGGACGCCCGGGCGGTGATGCACCTGTGGCGCTACGTCGGGTGGCTCATGGGGGTCGACGAGGACTGGCTGTTCGCCGACGAGCGGGCCCAGCACGCGTTCGACCACCACCTGCTGCTCGCGCAGAGCGGCCCCACCCCCGCCGGGGCGGCACTGACGACCGCGCTCGTCGAGGGCACGCGGCGTAGCCACGCCGAGCGCGGCCGGCCGCTCACCGGGTGGTGGGCGCGACGCCGGCTGCTGTCGCACCTGCGCCTGTTCCTCGGTGCGCAGGGCTGCCGAGACCTGGGCCAGCCGGTGCTCGTCCCCTGGACCGTCGTCCCGGAGATGGCCCGCAACGTCGTCGAGTCGTGGGTGGTCGCCGTAACCGCGCGGGGCAGGCGACGGGTGGAACGGCACAGCGACGCGGGCGTCGAGGCCGACCTCGAGCGCCTGCTCGGTGAGCGGCCCCGCCGACCGGCGGACCTGCCCGGCTGAGCCGGGCCCGGTCGGGGCGCGGTCAGCGTCCGGTGAAGCGCGGCTCCCGGCGCTCGCCGAACGCGGTGAACGCCTCGGCGAGGTCGGCGCTGGGCAGGAACGCGGCGTTCCATGCGCCGACGTAGCGCAGCCCCGCCTCGACCCGCGGGCCCCGCTCGGCGTCGAGGACGTCCTTGATGCCGCGGGTCACCAGCGGGGAGTTCGCCGCCATCGAGCCCGCAAGCTCGAACGCGGCGGTCCGCAGCGCCTCCTCGCCGTCGAGCACGCGGTTGACCAGGCCGATCCGCTCGGCGTGCGCGGCGTCGACGTCGGCGCCGGTGAGGGCCAGCTCGCGCAGGTGCCCATCGCCGATGATCCCGACGAGGCGCTGGAGCGAGCCGAGGTCGGCGACCATGGCCATGCGGACCTCGCGGACCGAGAACAACGCGTCCGTGCTCGCGAGCCGCACGTCGCACGCGGTGATCAGGTCCACCCCGCCGCCGACGCACCAGCCCTGGACCGCCGCCACCACCGGCGTGCGGCAGTCGGCCACCGCGGTGATCGCGGCCTGCAGGTCCCGGAGGTGGTGCAGGAACTCCTCGCGCGCCCCGGCGGTCGGGTCGGAGAGCACGCTGCCCAGCGACGAGGTGGCCGCGCGCAGGTCTAGCCCGTAGGAGAACCGCCCCTCGGCACCGGTGACGACGATGGCGCGGACCTCGGGGTCGGCGTCGAGGGCCCGCATCACGGCGGGCAGCTCGGCGAAGAACGCGGGGGCCATCGCCCGGGCCGTCATGGACACCTCGGCCACGTGCGCGGCCGGGGTCTCCCGGGAGACGGCCAGGGTCTCGAGGTGCTCGGGCAGGGCCGCTGCGGAGGAGCCGGCCACGGACGTCGTCATGAGCCGACTAGATCACCCCGGGCGAGCGGGCGTCCAGGGCCGCCCCCGGCTACTCCGCGACGCCTGCCGTGACGTCGGCGCACGCGGCGCGCACGGCGTCCGAGCGCAGGAGGGCGACGGTCCGCGGCGAGTCGCCCAGCCGCGTGACCAGCTCGTCGACCGCCGGCCCCGTCTCGGCGCCGGTCAGCCCGCTGGGCACGGTGATCGACCCGATCCAGTGCAGGAACCGGGAGAGCAGGGCCGGGTCGTCGACGTAGACCGCCGCCGCGAGGAAGTCCACGAGGTGCCCGAGATCGTCGGCGAGCTCGTCCCCGGGAGCCGCACCCCGCAACCGCGATCCGACACCGGCGACGAGCTCGCCCCGGCTGGCGTGCAGGAAGGCCTGCTCCTCGCGCGAGGCGTCGTCGACGGTCACCGCGGCCTCGTCGCCGTCGGGCACCTGGGCGGCCAGCAGCGCGGCGGCCGCGCGGGCGTCGGGGGCCCAGCCGTCGGCGCCGACCGCACGGGCCCAGCGGCCGTCCGGGCCGAACGCCGGGCCGCCCACGAGGATCGGGGTCCCGCTCGCGCGGCACGCCTCGACCATGCGCCGCGCCGCGGGCAGCCGGGAGGGCAACGAGCTCGACACCGCGACGACGTCGGGGCCCTCGGTGTTCAGGTGCACCGCGATCTGGCCGGCCGGGACGCTCGACCCGAGGAAGGTGACCTCCCAGCCGTGGTGCGCGAGCACCTCGGCGAGCAGGCGCGCCGGCAGGCCGTGCCACTCGCCGTCGAGACAGGCAACGGCGATGCGCCCGATGCCGGTCGGGGCGGGCGCGGGCCGGTGGCGGCTCACCGCGGCCACCACCCGCTCGGAGATGTGGGTCGCGATGTGCTCCTGCACGACGGTCCACGCCCCGGCCGCCCAGCGCTCCCCCACCTCCCGCTGCGCCTCGGCGACGACGTCGAGCAGGACGGCCTCGGCGTCGTGCCCGCCGTCGAGCGCGGCGAGGACGACGACGACCGCCCCCGCCTCGTCGGACGCCTCGAGCCGGGAGAGGTAGTCGTCGCGGATCGCGCCGAGGTCGGCCGCGCCCGCGGTGGGGGCGGGTGCGCTCATGCCCCGTCTCCCCGGTGGGGAGCGGGCGGGGCCTGGAGCGCGAGCAGTGCGACGTCGTCGTGGTCGCGGCCGCCCAGCCACGCCGAGAGCAGCTGCAGGACCCGCTCGCAGACGACCTGCGCCGGCGCTCCGGCGCAGCCCGCGAGGGCGTCCGCCAGGCGCTCCTCGCCGAAGAAGTCGACGCCGCGAGGGCCGCCCCGGGCCTCGGTGACGCCGTCGCTGTAGAGCAGGCAGGTCTCGCCCGGGGCCAGCAGCACCTCGGCGTCACCGAACTCGCCGTCGCGCAGGGCCCCGACGAGCGTCCCGCTCACCGGCGTCTCCTCGACGGTGCCGTCGGCGCGCAGCAGGTACGGCGGCGGGTGGCCGCCCGTGGCCAGCCGCAGTCGCAGCGACCCGTCCGGCGCCGGACGGGCCTCGCCGAGCACCATCGTCGCGAACCGGGGCATCACCGGCACCGCGCCTGCCGCGTCGAGGTCGGCGGCGTCGAGCAGGGCCGCGTTGAGTAGGGCGAGCAGGGCGGCGGGGTCGCGCTCCACCAGCCGCAGCGCGTGCAGGGACTGGCGCACCCGCCCGGAGAGCACCGCCGCCTCGATGCCCTTGCCGCACACGTCGCCGAGCAGGAACGGGGTCTCCCCGGTGGCGGTCACCGGCAGGATCTCGTAGAAGTCGCCGCCGACGCGCAGGCTCTCCCGCGCCGGGCGGTACGCACTGCCGAGGACCAGGCCCTCGACCGCCTCGGGCAGCGGCGGCGGCGCCAGGCTCGCCTGCAGCAGCTCGCCGAGATGGGCCTGCTCGCGGTACAGGGCGGCCGCGGAGAGCGCGGTCCCGACCCGGACCGCGTACTCCTGGGCCAGCGGCAGCCCGTCCTCGACGTCGGGGGGCAGCTCGGTCTCGGTGACGAGGACCAGCGCCCCGCGGACGACGGTGCCGGGCACCGGCACGACGGTGACGTGCCCGGACGGCGGCACCCCGGACCAGACGGGCAGCTCGGCGAGCTCGACGGCGGCCCAGGGGTCCACCGGCGCGTCCCCGCTCATCGCCTCGGCCAGGCGCGGCGCGCTCCGCAGCTCGCTCCGCGCGAGCTCGCCCGAGACCGGGCGGGTACCGACCTCGGCGCCCACCCAGCGCACCGTGTCCGAGGAGTCGGCCAGCAGGACCACCACTCGCGGCGCGAGGGCCCCCGCCGCGAGGGAGGCCGCGGTGCGCAGCGTGCGCCCGACGTTGAGGACCCCGTGCAGCGCGCGCCCCGCCTCCGCGAGGAACTGGGCGCGGGCCTGCGCGCGGTGCAGCGACCGGGACCCGCGCTGCTCCTCGGTGACGTCGCGCACGTACCAGCAGGTGAGGAGGTCGCCCGTGCGCGGGTCGTCGGCCAGGAGCTGACCCCGGCCCACCAGGGCGCGGCCCGCGACCTCGGCCTCGAACCCCTCGTCCCCGTCCCGGACGACCGCGGCGAACGCGTCGTGCCCGGCGTCCTCGACCGGCGCACCCACGGCGAGGCCCGGGAGCAGCCGCTGCCCCGCCGGGTTGATCGCGTGGACGATCCGGCGGCCGCTGCCGGAGGGGGCCGCGCCGGTGACGACCACGGCCTCGCTCAGGCCCTCGAGCACCCGGGACGTCAGACTGCGGATCCCCGACGGTGGCGTCGGCAGGGGCGCTCCCGCCGGCATCGTCGAGTCCATGCGTCCCCCAGGGGTCGGGCAGCGATGCCACGCTATCGTGCTCCGCGTCACCGCACATGCCCCGGTGCGCAGCTGTGCCGCGCGTACATCCCGATCGTGATAGGCAGCCGCGCATGAGCGCCCTGACCTACGACCACGCCAGCACCATCGTCTCCGCCGCCCTCGAGCACGGGCGGCAGGCGGGCTACAAGCCGCTCACGATCGCCGTCCTGGACACCGGCGGGCACCTCGTGGCGCTCGGCCGTGCCGACGGATCGGGGTTCCTGCGCCCGGACGTGGCGGTCGCGAAGGCGCACGGCGTCATCGGGCTCATGATGGACAGCCGGGCGATCGCGGCCCGCGCGTCCGATTCACCGGAGTTCTTCACCTCGGTCGCCTCCCTCGCGGGCGGGAAGGTGTTCTCGGTGCCCGGCGGGGTCTTCGTGTGCGACGGCGACGGCGAGGTGATCGGGGCCGCGGGCGCCTCCGGTGACGCGTCACTGGCCGACGAGGAGGCGGTCGTCGCCGGGATCGAGGCGGCGGGTCTGGTCGCGCGGACCGGCGCCTGACCCGGGGCGGGCCCGCGTGCTGCGCGGAGTCCGCTCCTGCGCTATCTTGTATCTATGTCCGACACAAGTGGCGTCTCAGCGGCCGACGCCGTCTACCGCCACGTGAAGGACCGCGTGCTGACCGGCGAGCTCGAGGGCGGCCGGATGGTCAGCGAGGGCGAGGTCTCGGCCGCACTCGGCGTCAGCCGCACCCCGGTCCGCGAGGCGTTCCTGCGCCTCGAGGTCGAGGGGTGGCTGCGCCTGTTCCCGAAGCGGGGCGCCCTCGTGGTGCCGGTCGCACCCCACGAGATCGACGAGGTCCTCGACGCACGCGCCCTTCTCGAGACCCACGCCGCCGCCGACGTGATCACCCGCCCCGACGACCTCGCCGGGCTGCTGTCCGCGCTCGACTCGACGATCGAGCGCCAGCAGGCCGCCCACCGCGACGACGACCTCCCCGGGTTCGCCCGGTCCGACGCGGAGTTCCACCGGCTCGTCGCCGACGCAGGCCGCAACTCCCTGCTCGCCGGCTTCTACGCCACGTTGCGCGAGCGCCAGCAGCGCATGACGGCCGACTCGGTCCGCGGGCGCACCGCCGCCGCCACCACCGTCCTCGACGAGCACCGGGCGCTGCGCGACCTGCTCGCGGCCCGCGACATCGACGGTTTCGCCCGCGCCCTGACCGACCACCTCGACAACACCCACCGCCACGGAAGGACCCGATGACCGCGACGCTCGACCAGCCCACGGACACCCGGCGGGGCTCGACCGCCTGGCTGCCCGTGGGGCTCGCGCTGTTCACCGTCGCCTGGGGCGGCAACCAGTTCACGCCGCTCATGGTCATGTACCGCGAGCTCGGCGGGTTCTCGACGGCGGTCGTGGACGTCCTGCTCGGCGCGTACGTGCTGGGGATCGTGCCCGGCATGCTCCTCGGCGGGCCCCTCTCCGACCGTCTCGGTCGCAAGCCGCTGATGCTCGCCGCGCCGCCGATCGCGATCCTGGGCAGCCTCGTCCTGGCCGCCGGGGGCGACGTGGTGCCGGTGCTGTTCACCGGCCGCGTCCTGGCCGGGCTCGCCCTGGGGATCGCGATGGCGGTCGGCTCGACCTGGATCAGCGAGCTGTCGTCGCTGCGCGGCGCCGCCGCCGGTGGGGCCTCGCGGGCGGCGATGTCGCTGACGCTGGGCTTCCTGCTCGGCCCGGTAACGGCCGGACTGCTCGCCCAGTGGGGCCCATGGCCGGAGGTGCTCTCGTACGCCGTCCACGTCGTCGTCGGGATCCCGCTCGGCCTCGTCGCCCTGCGGACCGCGGAGACGCTCGACCGCTCCGCACGTCCCACCCGGCGGCTCCGCGACGACCTGCGCATCCCGGTCGGCGAGCACCGCGAGTTTCTGACGGTCGTCGCGCCGGTGGCGCCGTGGGTGTTCACCTGCGCCGGCGTCGCGTACGCCGTGCTGCCCTCCCTGGTGGCCAGCTCCGTCCCCGGGCACGCGATCGCGTTCGCGGCGCTGATGACGGCGATCACGCTGGCGGCCGGGGTGGGTGCCCAGTCGCTGGCCAAGCGCCTCGGGCTCACCGACGCCCGCGGCGGGATGCTCGGCCAGGCGTTCGCCGCGGCCGGGATGCTGCTGGCAGCGCTCACGGCCGCGACCCCGGGCGTCACGCTCGCCGTCGCCAGCGCAGTCGTCCTGGGGATCGGCTACGGGTTCGCACTGGTCAGCGGGCTCGCCGAGGTGCAGCGCATCGCGCCGTCCCGCCACCTCGCCGGGCTGAACGCGGTGTTCTACACGCTGGCCTACCTCGGGTTCCTCGTCCCGACGGTGCTCGCGCTGCTCGCCGACCTGGTCTCCTACAGCGCGCTGTTCGTGGCGCTCGGTGTGATCGCCCTCGCGTGCCTGGCGGTCGTCGCCCGTAGGTGCGCTTCGCGCTCGTGAGCACTTTCGGGGCCTATAGCCCCTGAAAGTGCTCACAAGGCCGGAGGCCACCTACGGGTGCACCACCGCTTTGAGGGCCAGCGGGTCGCGCCGTGCCGCGAGCAGCGCCCCGACCGCGTCCTCCAGCGGGTGGTGCGAGGTGATCATCGCGTCGAGCCGGATGCGCCCGGATGCCGCCAGTGCGATCGCCGCCGGGTAGACGTGGGCGTAGCGGAAGGTCCCCTTCACCACCAGTTCGCGGGCCTGCAGGAGGTCGAGCGGCAGCGTCACCGACGCCCCCGTCCCCACCAGCACGACCGTCGCCGCGGGTGCCGTCGCCGCCACCGCGAGGTCGATCGCCGGCTGGACCCCGGTGCACTCGAGCACCACATCGGCCTGCCCCAGCACCTCACCGATCGACGCGAGCGCGGTGTCCTGGTCGTTCCCGTCCACCGTCGCCGTCGCGCCGAACTCGGTCGCGGCCTCCCGTCGCAGCGCCATGACATCGCTGACGACGACGGCCGACGCGCCCCGGGCGAGGGCGACCTGCAGGCACAGCAGCCCGACCGGCCCCGCCCCGCTGACCAGGACCCGCGTCCCCGGCCCGATGTCCGCCTTCGTCGCGGCGTGCAGGGCCACCGAGAGCGGCTCGACCAGGGCGGCGGCCTCGTCGGAGAGCGACTCCGGGATCGGGTGCGCACGGTGCGCGGGCACGACGACGTACTCGGCGAACGCGCCGTCGACCGGCGGGGTCGCGAAGAACGCGATGTCCGGGCAGAGGTGATAGCGCCCCTGCCGGCACTGCGCGCACCGCCCGCACTCGGCCTGCGGCTCGACGGCCACCCGGGTCCCGACAGTGATCCCCCCACCCGGCCCCACGCCCACCTCGGGCCCGACGGCGGACACCACACCCGCCGTCTCGTGCCCGAGCACCAGGGGCGCGTGCATGACGAAGCCGCCGATGCGCCCGTGGTCGAAGTAGTGGACGTCGGACCCGCACACGCTCACCGCGCGCACCGCGACCTGGACCTGGCCCGGCCCCGGCTCCGGGATCTCCCGCTGCTCGAGGACGACGTTGTCCGGCTCGATCAGGACGGCGACGCGCTGCATGCCCCCGAGTGTCCCGCCGCGAGGCCCGTTCCGCGCCGGTGAGCCCCCACCTCAGTCCATCTGGTTGCGGATCCGGCGTGCCGGCGTGAAGACCCGCAGGTCGAGCAGGCCGGGTGGCTCGGCCACGCCCGGACCGCCGGCCTGCACCCACGCCGTGATCTCGTCCTCGGTGTCCCGGTCGAGCACCCCGAGCAGCCACACCGGACGTCCACCCGCGGCCCGTCCGGCCGTCGACGGCGACACCACCGCCACCGTGGACTGGGCGCACGCGTCGAGGCAGTCGCTCACCCGCACGCGGCCCGCGTCCACCGTGCCGGAACGCAGCCGCTCGACCTGACCCGCGTGGTCGATCCCCGGGTGCTTGCGCTCGGTGCCGCAACAGCACCCGCGGCACAGGGTCACGGTGGGTCCCGTCCCGGCCGCGCCCGCTCCCGCGCCCGCACGACCGGACCGCTTCGCCGCCTTCGTCATCGGGCGCCACGGTAGGGCCGGACCGGCCGCGGCGGAGTTACGGTGAGATCACCGGCACGCTCACCGACCGAGGGGGACCCCGCCCATGACCGCCGTCGCCCCGGCCCCCGTCGTCGCCGACCTCCGCGCCGCCCTGCCCGCCGACCGCGTGATCGACGACCCGGACGTGCTGGCCTCCTACGCCCACGACGACGCCGAGTGGGCGCCCTGGGAGCTGCCCGCCGCCGTGGTGCGTCCCCTCGATGCGGCGCAGTGCCAGGCCGTCGTGCGGACCTGCCTGCGCCACGGGATCCCGGTGATCCCCCGCGGCGCCGGCACCGGCCTGTCCGGTGGCGCGAACGCGATCACCGGCAGCGTCGTCGTCTCGGTCGAGCAGATGACCCGCGTGCACGAGATCGACCCGGCCGAGCGCCTCGCCGTCGTCGACCCCGGCGTCGTCAACGACGACCTGCGCGCCGCCTGCGCCGACCGCGGCCTCTGGTACCCGCCCGACCCCGCGAGCTCCCCCTGGTCGACCATCGGCGGCAACGTGGCCACCAACGCCGGCGGCGTGTGCTGCGTGAAGTACGGCGTCACCCGCGACTACGTGCTCGGCGTGCAGGTGGTCAACGGCCTCGGCGAGCTGGTCCGTCTCGGGCGCCGCACCGCCAAGGGGGTCGCGGGGCTCGACCTCGCCGGGCTCATGGTCGGCTCCGAGGGCACCCTCGGGCTGATCACCGAGGTCACCGTCAAGCTGCGCCCGGCCCGCGCACCGGAGCACACCGTGGCGGGCTACTTCACCAGCATCGTCGACGCCGGGCGCGCCGTCGCCGCGATCACCGCCGACGGCATGACCCCCAGCGCGCTGGAACTGGTCGACCGCACCTGCCTCGAGGCCGTCGACGCCTGGAAGAACATGGGCCTTTCCGCCGAGGCCGACGTCATCCTGCTCGGGCGCTCCGACGCCCCGGGCGCCGCCGGGCTCGCCGAGGCCGAGCAGATGCTCGCCCACTTCGACGCCGCGGGCGCCTCGTTCTCCGCCCAGGCCGCCGACGCCGAGGAGGCCGAGGCGCTGTTCGCGGCACGGCGGCTGGCCTACCCCGCCCTCGAGCGGCTCGGCCCGGTGCTCACCGAGGACGTCTGTGTCCCCCGCGCCGCGGTCCCCGAGATGCTCGCCCGCATCCAGGCCACCGGCGAACGCTTCGACACCACGATCGCGAACATCGCGCACGCCGGCGACGGGAACCTCCACCCGCTGCTGATCACCCCGATCGGCGACGAGCCCGCCCGCGGGCGCGCCCAGGCCGCCTTCGAGCAGATCCTCGCCGACGCCCTCGACCTCGGCGGCACCGTCACCGGGGAGCACGGGGTCGGCCTGCTCAAGCGCCACGGTCTCGAGGCCGAGCAGACCCCGGAGGTCCTCGCCATGCAGCGCGCGGTCAAGGCCGCCCTCGACCCCCACGGCATCCTCAACCCGGGCAAGATCCTCTGACGGTGCCCGGCCGGGGTCAGGCCTTCGCCGGAGTTCCCGGGGCCTCCACCCGGGCCGCCATCCACGGCAGGACCGTCGAGAACGCCGTCGACGCGAACTGCCACGAGTGCCGTCCCGGCTGGGTCGCGACGGTGCAGGCGATCGCGCGGGTCTGCGCCTGCGCGCACAACGCCCGCGCCGCGGGGAGCTCCTGACCGGTCCCTCCCCCGCCGCCGCGGCCGCCGATGCCGGCGTTCTCGCCGTTCTGCCCGCCGAAGCCGCCGGGTGGACGCTGCCCCGGCGGTCGGCCGCCGGGCGGCCGCCCGCCCTGCCCCGCGCCCGGACGGTGCCCGCCGAACCCGCCCCCGGCGTCGGAGCTGTCGTCGAACCACCCCGCCGTGTCCGCGTACGGGGTGTGCCCGCCCAGCACCGTCGCCGGGTCGTAGGTCGCCCACGCCGCGACGTTCCCGCCGTAGAGCCGGTCGATCGTCTGCTGCTTCGTCCCGATCTCCGGGCCCGCGTCGCCGGCGATGTCGTCGAACGAGTCGATCAGGTCCGGGTGCATGACGGCGAGGTCGACCGCGCAGGTGCCGCCCATCGACCACCCGACGGCGCCCCACGCCCGCGGGTCCCGCGAGACGCCGTAGGCCCGCTCGACGAACGGGATCACGTCACGTGTCAGGTGCGAGGCGGCGTTGCCGCGGGGCCCGTCGACGCACTCGGTGTCGTTGTTGAACGTCCCGCCCGCGTCGGCGAAGACGATCACCGGGGCCACCCCACCGTGCGCGGCGGCGTAGGAGTCCGCGATCTGAACGGCGTTCCCCACGCGGATCCAGTCGCCGGGGGTGTTGAACTCGCCGCCGATCATCATGATCGCCGGCAGCACCGGCCGCGGGCCCGGCGCGAACCACGCGGGCGGGAGCCACACGTCCTCGTCGCGGTGGGGGAAGCCGCTCGCCGTGTCCGGGATCGTCACGCTGACGACGGCGCCCGTCGGCCGCGGCGTGCCGATCATCGAGGGCAGAGCCGCCGGGTCGACCTGGTCGGGAAACGCGCCCGCGGTCACCTCCGACCAGCCCTCCTGCACCGTCGTCATGTAGCCCACCCACTGGTTGAGCACCAGCGCCACGCACACCACCGACAGCGGCACGACGAGCACCGCCACCCCACGCCGCCACCAGCGCGACGGCGCCCAGGCGACGACGACCGTCGCCACCGCGGCCACCGTCAGCCCGACCCACACCCACAGCAGCACCGGCGCCGGGTCGGAGGCGAGCCCGCTGCCCGCGAACACCCACCACGCCGCGAGCGCCCCCGCGCCCCCCAGCACGACGACCGCACCGAGCCGCACGAGCGGGCGCCGCACCGTGCGCCCTCGTCGGGACCAGGAGGTCGGGAGCAGTGGGAAGAGCGCGACCAGCAGCAGGAGCACGACCACGGCCTGCACGACCCACGGCAGCCAGCCGTCGAGCAGGGAGAGGCCGCGCTGGTAACCCATCACTGGTCCAGCCCCGCTCCGCTGCGTCTCCGGCCCTGGATCTGCACGACGTCGAGCGTGCCCGACCGGCGTGATCGCGCGGTGTGGTCCGCGCGGTCACGGGCTGTGCGTGTGCTGTGAACTGTGGACGCCACCCTCGACGGGCATCGGCACCGGCCGGGCGGCGGCCCGATCGACGCGCGGCACACACACTCGGCCGGGCGACCCACCACTCTGTCCGCACCGACGCGCGGCGCACACAGATACGGGCGTAGGCCAGCGCGTCGGTCGCTGCAGCACCAAGCCCGGCCGGCCGCCGAATGTGAGCGCCACGCGTCGGTCCGCGCAGGCGTTCGGTGACGCCTTCCGCCGGGCGGCCCCGCGAGGGGCCTGCACACGGTGGAACGCGGCACGGGACGATAGCGACCATGAACGGGGGTCGGGGATGGGTGACCCGCCTACTGGCGGTCCTGGTGGTGACGGCCGGGGCGTCCGGTCTCGCCGGGGCGCTGCTGCTCGACGGGACCGCGCAGCAGGCGATGCCCGCCCTGCTCGCCGCCGCCCGTCCGGCGGTCGCCGGGCCCGTCCAGGCAGTCCCGGCCCCGGCACCGATGGGCGCACCTGCTCCGGCCGCCGTGCCCGCACCGGCGGCCGGCACGCCCGCCCCGGCCGATGCCGCTCCCGGCAAGGCCGCCCCGGGCGTCCCGCCCCGGTTGGCGACGCTCCCCGCACGGACGACGCAGGCGATCCTGGTCGACGCGCCCTCCCCCGGCGCGACCGCGGCCACCGTCTCGGCGTGGACCCGCACGGGGAACGGGTGGACGGCGTTCGTCCCGCCCACCCCGGCCTCGCTCGGTCGTGAGGGAATGGGGCCCTCGAGCGAGCAGGTCGCGCGGACCCCCGCCGGCACGTTCGGCATCTCGCAGGCGTTCGGCCGGGAGACGGACCCGGGCACGGCGCTGCCGTACTCGCACGTCGGCCCGGACGACTGGTGGGTCGGTGACACCAGGAGCCCGCTCTACAACACCCACCAGACCTGCGCACCCGGCCGCTGTTCCTTCGACGAGCGGGCCTCGGAGAACCTCCAGGCCGCGGGCCGCGCCTACGACCACGCGATCGTCCTCGACGCCAACACCGACCCGGTCCGCCCGGGCGCCGGCTCGGCCTACTTCCTGCACATCGGCGACCACCCGACGGCGGGCTGCGTCGCGACCGACGAGGGCACCGTCGTGCGACTGCTGCGGTGGCTCACACCCACCGCGCACCCGATGATCAGCTTGGCGTCCGGCTGACCGCGGCGGCCGTCGAGCGCGTCGACGGCTTCGAGGGGGTCGAGGGGGTCGTCGTCGCGCCGCCTGCCCCGACGCACGGCGGGCCCCAGAGCCCCCGGCCCGCGACGCGGGCCCGGTCGGCCGCCGAGCGGACCGCGGGCATCCGCCCGGGCGGGGCGTCGGCCGCGTAGGTGCTGACGACGCCAGCCTCGGCGGCGAGCACCGCGTAGTCACCGTCGGGCAGCGTCACCCACGCCAGCGCGCGGGAGAACCGGTCGGCCCGCCCGTCCCCGGCCAGGGTCACCGCCCGGCCGGCGAGGGCACCGCGGGCGAACTGCAGCGCCTGGCCGGAGTAGCAACGGTCGGGCGGCTGGATGCCGAGCGCGCGCACCCGCAGGGCGCGACCGTCCTCGAGCCGGACGTCGACCGTCACCGGGTCCGCGACGGCGAGGACCGTCGCCGGGACCCCGCCGCGGGGATCCGGGGCGACGACGCCGGGTGCCGTGGCGGGCGGCCCCGTCATGGCGGCCGCCGACGGCGGGGCGCCCTCGGGGCCGTCCGCACCGACCTGCACCGCCCCGGTCAGCACGGCGACGGCGGCGATGAGCCCGACCAGGCACGCCGCACCGAGAAGGATGCGAGCCGGCGTTCCAGGGATCACGCACGTCAGTGTGACGCACGGTGAGATGATCGCTGCGGCAGGTCACCCCCCGTAGCGCAGCGTCCCGCGCACGGGCAGGTTTCGGACTCCGAGGACCCCCCGGGGGTAGGGCCGCAGTGCCTCCGGAGCGTTCGCGACGGGGACCAGCGCGCTGTAGCGGGCGGTCAGCTCCTCCAGTGCGACCCGACCCTCCAGGCGGGCGAGCGGCGCCCCGAGGCAGAAGTGCACACCGTGACCGAACGCCGTCTGGCTGCCGCCCCCGATCCCCCGGTCCAGGACGAACGTCTCCGGGTCGTCGAAGGCGCGTTCGTCGTGGTTGGCGGAGAGCAGCGAGGGCAGGACGAACCGGTCCGCGGGGATGGTGACGCCGGCGATCTCGACGTCCCGGGTGGTGACCCGCCCGGTCTCGGTGAACGGGCTGCGCAGTCGCAGGACCTCCTCGATCGCGGCCGGGATCGTCGTCGGGTCCCCGACGAGGACCGACCACGGGTCGCGGCCGCCGGCGAGCGGGTGGTCAGCAGCCAAGGGGTGATCATGAAAGGTCCGGATCGCGTTGCCCAGCAGCACCGTCGTCGTGATGTGTCCGGCGAGCAGCAGCAGGAGCGAGAAGTTCGCCGCCTCCTCGTCGTCGAGGAGCACCGGGGTGCCGTCGGTGACGACCTCGGCGGTGACCAGCGCGGTGATCAGGTCGTCCCCGGCGGTGCCGTCGGCGACCGCCGCGCGCCGCTCCCGCACCCTCGCGACCAGGTAGTCCTGGATGTCGGCCATCGCGGCCTGGACACGGGTGCCGAGCTCGGGGTCGAACGGGTCGTCGACCTGCATCGAGAACAGCCGGTCGGCCCACCCGCGGAACGTGTCGTGGTCGGAGGCGGGCAGCCCGAGCATCTCGGCGATCACCGTCACCGGCAGCGGGAACGCCAGTGCGTCGATCAGGTCGAACTCGGTGCCGCGCCCCGCCTCGATCACCGAGTCGAGCAGGCTGCGCGTGATCGCCCGGATCCGCGGCTCCATCGCGGCGACCCGCTTCGGGGTGAAGGCCGAGGAGACGACCGCGCGCATCCGCCGGTGCTCCGGCGGGTCGATCTGGGTGAGCATGCCCCGGTTGACCGTCTTCGAGATCGGCGAGAGTCGCCCGGAGTCCGACGAGAAGGTGGCGGGATCGCGCAGCATCGCGTGCACGTCGGCGTGGCGGAACACGTGGTACATACCGTGCCGGTCGCGCCAGACCGGCTGCTCGTCGCGCATGCGCGCGATCCACGCCAGCAGGGCGGGCTCGTCGGCGGTGGTGGGGGCGTCGAACTCGGCGGGGGCGAGCTCGGTGGTGGTCGAATCGGTCATGACCCCTCCTCAGGGGGCTGCGGGGCTGGGGGCTGTGGGGCTGGGGGCTGTGGGGCTGGGGCTGTCGGGCAGGGACCGGCCCATCTCGTCGAGCAGGCCGGAGTAGAGCGCGTCGACCTCGGCGGCCGCGACGGCGAGTGCCGCGGGCGGCGGGAGCTCGGCGGGCTCGAAGGCGCGGCGCACCACGAGGCCGAGGGCCTCGGCGCGCTCGGCGAGCTCCGCACCGCCCGCGAGCTCGTCGCCCAGGAAGAAGCCGAGCGTGGCCGCGGCGAGGCGGTAGTACAGCGTGGGATCGGTGGCCGGGTCGTCGGCGAGCAGGCCGTGACGGTGCAGCAGCCCGAGGTGGTGCGGCTGGTACGCCGCGTTGCCACCGACCACCGACCGGCCGATCTTCGTGTCCGCCGAGAGCGCGCCGAGCAGGCCCGCGTCGCCGGTGTAGAGAGCCCGCGCGAGGGGTCGCCGCATGATCGTCAGGAACGACGTCGAGAGGGTCCGGTGCAGCACGACGGTGCCCGGATCGGCCCGCAGCCCGGCCACATGCTCCCGGCCGACCGCGATCCCCTCCCGCACGAGCACCGCACCGAAGAGCTCCAGCTTGCTCGGCCAGTGCAGGTAGACCGTGCCCTTCCCGACGCCGGCCCGGTCCGCGACGTCGGCGATGGTCACCTTCCGGTAGCCGAAGGTCACCAGGAGCTCGCCTGCCGCGTCGAGGACACGGTTCCCGCGCTCGTCGCTCACCGCGCCTCCGCTCGCTGTGACCAGATATTAAAATTGGTCATGCGGTCACGGTAGACCCCGGCGCCCCGCCCGGGAAGAGGATGCGGACGGGCGGCCGCGGCGGCACCATCACGACCCATGACCAGGACGGTGCGGTTCTCCGAGCTGGGTGACCCCGAGGTGCTGCGGATCGAGGAGGTGCCCGACCCGCGGCCCGGGCCAGGCGAGCTCGTCGTCGACGTCGCGGCGATCGGGCTCAACCGGGCGGAGTCGATGTTCCGGCGCGGGCGCTACATCGAGCAGGCGAAGCTTCCGGCGGGCCTGGGGTACGAGTGCAGCGGCACCGTCTCGTCGATCGGCCCGGAGGTCTCCCGGTTCGCCGTCGGCGACCGGGTCAGCGTCGTCCCCGGCTTCTCGATGAACGACTACTCGGTCTACGCCGACCGCGCGCTCGTCCCCGCCCGCGCCGTCGTGCCGCTGCCGGAGTCCACGAACTGGGTCGACGGCGCCGCGGTGTGGATGCCGTTCCTCGTCGGCTACGGCGGGCTCGTCGAGACCGGCGGGCTGCGCGCCGGGGACCACGTGCTGATCACCGCGGCGACCTCGAGCGTCGGGCTCGCCGCGATCGCCGTCGCCACCCGGGTCGGGGCGATCCCGATCGCGACCTCGCGGTCGTCGTCGAAGGCCCAGCCGCTGCTCGACGCAGGCGCCGCGCACGTCGTCGCGACCGGCGAGGAGGACCTGGTGGCCCGGGTCCTGGAGATCACCGGAGGCCGGGGCGTGGAGCACGTGTTCGACGCCATCGCCGGTCCGGGCGTCGCCGACCTCGCGAAGGTGACCGCGAAGGGCGGGATCCTCACCATCCACGGACTGCTCTCCGGCGAGCCGACGATCTTCCCCACCGAGACGCTTCCGGATCTCTGGATGCGGAGCTATACGCTCTTCGCGATGACGCACGATGAGGAACGGTTGCGACGGGCAGGGGCGTTCGTGGGTGCGGGACTGCGGTCCGGCGACTTCCGGCCGCAGGTGGACCGGGTGTTCCCCGGACTCGACACGATCGTCGACGCGCACACCTACCTGGAGTCGAACGACCAGGTCGGCAAGATCGTGGTGACGCCCTGATGTCCTCTCCGGCGTCGATCTCCGGTGATCCGGGAGTTCCCGACGAGGCCGTGGCCTGGTTCCTGGCGAACGTCCCGGGTATCTCGGGCGAGGTGACCTTCAAGCGCATCACCGGCGGCCGGTCCAACCTGACCTACCGGGTGTCCGACGACGCCGGGACCACCTGGGCGCTGCGCAGGCAGCCCCTCGGCGGGGTGCTGGAGACCGCGCACGACATGGGCCGGGAGTGGCGCTTCCTCTCCGCGCTCGCCCCCACCGAGGTCCCGGTCCCGAAGCCGGTGGCCTTCTGCGACGACCGCGACGTGGCCGGGGTCGACTTCTACGTCATGGACTTCGCCCCGGGCCGGGTCCTGAACAGTCCCGCGGACGCGGACTGGGTCACCGACGGCGCGGTGAAGACACGCATCGGCGAGTCGACGATGGACGTGCTGGCCGCCCTGCACGCCGTGGACCCCGCCGAGGTCGGCCTCGACGACCTCGCCCGTCCCGGCAACTTCGTCGAGCGCCAATTGCGGCGCTGGCACCGCCAGGCGCACTCGTCCGCGCTCGAGGACTTCTCCGCGATCGACGCCGCCCACGCCGCGCTGTCCGAGCGGATCCCGGAGGCGCCGTCGAACCGGATCGCGCACGGCGACTACCGCAGCGGCAACATCTCCTACACCCCCGACGGCCAGGCGGTCGCGGTGTTCGACTGGGAGCTCGCGACGATCGGCGACCCGTACTGCGACCTCGGGCACGTGCTCGTCTCCTGGTCGCAGCCCGGTGACACGGTGCCCGCGGCGCTGCCCAACCCCACCGAGGCCGGCGGGTTCCCGACGCGCGAGGACCTGATCGCGCGGTACGAGTCGTCGTCGGGCACGAAGCTCCCGGACATCGACTTCTACATCGCGTTCGCGCGGTGGCGGGCGGCCTGCATCCACGCCGGCGTCTGGACCCGATACCAGGCCGGTGACATGGGCGAGACCGCGGACGCCGACGAGGTCACCGGCCCGGAGGCGATCGTGGTGCAGGCCGAGGCGGCCCTGGCGCAGCTGCGCGGGTGAGCCCGAGGTCGTCGCCCGGGTGACGACCTCGGCTCAGGTGCGCGTGAGCGCCAGCAGCTCCCGCACGCTCGCGTCGGGCAGGTACGCCCGCCCGATGCCGAGCCCGACGCGCGGCAGGTCGCCCTCGTCGCGGTAGACGAGGTACATCGGCTCGTGCCGCGGGCGGAACTTCGCCTTGAACTGGTGGAGCGAGCAGAAGCCGTAGTAGGGCTCGAGCAGGGCGCCGAGCTGGTCGAGCAGGCGGTCGAGCACCGGTTCCCTCGCCTCGGGGTCGCGCTCCGAGCGGGCGAGCGGCGCACCGGAGAGCGAGACGAAACGGGCACCCTCGGCCTGGAAGGTCAGGCACGCCGAGGCGATGAGGTACTCGACGACCGCGCGGAACCCCTCGTTCCGGCGGCGCATGACGTCGAGGGTCCAGCCCGCGATCTCGCGGTCCGGCCCGTAGACCGGCAGCCAGGACGTGACGCCGTGGACGGTGCCCTCGGCGTCGATCGCGAGTCCGGTGCGGACCTCGGAGTCGAGCGCCTCCTCGACGCCGCCGAGCGTGAAGCCCATCTCGGGCAGGCCCTTGTCGCCGACCCACTCCTCCGAGATCGCCCGGACCTGCGCGACGACCGCGCGGGGCTCCTCGGACAGGTGGACCATGTGGTGCTCGATGCCCGACTTGTCGGCCTTGTTGAAGGCGCTGCGTACCGCCTGCCAGGCCTTCCCCTTGAACTCCAGGCCGTCGAGGTCGATCAGGGTGTCCTCGGCGACCTGCAGGGCGCGCCAGCCCTGCGCCCGGGCCGCGTCCGCCACCGCGGACGTCGTCGAGAACAGGCACGGCACCCATCCGGAGCGCTCCGCCAGCGCCCCGAAGTCGGTCAGGGCAGTCCCGAGCTCCGTGGGCGCGACGACCGGGTCGCCGAGCGCGACCGCGACGCCCGCGTGCACCCGGTAGGCGAGGACCCCGTGGCCGGTGGCCAGGTAACGGTTCTCCGGCCAGGTGGTCATCCACGAGATCGTCGAGCCGCCGTGGGTGTGCAGGGCGACGCGGGCGGCCTTCGGCCCGACGGCGGGCCCGTGGGCGCCGCGCCGGCGCAGCGCTCGCCGGGAGGGCACCTTGAACGCCGCGCGCCCGACGACGAGCCACACCAGCAGGGCGGTCCACAGGATCGCGTTCGGCACGAACACCGCGAGGCCGACGAGCTCGATCTGGTCCATCTGGCCGGTGGCCTGCCCCCAGATCACCGCGACGATCACGACGAGGCCCACCAGCGCGTAGAAGACGCCGAGCAGCAGGCTCACCACCCAGGCCGGCCGCCGGCCCCGTCGCAGTCCCTCGGCGAGCAGCAGGGAGATCACCACCGAGATGACGGTCTCGATCACGCTCGAGTCCGAGGCCGTGTCCCCGAGCGGCCCGACGACCGGCACGACGAGCGTGATGACCCGGATCGCGGCGATGACGACGAGCCCGACGGCGGCGACGAGGCGCCACTCCCGGCGACCGGCGTGCATGGTGACGGGGGCGGGCGCCGCCGTCGGCCCGGCGAGGCGGCGCGCCAGCGGGAGGGCGAGGACCAGCGCGAGGGTGTGCTCGACGTCGGCGAGCCCGCCGAGGAAGAGCAGCCCCACGAGGGCGACCCCCACGAGGATCAGCCGCAGGCGCAGCCGCCAGGGCGCGTGCAGGGTGGCCGCTCCCATCGCGAGCGCCGCGAACATGCCCGCGGAGAACCCGGTGTCGAGGTCCCCGGCGAGCCGTCCGGCCCAGACCCAGGGCGTCGCCGCGAGCGCGAGGACGAGCGCCGTGGTCAGCAGCACGGCGGCGAGCTGGAAGGCGATGGTGACCAGGGCGGTGCGGCGCGTCCCGCAGCGCAGCTCCACCCAGCCGACGGCGAGGGCGAACAGCCCGAGCGTCAGGATGTACAGAGCCGGGCTGCCGGCCAGCAGGGCACCGGACACGAGCGTCCAGACGTGACCGGCGAGCAGGGCGGGCGGACCGTAGGCGAGGTCGATGGCCTCGGGCCGGACCGACAGCGGCGACCAGAACGCCCCCGTGACGAGCCCGGCCACCACCATCGCCACGACGACGGTCGCCGTGAACGGGACCCGGCGCGCGATGCCCACGACGCGGCGGCCGCCACGTCCCCAGGCCTCGCGCCGCGAGGACCCGGCGGCCTCCTCCGGTGCCGTGGTCACCGACATGTCTGCTCCCTGAAGAATCACCCGGCGCGATCGCGACTGGCCCGAACGAGGGTCAGCGCGGTCTCAGTGTCCGAGATCTCCCGCCGGAAGACAACGCTCGGTCATCACTGACCGGACGGCAGCCGTCGACCGCGATGCACCTCACGGTGCGCGGGGTCACGAAGCGGCGGACACGGACCGCTGTCAGGGGTGACCATTCCGTGAACACCCGGGTTCGCGTCCGTGCCCGGGACGCCCCGACCCCGTCGCCGCTCGCGACCCGCCCGCCGGAGGTCCCTCGATGATCGGCATCTGCACCTACTGCCACGCGGTGCGCCCGGGGCGCCTGACCCCGGTCGCGCACAGCGAGGACTGCCCGACCGGTGCGCGCCCCACGACCCACCTCGACCGGGACGAGCGCCTGTTCTTCCGGCACCCCGACCTGGTCGAGCTCGACCTGGCGACGGCCGCCTGGTGGCCTTCGGCCACGTGAGCACTTTCGGGCGCTATAGGCCCGGAAAGTGCTCACACGGTGGAGCCACCAGCACCGGTCAGCTGGGACGTCGTCGTGAGCCGCGCCGCCGCGAGCTCACGGACGAGGAAGCGCTGCACCTTGCCGGTCGCCGTGCGCGGCACCGCGTCGATCTCCAGCACGTGACTCGGCTTCTTGAACGACGCGAGCCCCTCGCGGCACCACGCGATGAGCGCATCGGCGTCGACGACGGCGCCCTCGGCCGGGATGACGCACGCGACCGTCCGGTCGAGCCCGTCGTCGTCGGGAACCCCCACGACGACCACCTCGGCGACCGACGGGTGCGCGACGAGCCGCTCCTCGACCTCCATCGGCGTGACCCAGATGCCGCCGACCTTGAGCACGTCGTCGGTGCGGCCCAGGCACTGGTAGGTGCCGTCGGGGTTGCGGACGTAGGTGTCGCCGGTGCGCATCCACTCGCCCTCGAACACGAGGCGGTTCACGTCGGTCCTGCACCAGTACCCGGTGCACAGCGAGTCGGCGCGCAGGTACAGCGTGCCCTTCGCGCCGTCCGGCACGACCGACCCGTCGTCGTCGCGAATCTCCACCTCGTACCCCGGGACCGGCACACCGGAGGTCCCCGGCGCCACCTCGCCCGGCCGGTTCGACAGGTAGATGTGCAGCGCCTCGGTGGAGCCGATGCCGTCGAGCACCTCGACACCGAAGCGGTCCCGCATCCCGACGACCATGCGGGCCGGGAGCGCCTCCCCCGCGCTCACGCCCTGCCGGACACGGGCGAACGTGTCGTCGGGCAGGTCGGAGGCGAGCAGCGGGCCGTACACGCTCGGGCTGCCGTAGAACAGCGTCACCGGGTGGGTGGTGACGACGTCGGCGATGGCCGCCGGGGACGGACGGCCCGGCGCGAGCACCGAGGACGCCCCGACGGCCAGCGGAAAGAACATCGAGTTGCCGATGCCGTAGGCGAAGAACAGCTTGGCCACCGAGAAGCACACGTCGTCGGGGCGGATGCCGAGCACCTGCGCACCGTAGGTCTCGCAGACGGTGCGGATGTCCGCGTGCCGGTGCATGGCGGCCTTCGGCGTCCCCGTCGTGCCGCTCGTGTAGAGCCACAGCGCGGGTGACTCGTCCCAGGTCGGGTACAGCGAGGTGTCGCCGCCCTTCCCGGCCGCGAGCAGGTCCGCCCAGCTGCGGGTGCGCACCGCGAACCCGCCGAGCGGGTCCGGGTCGGTGACCGCGACGTTCGCGGGCGTGACGACGACGTCGAGCAGGTCCGGCCGGTCCTCGCCGGCCAGCGCCACCGCGGTGCGGGTCACCTCGCCGAACTCCGGGGAGCAGAGCAGCACGGGAGCACGCGAGTCGATGACGAGCTTGGCCAGCTCCGCGCCGCGCAGCATCGTCGACACCGGCACGGCGACCGCACCGATGCGCATCGCCGCGAGGATCGCGGTGAACAGCTCGATCCCGTCCGAGCAACACAGGAGCACGCGCTGCTCCGGGCGTACCCCGAGGGCCCGCAGGCCGGCCGCAACGCGCGCGACCTCCTCGCCGAGCGAGGCGTAGTCGAGCTCGCGCACCCCGTCGCCGACGACCGCACGGACCGCAGGCCGGGCCCCCGCGCCCGGGCCGGTCAGGTGCCGGTCGACGAGGTAGTGCGACGCGTTGAACTGCTGGTGGTGGGACAGCACATCAACCGCCTCTGTGCGATCGCGAAGGAACGGATGTCAGGAAAGTCGCGTTGCGGACACCCAGTGTCTGCAACGCGACTTTCCTGACGCCAGGGTTCTAGTGGAAATGCACGTACTCGAACTCGACGGGCCTGTCGTTGATCCCGGTCGACGGCGGGGCGATCCAGCCGGCGATCTTCCCGGGCTCGAGGACGGGGTGCATGAGGCTGCGGACGTGGGTCTTGTCGACCTCGGTGGGCAGCCACTGGTCCTTCTGGGCGTTCCAGTCGGACTCGGAGAGAACCTTGCCCGACGGCGAGATGTTGGCGCCCGCGAACGCTCCCACCTGCCGGTTGAAGCCGACGTGGGGCAGGTACAGCTCGGCGTCGATCCCGGCCTTGGTCAGGATCCGGTTCCAGCGCTTGAGCCCGGTCTTGCAGTCGTTGATGTACTCGTGGCGCAGGTCCTGGTTGAGCGCGAGCAGCGCCGGGACCTCGTTGGACGAGATCCGGCCCTCCTTGAAGGCGTCGACCGCGCCCTCGTCGTCGGAGAGCACGTGGTTGTCGTCGCGGCGCTCCTCCTGCCACCGGCCCTTGAGGCCCGCGGTGAAGTAGTTGGCGGCGTTGGTCGAGGACTCGTTGCCGAACAGGTCCAGCGACACCGTGTAGTGGAAGTTGATGTACTTCTGGATCATCGCCAGCGGGATGCCGCCCGCGCCGGCGACCTCCTCGGTGTCGTGGTCCTGCATCAGCTCGGCGGTGCGCCGGACCACGCGGTCGATGCCCGTGGTGCCCACGAACATGTGGTGGGCCTCCTCCTTGAGCATGAACTCGCAGGTCCGGCTCAACGGGTCGAAGCCCGACTCCTTCAGCGTCCCGAGCTGGTACTTGCCGTCCCGGTCGGTGAAGTAGGTGAACATGAAGAACGACAGCCAGTCCGGGGTCTCCTCGTTGAAGGCCCCGAGGATGCGCGGCGAGTCGTCCGAGCCGGAGTTGCGCGCCAGCAGCTGGTCGGCCTCCTCGCGCCCGGCGCGCCCGAAGTAGGCGTGCAGCAGGTAGACCATCGCCCAGAGGTGACGGCCCTCCTCGACGTTGACCTGGAACAGGTTGCGCATGTCGTAGAGGCTGGGTGCAGTCGCTCCCAGGAAGCGCTGCTGCTCGACCGACGCGGGCTCGGTGTCGCCCTGGATGACGATGAGGCGCTGCAGGTCGGCGCGGTACTCGCCGGGCACCTCCTGCCAGACCGGCTCGCCCTTGTGCTCGCCGAAGGCGATCTTGCGCGCCGGGTCGTGCTCGGAGAGGAAGACCCCCCACCGGTACTCGTTCATCGGGACGTGGTCGAAGTGGGCCCAGCCGTCGCGCCCGACGTCGACCGCGGTGCGCAGGTAGACGTCCTTGGTGTCGACGGCGGGGCCCATGTCGGCCCACCAGTCGAGGAAGTTCGGCTGCCAGCGCTCGAGCGCGCGCTGGAGCTTGCGGTCACCGGCCAGGTCGACGTTGTTCGGGATCTTCGAGTCGAAATCGATCTTCGGTCGCGCACTGGTCATCGTGGCTACTACCCCCTGCTGTTCAGACGCGCCGTTGGTCGAAGTCGGCCTTGCGGCCGGTGCCGTACTTGCGCAGCGCGCCCGCCGGGCCGCTCGCGTTGGGGCGGACGAAGATCCAGTTCTGCCACGCCGTGAGGCGGCCGAAGATCCTGGTCTCCATGGTCTCCGGGCCGACGAACCGGTGGTTCGCCTCCATGCCCGTCAGCGCGTCCGGGCTCAACGAGGCGCGTTCCTCGAGCAGGATGCGGATCTCGTCGGTCCAGTCGATGTCGTCGGGGGCGTCGGTCACCAGTCCCAGGTCGTCGGCGTCACCACCGGTGAGCCGCTCCCCCTTCCTGGCGTTCACCGCCGCGAGGTTCTCGTCGTCGCCGTAGAAGCGGGAACCGAGCCGGGTGAGGCCGTTGCCCATCGGGAAGGTCCCGGACTGGGCGTCGGTCACCACGAGCGTCGCGGGGTCCTCGGCGGCCGCGCCCGAGGGGAGCGTCGCGTCCTCATCCTCCTCGAACGTGCCCTCGAGCATGTACTGCCGGTCGCACGCCAGCGCGAGCTCCAGGAAGGGCCCGGCGAAGCAGCTGCCCGGCTCGATCAGTGCGATGAGGCTGCGACTGGTGACGTCGAGGCGCTTGAGCACGCGCTTGAGGTACCGCGTCGTCTCGGCGACGAGCCAGTCGTCCTGGTGCTCCGCGATCAAGCGGTCCGCGGCCAGGGCGGCCTCCGTCGGGCCCTCGGTCATCAGCAGCCAGGAGCCGATCTCCAGCTCGTTGGTGCGCAGCCGCAGGATCGCGTCGTCGAGCTCGCGGGTCATCGCCAGCAGCGGGTGCGCGGCGCCCTCGTCGTGCATCGCCGCCGGGTCGTCGGTGAGGCCCTCCGGGACGGCGACGACGACCGTGGCCGTGCGGGCCTCGCGGTCGATGGTGACGCGCACGTGGTCGTAGGTGAGGGCGTCCGCGGTCTCCTCGCGGCGCAGCGGGGGCAGGGCGATACCCGTGGCGCCCGCCGGGCGACCGGACGCCTCGGCCGCCGCGGTCGCGCGCTCGGCCACCACGCGGTCCCACTCCCGGCGCGGCACGGCCTCGTCGACGAGGCGCCACTCGACGGCCTTCTTGCCGCCGAAGCCCTCGGACTTCGTCGCGAACACGTCGGCCCGGTCCTTGCGCACCCGGCGCTTGTCGATCACGCGGGTCAGTCCGCCGGTGCCGGGCAGGACGCCGAGCAGCGGGACCTCGGGCAGGCTCACGTTCGAGGAGCGGTCGTCCACCAGCAGGATGTGGTCACACGCCAGGGCCATCTCGTACCCGCCGCCCGCCGCGGTGCCGTTCAGGGCCGCGATCCAGGTCTGGCCGGCGTCGGTCATGTCCTCGATGCCGTTGCGGGTCTCGTTGGTGAACTTGCAGAAGTTCACCTTCCACGGGTGG
>NZ_DASXJS010000003.1:0-27521 GCF_036497245.1 Actinomycetospora sp. | reverse complement strand
GTCGTGTTCGCGCGCTCCTCGGAGGGCTTCGACGCGCTCGCCGTCGCCGGGACCGACGGCACGATCACGGTCCTGGAGACCGGGTTCACGGCGATCCGCTCGGTCCGCGCGGACGGGCCGGACGCCGTGGTGTGCGTGGCGGGCGGCCCGACCGCCGAGCCCGGGGTCCACCGCGTCACCACGGACGGCACCGTCACGACCCTCCGGGCCCCCCGCGACCTCGGGCTCGACCCGACGACGCTGTCCGTGCCGGAGCCGATGACGTTCACCTCGGTCGACGGGCACGGCGCACCCCGCGACGCGCACGCGCTCTACTACCCGCCGTCGGCCGCGCACGCCGCGCCGGAGGGCGAGCGGCCGCCGCTGCTCGTGGTGATCCACGGCGGCCCGACCGGCGCGGCGACCCCGGTGCTCGCGGTCGGCCTGCAGTACTGGACGAGCCGCGGCTTCGGGGTCGTCGACGTGAACTACGGCGGCTCGACCGGCTACGGCCGCGCCTACCGGGAGCAGCTGAAGGGCGCCTGGGGGATCGTCGACGTCGCGGACTGCCTCGCCGCGGCCCGGGCACTGGCCGACGCCGGGCGGGTGGACCCGGCCCGGATGGCCATCCGGGGCGGCTCGGCGGGCGGGTTCACGACTCTCGCGGCGCTGGCCCGCGAGGACACCCCGTTCTCGGCCGGGGCCGATCACTTCGGCGTCGCCGACCTCGAGGCGCTGGCCCGCGACACGCACAAGTTCGAGTCCCGCTACCTCGACGGGCTCGTCGGCCCCTACCCGGCCGAGCGGGACGTCTACGTCGAGCGCTCGCCCCTGAACCACGTCGAGCAGTTCGCGACCCCGCTCATCGTGCTCCAGGGCGACGAGGACGCGATCGTCCCGCCGAACCAGTCCGAGATGATCGTCGAGGCACTCCGCGCCCGGGGCGTCCCGGTGGCCTACCTGCTCTTCGCCGGGGAGCAGCACGGGTTCCGCGCCGCGGCGAACATCCGCCGCGCGCTCGACGCCGAGCTGGCCTTCTACGCGCGGCTGTTCGGCTTCACCCTGCCTGCCGGCGAGGGCATCGAGCCGGTCGTGATCGACAACCTCGGCTAGCCGGGGACGGTGCACGGCTGCTCCTCCGAACGAGCGGTCGTCGATCACCCCCGCAGGGCACCGCCCTGCGTCTACCGTGCAACACCCGCCGCGGCGCCGCGGCGGGGCGCCTCCGGAAGGAGACCAGGTGTCGGTCGAGACCCCGGCCCGCGCGGACTGCGAGGTCGCGACCCTCGGCCCCTGCTCCGTCGAGTCCCCGCTCGCGCCCGTGTTCGGGGCTTTCGAGCAGGCCGGACCGGTCGGGCACGTGGACCCCGACGACCGCGTGCTCATCGAGGACACCGAGGCGGCGGTCGCCGCGCGTGACCCCGCGGCGGGACCGCCGCCGAGCTTCGAACCGGCCCGCGCCCGCCGCACGCTGTTCTTCGACCCGACCGCCACCACCGTCGCGATCGTCACCTGCGGGGGCCTGTGCCCCGGCCTCAACGACGTCATCCGGGGCCTGGTCCAGCAGTTGCGTCGCCAGTACGGGGTCGAGCGCATCCTCGGGATCCGTCACGGCTACCTCGGGCTCACCCGCGCGCACCGCGACGAGGCGATGGAGCTCTCCGGCACGATGGTCCAGGAGATCCACCAAGCGGGCGGGACGTTCCTCGGCACCTCCCGGGGCCGCCAGGACCCGGCCGAGATGGTCGACGCGCTCGAGCACCTGGGCGTCGACCTGCTGTTCGTGATCGGCGGGGACGGCACGATGACGGCCGCGCGCGGGATGGTCGAGGAGATCGGGCGCCGCGGCCGGGCGATCGGGGTGATGGGCCTGCCCAAGACGATCGACAACGACCTGCCGTTCATCGACCAGAGCTTCGGCTTCCTCACCGCGGTGGCCCGGGCCGCCGACACCGTCCGCGCCGCCCACGCCGAGGCGCTCTCCGTGCGCGACGGCGTCTCCGTCGTCAAGCTCATGGGCCGCCACGCCGGCTTCGTCGCGTGCTACGCCGCGATCGCGATCAACGACGTGGACCTCGTGCTCATCCCCGAGGTCCCGTTCGCCTGGGGCGGTGGGAACGGGCTGCTCGCGCAGGTCCGTGACTGTCTGGACCGCCGGGGGCGGGCGCTCGTGGTCGTGGCCGAGGGCGCGGGCGCGGAGCACCGGGACGACGACGAGGACGTCGGCCCGCTCGTCCGGGACCGGATCGTCGCCGACCTCACCGACCGCGGCTACGAGCCCGTCATGCGCTACCTCGACCCGAGCTACGCGATCCGCTCGGTGCGCGCCGACACCTACGACAGCGTCTACTGCGTGCAGCTCGCCCACGCCGCCGTCCACGCGGCGATGTGCGGGCGGACCGGCGCCGTGGTCGCGCGGTGGCGGGGCCGCTACGTCCTCGTCCCGATGACGCTGATGACCGACGTGCCGCACCGCGTCGACCCCGCGGGCGAGCTCTGGGCGTCGGTGCTCGAGGCGACCCGTCAGCCGACCCGGCTCGACGACCAGGGCATCCGGATCGGGGCGGACGGCGGCTAGACCGGGGCGACGGGTTCGGGCTCGGGTTCCGCGACGTCCGTCCGGGGCCGGACCAGCGAGATCAGCGCACCCACCACGAGGGTGATCACCACGCCGATCGCCACGAACCACGGGAACGCCAGCGGCTGACCGCCGATGTCGATCCCCAGCGCCGCCCAGGCCGTCCCGATCAGGGTCGCGAGGAACGCCACGACGGAAGCCACGCCGTCGGCGCGGGGGACAAGCAGCCCGAGCAGGAACGCCCCCAGCAGCGCGCCGTAGCTGTAGGACGCGATCGAGAGACCCAGCTCCACCACCGGGTCCTTCGTCGTCGTGAACAGCGAGGCGAACCCGACCATCACCAGCGCCCACACCCCGGTCATCCAGCGCGCGACCTTCAGCATGGTGGCCTCGTCGGGCCGCCACTGCGCCCACGACTGCACGAGGTCGGCGATCGTCGAGGTCGACAGCGAGTTGAGCGCGGACGAGAGCGACCCCATGGTCGCGGCGAGGATGCCCGCGACGAGCAGCCCGGACAGGCCCATGGGCAGGTCGCGCAGGATGAACTCGCCGAAGAGCTGGTCGCTGGTCAGGTTCAGCGACGACAGCGACGCGCCACGGTTGCGGGCCCAGAGCAAGGCCCCCACCAGCGAGAACAGCGCGAACTGCACGCCGATCGCCACGGCGGAGCCGATCATCGCCTTGCGGCCGTCGGACAGCGAGCGGCACGAGAGCACACGTTGCGCGATCAGCTGGTCGGACCCGTGCGAGCCCATCGTCAGCAGCGCCCCACCGACGATCGCGGTGACGAACGCGTAGGGACTGGTCAGGATCGGCTTCGAGAAGTCGAAGACGGTGAACTTCCCGGCGTCCCACGCGGCCGCCCACCCACCGGCGCCGACCTGGGTCCAGAGCACCACCACGCAGATCACCGCGCCGACCACGTAGAGGCCCATCTGCAGGAAGTCGGTCCACACCACGGCCTTGATGCCGCCGACGTAGGTGTACGCGACGGTGACCGCCGTGATCGCCAGCACGATCACGAAGTAGTTGACGTCCAGCCCGAACTCGGCGAGCAGCAGCTTGATCGGGATCGCCCCGGCGAACAGGCGCACGCCCTCGGCCAGCAGCCGCGTGACCAGGAACGTCAGCGACGCCAGCCCCTGGGTGTGCCGACCGAACCGCTGCCCGAGGTACTGGTAGGCCGAGACGAACCCGCCGCGGAAGTACAGCGGCAGCAGCACGAACGCCACGAGGATTCGGCCGACCAGGTAGCCGACCGCCAGCTCCACGTAGGAGAACGACCCGCCGTAGGCCACCCCCGGCACGCTGATCACGGTCAGGGTCGAGGTCTCGGTGGCGACGATCGAGAACATCACCGCCCACCACGGCAGCGAGCGCTCGCCGGTGAAGTAGTCGGTGGCCGAGCGCTGCCTGCCGGACAGCTTCAGGCCGATCACGGCGATCGCCACCAGGTAGGCGACGATGACCGCGAGGTTGACGACGTCCTGCACGGCGCCTCCTGATCTACTCGGTTCGCGTGATCTTCTGCCCGGCGAGCAGCACCGCCGTGACTTCCAGGGCGTCGTCGAGCACCGTCACGTCGGCCACCCCGCCGGGGCGGAGCACGCCGAGATCGGGATGCGGGCGCCGGGCAGGCGGCACCAGGCCCGCCGGGGTCGCGGTGGCGGCGACGAGTGCCGTGGCGAGGTCGATCCCCGCGGCCACGGCCGTACGGACGCAGCCCGCCAGGGTCGCGGCGCTGCCGGCGAGGGTGCCGTCGGAATTGCGGACGGCACCGTCGGCGAGGGTGAGCGCGACGTCGCCGAGGACGAAGGTCCCGTCGGGCATGCCCGCGGCGGCGGTCGCGTCGGTGATGAGTGCCCACCGCCCGGCCGCGGCGGCGGCGACGACCCGCAGCACGTCCGGGGCGAGGTGGTGCCCGTCGGCGATGACGGTGACCACGACGCCCGGGTGGGCGAGCGCGGCGGCGGCGAGGCCGGGCGCGCGGTGGTCGAACCCGCTCATCGCGTTGAACAGGTGGGTCGCGCCCGAGACGCCGGCGTCGAACCCGAGGTGGGCCTGCGCGGCGGTGGCGTCGGAGTGCCCGGCCATCACGGTGATCCCGGCGGCCCTCGCGCGGCGGACGAGCTCCGCGGCGCCGTCGAGCTCCGGCGCGATCGTGGTGATCGCGACCTGGCCCGCGTCGAACAGCCGCGCCTGGAGCGCGGGGTCCGGGTCGCGCAGGTGGACCGGCGGGTGGGTGCCGCGGCGGGCGGGCGCGAGGAACGGGCCCTCGACGTGCGCGCCGAGCAGGCGGGCACCGGCCGCGTCGTCAGCGTCGTGAGCGCGCGCCCGGTCGAGGCGGGCCAGCGCCCGGGCCGCGGTGTCCGGTGCGGCGGTGATGATCGTCGGGACGACGGCCGTCACCCCGTCGGCGGCGACGGCGCGGCGGAACCGGCCGACCTGCGCCACGGCGTCGTCGGCGTCGTCCGTATCGGGGGCGTCGGCGTCGTCGGGGGCGTCGCCCAGCGCCGTGAGGTCGACCCCCGCGTAGCCGTTGCACTGCACGTCCACCAGCCCGGCGACGGCGATCGCCCCGCCCCGGGCCGCGGGGAGCCCCACCGCGTCGACGACGCCGTCCGCGACCGCCACGTCGCCGGCGTGCAGCACGCCGTCGACGAGCGCCGCGGACACCCCCAGGCGCCTGCTCACGGACGGACACCGTCGTGGATCTCCAGGCCGTGGACGACGCCGACGGGTTCGGGCAGGCGCAGCGCACCGTGTCCGGCGCTGATCCGGCCGAGCACCCGCGCGGTGGGCGACCCCGTCGCTCCGGGCCGCACCCCGGGCACGCCGTGCCAGCTCAGCGCACCGAGCAGCGCGGTCAGCACCGCCTCCTTGGCGTCCGAGGGCAGTCCGCGCGCGTCGGAGCGCACCAGCGGGACCTCGCCGAGCTCACGGACGAGGGCCGCGCGCAGGACCGGGTTGTCCATCCCGCCGCCCGACCCGACGACCTCGACCGGTGCGTGCTTCCGGCAGGCGTCGGCGACGGTGCGGGCGGTGAGCGCGACGAGGGTCGCCGCGAGGTCAGGGGCAGCGATCCCCGGACTCGCGGCCGCCACCGCCGCGTCCAGCGCCGCCGCGGTGAACAGCTCGCGGCCGGTGGTCTTCGGGGGCGGCGCGGCGTAGTAGGGCTCGGTCAGCAGGTGGTCGAGCAGCGCATCGTCGACGGTGCCCGCTCCCGCGAGCGCTCCGTCGACGTCGTAGGGCACGCCGGTGGCGCGGTGCGCGACGACGTCGAGCCAGCAGTTCGCGGGCCCTGTGTCGTAGGCGATCACCGGGGCGGCGTCGCGAGGGGAGGATTCTGCCGCTCCATCCGGCTGAGGGTTCCCCTCGTGCGCGGGGGTCGTCGGCGGGGTGACGACGGTGATGTTGGCGATCCCGCCGAGGTTCAGCGCGATCCGCGTGTCCGGGCCCGCCAACCACAGGGCGTCGAGCGTGCTCGCCAGCGGTGCCCCGTGCCCGCCCGCGGCGATGTCGGTGGCACGCAGGTCGGAGACGACGGGCAGGCCGGTCGCCTCCGCGATCCACGCCGGCTGGCCGAGCTGCAGCCCGCCGGTCGCCCGGCCGTCCGCGATCCCGTGGAACACCGTCTGCCCGAGCCACGCCACGAGGTCACCCCGGACCCCGACCCGGTCCAGCGCCGCCCCGGTCGCCGCCCCCGCGGCCCGCCCGACGGCGTTGTCCAGCGCGGCGATCTCCTCGACGGTGGTCGCGGCGGGCGGGAGCACCGCCAGCAGCCGCTCCTGCAGATCGGCGGGCCATGCCGCGGAACCGTGACCCAGCACCGTCAGCCGGACGCACCGCCCCTCGGTGTGCTCGCCCGAGTCGGGAACCTCGATCTCGCAGACCGCGGTGTCCAGGCCGTCCATCGACGTGCCCGAGAGCATCCCGACGACGATCACCCGATCACCTCGGGGCCGACCGCGGCGCGCACCGAGCCGGTGGCCGCGAGCCGGGCCCGCGCGGCATCGCCGTCGAGCCCGGCCAGCAGCGCGACGAGGGCGGTCGCGACGTCGTCGTGCGCGTCCACGAGCGCCTCGCGGGCCAGGCTGATGTCGACCCCGGCCGCGTCGCGCACGATCCGCTCGGCGCGCCTGCGCAGCTTGGCGTTGGTCACGCGGACGCCGACCATCCACGGCCCGTAGGTCGCCCCGGCCCGCACCATGGCCGCCGTCGTCAGCGTGTTCAGCGCGATCTTCTGCGCGGTCCCCGCGGCCAGGCGCGTCGAACCGGCGAGCACCTCGGGGCCGGTGACCAGCTCGATCGCGGTCCCGGCGAGGGCCGCGGCGGGGCTGCCGGTCGCGTTCACGACGGCGACGGTGGCCGCCCCGCGCGCCGCCGCGGCCCGCAGCGCGCCGAGCACGTAGGGGGTGCGCCCGGAGGCCGCGACCCCGATCAGCACGTCGCCGGGCCCCACGTCCGCGGCCTCGACGTCGGCCCGGCCTGCGGCGTCGTCGTCCTCGGCGTTCTCCACCGCGGCACCCGCCGCGCCCGCGCCGCCCGCGAGCAGCGCCAGCGCCCGGCCGGGGTCGATGCCGAAGGTCGGCGGCAGCTCGGCGGCGTCCTGCATCGCGAGCCGCCCCGACGTCCCGGCGCCGGCGTAGACCAGTCGCCCGCCCGCCCGGAACGCGCCCGCGAGGACGTCGACGGCACGGGTGAGCGCCCCGCCGACCGCCGCGACGGCGGCCGGGGCCGCGGCCTGCCCGTCGAGCAGCCGGGCGACCAGGACCGGGGTCGCCAGGGCGTCCAGCTCCTCCGACCCGGCCCGGACACCCTCGGTCGGCAGCCGGTCGACCTCGGCGGCGAGACCCCGCGCCGGGTCCGACACGGTCGACACGCGGCGGACCACGCACGGCTCGTGCGGCGACCCGTGGTCCTCGAGCAGCCGCAGCAGGCCCGCGAGGGCGTCGCCGTCGGGGCCGCGCAGCTCCAGATCGGGGCGGGCATCGGCGAGCCGGGGTGCGAGTGCGTTCGCGAGCCCGCCGACGACGGCGAGCTCGGTCCCCGGGCGCGATCCCCCGGCGGCGTCCACGGTCGCGGCGAGGGCGGCGACGGCGTCGTCGACGAGGGCCCGCGCGACCGCGTCCCCACCGTCGGCGGCCGCGAGCACCGCGGGAGCGAAGTCCGCGAGGGCCGCGGGGGAGTCCGGGTGCGCCGCCAGCATCTCCCGCGCCGGACCGGCCAGGGCGGTCGCCCGCCCCGCCCCGTCGAGAGCGCGCAGGGCGGCGCGCAGGCCCTCCTGCCCGAGCCGGGCGCCGCCGCCCGCGTCGCCGAGCAGCAGGCCGTGACCGTCGACGCGACGGACCCGGCTGTCGGAGCCGACCCCGAGCGCCACGGCTCCGGTGCCGACGGCGAGCACGACCTGGCTCCGTCCCCCCGGTTCGGCGAATGCCCCCGCATGCCACGCGATGACGTCGGAGGTCACCGCGACCGCGACCGGGTCCGGTCCGTGCCACCCGGTGGCGAGCAGGTCCCCGAGCTCCTCGGCGGCGTCGGGACGGGTGAGCGCGCCGGGTACGCCCACGGCGAGGGACCACGGCCCGTTCCCGGGCGGGTCCGCGACGGCCGCGCGCACCGCGGCCGCCACCGTGGGCGGGCCTCCCGCGTCGCCGAGCCCCGCCCCGATCGGCGTCGTCCGGCGCAGGTCCGCGGAGCCAGGCACGCGCCGCAGGATCCGTGCCCCGGAGCGGCCCATGTCGACGGCGACGGTGGTCGTCACGGCATGGCCCCGGGATCGATGGTCGAGCTCCGCTCCGCTACGTCTCCGGGATCGACGGTCGAGCTCCGCTCCGCTACGTCTCCGGGCGGCATGATGTCCATCTCGATGAGGTACCGATCGCCCCGGGCGAGCGACTCGACGCGCTCGACCACCTCGCCGTGCTGGTCACGCGAGGTCCGGACGAAGCGCAAAGCGGCCGCGCCGGGCGCGACGCCGAGCAGGTCCGCCTCGCCGGCCCCGAGCACCACGGGGGCGACGGACTGGGTCCCGGTCCGGATCCGCCTGCCGAACCGGGTCGCCAGCACGTCGTAGTAGGACGCCGCCCCCTCGAGGTCCTCCCCGGTGAGCCCCGGCACCCGCGCGGCGGGCGCGTGCAGGGTCTCGAGCGTCATCGGCTCACCGTCGGCGAGGCGCACGCGGCACACCCGCAGGACGGCCTCCCCGCCCGGCATCTCCAGGCGCCCGGCGAGCTCGGTGTCCGCGACGACGGTGTCCCACCACAGCAGCCGGGACGACGGCTCGAGCCCGCGCCTGCGCATGTCGTCGCCGAACGAGGTCGCCATCAGGGGCTGCGCCTCGGCCGGGCGGCGCACGAACGTCCCGGCCCCGTGGCGGCGCTCGATCACCCGCCGGGCCATCAGCTCCTCGAGCGCCTTGCGCACCGTCGCCCGGGACACCCCGAATCGGCCCGAGAGCTCACGTTCGCCTGGCAACATGGCGCCGGGGCCCAGTTCGGCACACAGCGCGGCGACGCGGGCGCTCACCTCGGTGGATCGCCTGGCCGCCACCATGAGAGGTATAGACCTCTGACCTCAACGAATCAAGAGGTCCGAACCTGTTCGGAGACGGAGGAATCGTGCGCATCGAGCGGTTCGTCGTCTCGCCCCGGCACGCCTACGAGGGCCGGCCCACCGACGGCCCGACGGCGGTCGAGACCTTCTCGCCGGAGTCGATCGAGCTGCGGGCGGGCCACGGTGTCGTCGGCGACCGGTACGCGGGTCGGGAGGCGCACCGCGATGCCGCGCTGACCATCGTCGCCGCCGAGGCCCTCGAAGCGGTCGCGGAGGACCTGGGCGTGCCCCGATTCGACCCCGCCCTCGCCCGCCGCACCGTGATCACCCGGGGTCTCGACGTCGAGGCGCTGCGGCGCACCGACGTGCTGCTCGACTCGGGCGACGGCCCCGTCCTGCTCGGCGGCCGCCGCCCGGCCGCGCCCTGCGGCTGGATGGACGCCGTCCTCGCCCCCGGCGCCCACGCCGCACTGCGAGGCCGGGCCGGGGTGCGCTTCGCGGTGCTCGGCAGCGGCACGTTGCGGGTCGGGCCGCTGGCAGTGACGTTCCCGCCTGGCGACTCCCTCCTCGACGACGCCGAGGACGCGACCCTCCTGGCCGCCCGGCTCGACCCCACCCGGGCAGCCGTCGGGGCCCGCCGGCGCTGAGCAGTCGCGCCGGGGCCCGCCGGCGGTGAGGGTCCCGACGTTCGCCGTCGCCGTTGTTGTCGTCACGGACGGTGCTCGCCCTCTCCGGCTCCCCTGGTGGTCTCGCGGGGCTAGGCAGTTGATCTTGCCGAACGCGGCGCACCGTTCGACAAGATCAACTGCCTAGCGATGCCCGGGCGGACCGTCTCGGCGTCATCCGGTGACGCTGCGTCGCCATTCCGCCTCCGCGGGAGGTAGCGCGGCCGGCAGGGATCCCCGCGCGGGGCGAGCTCGCGACCTGGCCTCACCCCGCCGCGAGCAGCACCATCGCCACCGCGACGAGACCGCCGGCGGTCCAGGCGGCCGTGCGGTACCAGTTGGTGCGGACGAGGCGGTCGAGGACGGCGTCGTCGTAGGCGACCGCGAGGCGGCGGTGGCAGGGAACCGAGAGCCCGACGGTGACGGCCACGGTCGTCGCCCCGCACATCCCCGCGAGCGCCGCCAGCCAGAACGGGACGCCGTCCGGACGTGAGACGAGCAGCACCGCGCACGTGACTCCCTGGACCGCCCATGGGCCGCTGACCGTCCACGCCATGAGCCGGGTGTGCCGGTCGTGGAGCTCGCGCCACCGGGTGTGCGAGGCGTCCCGGAAGCCGGGATAGACCAGCACCTGCACCACCCAGACCAGGCCGACGCAGAACCAGACCACGGCGAGGTGGACGACGACGAGGAGCACGTCGCCCGGAGTACCCGCGATCAGAGGTTCCTGCGAGTAGACCGGACCCCCGATCAGGCGGCCCCAGATCAGGCCCGGGGCGAGGCCAGTCGCGAGGACAGGTCGGCGGCGGCCTCGACGGTCGCGGCGGCCAGCGCGGGCAGGACGGGGCGCATCCGGGAGACCGGCCCGGACACGTTGACCGCGGCCACCACGCCGCCGTGCACGTCCCGTACGGGCGCGGACGCTCCGGCGAGGCGCGGGTCGAGCTCGCCGTCGACGATCGCGACGCCGTCGGCGACCACCTGCGCCGCGATCCGGGGATCCAGACCGCGCGCGGTGAGCCGGCGGGCGAGGCCCGCCTCGTCGCGGAAGGCGAGCAGTGCCCGGCCGGCCGAGCTCACGGCGATCGGGATGGCGGAGAGGTCGAACCCGGTGCGTGGGACGGAGCCGTCCCCGGCGACGGTGAGCACCGTCGCCACGGCCTCGCCGTGCAGTCGGCAGAGATGGGCCCCGACGCCGAGGCGGTCGGCGAGCCGCGTCAGTACGCGGCCCGCCGTGCGTACCAGGCGTGCCTCCGTCGTCCGGGCCGCGAACGCGTAGAGCCGCCAGCCCAGCGCGTAGCGCCTGCTCCCGGGGTCCCGCTCGACCAGGCCCTCGTCGGCGAGCACCACCAGGGTCCGCGAGACCTGGCTCTCGGTGCGGCCGGTCATCGTGGCCAGCCGCGCCACGCCGAGCCCGCTGGCCTGGGCCTCGGGCGTGGCGAGCGCGTCGAGCAGGTCCACGTCGCGCCGTGACCCCGCGCCGCCGTCCACCTACCCACCTCACCAGGGGACTTGCGGTCACCGCAAGCCGTCCTTGTCGAGGTGGGTGGGGTCGGCGTCCACTCCGGGCGGCCTTTCCTCGACACCGGGACCAGCGTGAAGATCACCGAGATCCGCGTGACCCAGCACGAGATCGACCTCGACCCGCCGATGTACGCCGCGTGGGACCCCGATCCGCGCCGCTCGTTCGCCGCCACCGTCGTGCGGGTGGAGACCGACGAGGGCGTCGTCGGGGTCGGCTCCGGCGACACCATGGCGGGCTTCGCCCCGTACCGGGAGCTCTTCCTCGGCACCGACCCGCTCGCGATCGAGCCGCAGGTCCGCCGGATCGCCTCGATCGCCTTCCACGGCGGGCGGTTCTGGCCGCTCGAGGCGGCGCTGTGGGACATCCTGGGGCAGGTGGCGGGACTACCCGTCTCGGTGCTGTTCGGCGGGGTGGCCGACCGGCTGCCGGTCTATGCCTCGTGGTGCTCGGTGCAGCCGCCGGGGCGGCGGGCGGAGGACGCGGCGGAGCTGGTGGCCCGGGGATTCCGCGCCGTGAAGGTCCGGGTCGACCCGCGGGACCCGGAGCCTGGGGTCGCGTCCGTGGCCGCGGTGCGCGAGGCGGTGGGGGACCGGCTCGACGTCCTCGTCGACCTCAACCAGGCCTGGCGAATGCCCGGCGACACCCGGCCCGCCGTCGAGCTCGCGGACATCCGAGCGCTCGTGCGCCGCCTCGCGGAGCACGCACCCGGCTGGATCGAGGAGCCGCTGCCCTACGCCGACGTTGCAGGCCACCGGCTGCTGCGAGCGGACAACCCCGGGCTGCGGATCGCCTCGGGGGAGATGCTCGACAGCGAGACTCAGGTCCACGCGCTCGTGGACGCCGACGCCCTCGACGTCGTGCAGACCGACGTCGTGCTCTCGCTGGGGATGTCCCGCACGCGCCGGCTGGCCGAGGACCTGGCCGCCCGGCACCGCCGGTTCACCCCGCACACGTGGTCGAACGGGGTGGGACTGCTCGCGAACCTGCACGTCGCGGCGGGGGTCGGCGCCGGCCCCTACCTGGAGTTCCCCTACGACCCGGCCGGCGGCTGGACCCCGGAGCGGCGGGACTTCCTGCTCGCCGAGCCGCTCTGGCCCGCCCCCGACGGCACGTTGGCCGTCCCGCAGGCGCCCGGGCTCGGCGCCACGCTCGCCGTCTGACCCACCGTCGCACCAGGAGAGCCGCCCGTGAGCACGACCGACCGTGCCGGATGGCGCGAGCGCGCCGTCAGCAACGCCGCATCGCTGACGTCCGCCTGCGCCTGCGCCGCGACCACCCCCTTCGTCCACGAGCCGGGGCCCGCCGTCGACTCCGGGCCCGGTGCGCTCGCCCGCCTCGGCGAGCACGTGCTCGACGTGCACTCCGGGGCCCGCACCGGCGGAGCCGTGATCGTGACCGACCGCGGCCTGCGCGCGACCGGCATCGTCGACGAGGCCGTCGCCGTCCTGGCGGCGGTGAACTGCCCGACGGTCGTGGTCGACGATGTCCCCGGCAACCCGACCGTGTCCTCGGTGGAGGCGGGCGCGACCGTCGTCGCGGACGCCTTCCCGGGCTCGCGGCCCGTCGTCGTGGCCCTGGGCGGCGGGTCGGCGCTGGACGCCGCGAAGGGCATCGCGCGTCTCGCGGCCGACCCGTCCGGCCCCGGCCTGCCGCTGGTCGCGGTCCCGACGACGGCCGGGACGGGCGCCGAGACCAACGGGTTCGGCGTCCTGGAGGACCCGGCACGGCGGTGCAAGGTCTACTGCGGTGACGCGAGCACGACGCCGCGGGTCGCCGTCCTGGATCCGCTGCTCACCCACGGGCTGCCCGCGGGGCCGACCGCGGCGACGGGCGTCGACGCCCTGGTCCACGCCCTGGAGTCGCTGGTCAGCCGCGGGCGCAGCCCGGTGTCGGAGGCGTTCGCGGTCGAGGCGCTGCGCCGGGTGTGGCGCTGGCTGCCCGCTGCCGTGGGCGACGGCGGGGACGCGACGGCACGCGCCGAGATGCTCGTGGGGGCCCACCTCGCCGGGCAGGCGCTCACCCGCAGCGGGCTCGGCCTCGTGCACGCGCTCGGCCACGCGATCACCGCGCACCACGGCGTCGTGCACGGCCGGGCCTTGGGCATGGTGCTCCCCGAGGTCGTGGCCTGGTCGCTCGACGGGACGGGGGTCGGGTCCGGGGACAGCGGTCCCGACGACGGGGCGTGGGCGCGGGTCGCCGAGACCCTCGGCGTGCCCGTCGTCGCGGTGCCCGAGGCGCTCGCCGGCTGGTGCGAGGCCGTCGGGGTGTCGGTCGGCGTCGACGGCGAGGCGCTCGGGCTCGGGCGCCCCGAGCTCGACGCGCTCGCGACGACCGCGGCCGCCGACCCGGTGGGCCGCAACGCCCCGCGCGCCGCTGACCGGGGCGCCCTCGTCGGGCTCCTCACCCGTTCGGTGCGGTGAGCGCGGCGCTCAGTGCTTGCGGACGACGGTCTCGGGGTGACCCTCGCGCCAGACCGTGATGTCCAGGTGGCCGTCCTCGACCGCGACCGCCGACGCCCCGACGAACTCGGCGCGGAAGCAGTGCTCGAAGGGCTGACCGCGGATGTCGAGCCCGATCTCGACGAAGACCGCCTCGGCGAACCGTTGGTGCAGGGCCTCGTCCCGCACGTCCTCGACGGTGCCCCACACCTTGGCGTCACCCTCGGCGACGTGGGTGTCGACGGTGGCGGTGTGCAGCGTGAAGCGGGGATCGCGGGCGAGGTCGTCGAACTTGGCCGTGCCCGGCATGCCCATCACCCACAGCTCACCCTCGAAGAACCGCGGCTCCATCGGGCTGACGCGGGGGAACCCGTCCGGGCGCAGCGTCCCGAGCATGCAGAGGTTGCCGGTCGCCGCGTGCCGTCGCGCGAAGACCTCGGCGATCGCGGGCGCCCGCACGGAGAACTCGCCCCACCCGGCCACGACACGACCCTAAGGCATGTGAGCCACATCTCTCCACGAATCGGGCGAACCGGGCGGAAAGTCCCGCCGACCGTGCATGAACCCGAGTTTTGTGGAGATGCAACAGAACCGGTCGCCACCTCCTCGCTTCCGGCGTAGCAGGCGGGCGCGCGGTCTCCCTACCGTCGGGCGTGTGATCACACGAGCTCCGGCACCCGGTATCCGGGAGCCGCGCGAGGAGGCCCCCCGGCGGGGTCTCGCGCGTCGACTCGCCCGTGCCACGCGTGCCCTCGCGACCCCGCTCCTGCCCGACGACTACCTCGCCCTGGTCAACCCGCTGTGGTCGACGCGCGCGCTCCGGGGCCGGATCGTGGCCACGCGACCGGTCGGCCACGCGACCACCGAGCTCACCATCCTCCCGGGCGTCGGCTGGGCCGGTCACCGGCCGGGCCAGCACGTCGGGGTCGGCGTCGAGATCGGTGGTCGCCGTCACTGGCGCACCTACTCGGTCACGAGTGCCCCCGGCGACGAACACCTGACCGTGAGCGTCACCGCCGTGCCCGACGGCTCGGTGTCCACCGCCCTGGCCCGCACCGCGCGGCCGGGCGACCTGCTGACCCTCGGTCCCGCCACCGGGGACTTCGCCCCGGCCGCGGGGGAGCGGGTCCTGGCGATCTCCGGCGGGAGCGGGATCACCCCGGTCCTCGGCCACCTCGCCGCGGGCGCGGGCACCGCGACGGGAGCCGACACCGTCGTCGTCCACTCCGGCCGTGGCGAGCGGGTGCACGGCGCCGACCTGCGCCGCCTCGCCGCCGACCGGCCACGCCTGCGGGTGCACGAGCACGACACCACCTCCGGGCGGCTGCGACCCGAGGATCTCGACGATCTCGTGCCCGACTGGCGCGAGCGCACGGTCCTCGTGTGCGGGCCCACCGGGATGATCGACGACTTCTCCGCCCACGTCGCCCGGGCCGGGGTGACCTGCCTCGTCGAGCGCTTCCGCCCCGCGGAGCCGGTCGCCGAGGGCACGGGCGGACGCGTCACCTTCGCGGTCAGCGGCATCGTCGCCGAGGCCGACGCGGTGACGTCCCTGCTCCGCGCCGGTGAGGACGCCGGCGCGCTCCTGCCCAGCGGGTGCCGGATGGGCATCTGCCACACCTGCGTCGGGCGCCTGCGCTCCGGGGCCGTCCGTGACCTGCAGACCGGCGAACTGCACACCGCCGCAGACTCGGACGGCAGCACCGATTCCGACGCCGTCGTCGTGCAGACCTGCGTCTCAGCCGCCGCCGGCGACTGTCGCATCGACCTCTAGACCACCGCTCCCTGGCGATCCAGGAGGACCGCATGAGCACGATCGCGAACCCCGAAGTCATTCCCGAGCACGTCACCCGCATCAACGAGGCCAAGACCCCCACGGGTCCGGGCCGCCCGGGGGCGAGCACGGCCCACATCACGCCGTCGACCGCGCACCTGACGACGCAGGACGTCGAGGACATCGGTATCGAGCTCGAGGCGCTGCGCGACGAGGTCATGTCCTCGCTCGGCGAGGCGGACGCCGAGTACATCCGCCGGGTGATCAGGACCCAGCGCGGTCTCGAGGTCGCCGGGCGCGTCCTGCTGCTCGGGGCGCTCTTCCCGCCGGCCTTCGTCGCCGGCACCGCGTCGCTGGCCGTCGCCAAGATCCTCGAGAACATGGAGATCGGGCACAACGTCCTGCACGGGCAGTGGGACTGGATGCGCGACCCGGAGATCCACTCGACGACCTGGGAGTGGGACCACGTCTCCACGGCCGCGAGCTGGCAGCAGACCCACAACTACCTGCACCACACGTACACCAACATCCACGGCAAGGACCGGGACATCGGGTACAACGTGCTGCGGGTCGACCCCGACCAGCCGTGGCACCCGCTCTACCTGATCCAGACGCTGACCAACGCCGGTCTCGCGATGATCTTCGAATGGGGCATCGCGGCCTTCGACCTCGAGCTGGACCAGATCCAGCGCGGTGAGGTCACCTGGGCCGAGAAGATGCCCGAGATCAAGAAGATGGCGCGCAAGGCGGGCAAGCAGGCGCTCAAGGACTTCGTGGTGTTCCCGGCGCTGTCGGGCCCGTCGTTCGTCCCGGCCGCGCTCGGCGGTCTGCTGGCCAACCTCACCCGCAACGTCTGGTCGCACGCGGTGATCTTCTGCGGGCACTTCCCGGTCGAGGTCGAGACCTTCGACGAGGAGCGGCTCGAGGACGAGACCCAGGCCGAGTGGTACGTCCGGCAGATGCTCGGCTCGGCCAACATCGAGGGCTCGCCGCTGCTGCACATCATGACCGGGAACCTCTCGCACCAGATCGAGCACCACCTGTTCCCGGACATGCCCTCGAACCACTACGCCCGCATCGCGCCCCAGGTCCGCGACCTGTGCCGCCGGTACGGGCTGCCCTACCACGCGGGCCCGATGTGGAAGCAGTACGGCGGCGTGCTGTGGAAGATCGCGCGGCTCTCCCTGCCCGGCGGCCACGAGTCGATCGAGAAGCGGCGCAGGCGGGGTCTCCCGACGGGCCAGATCGTCACGGACACGTTGCGCCGCTTGCGCGGATGGGCTGCTCCGACCGCGGCCTGAGCAGGCTCTCGTCCTCCCTGTCCGCACCCGGGATGCCATGATTCCCTCCCGTGGGCGATGAACACAGGTGGCGAGAGGAGCGCGAACGGTTCGTGAACGATGATCAGGGGGCTCTCGGTCCTCTCGCCGAGCAGTTCATCTCGCTCGGCGAGGCCCTGACCATCGTGGAGGGCGGCCTCGGCGTCGGCGAGGTGCTCGAGCGGATCGTGCACGCGGCGCGCGCGGTGGTCGGTGCGGACGTGGTCTCGGTGACGCTCCGCAACGGCAACGGGTTTACGACGCCGGTCGAGACCGATCCGATCGCGAGCAAGGCCGACGCGGTGCAGTACGAGCACAACGAGGGCCCGTGCGTCGAGGCCACCGTCGAGCCCGGGCTGGGGTACGCCGCGTCGTCGGACCTGCGCGTCGACGCGCGCTGGACCCGCTTCGGCCCGGCCGCCGCCGACCTCGGTCTGAACTCGGTGTTCGCGACCGGCATGTTCCCGCGCGACGCCCGCCCCCGGATGGGGGCGCTGAACTACTACTCGCGCACCCCGGGCGGGCTCGACGGGGCGGACAAGGACATCGCGCTCGTGTTCGCCACCCACGCGGCCGTCGCCCTGCAGGGTGCCCAGGCGGTGGAGGTGGCCGAGCTGCGCTCCACGCAGCTCGCCGAGGCGGTGCGCTCCCGCGACGTCATCGGTCAGGCCAAGGGCATCCTCATGGAGCGGCGCGGGCTGACCGCCGACGAGGCGTTCGACACCCTCCGCCGTACCTCGCAGGACCTGAACGTCAAGCTCCGGGACCTCGCCCAGACGCTCGCGGACCGTCGCGCGGAGCTCTGACCGGACGGATGCTGTGACCCGGGTCACGGTTCGCGACCCGGCTCATCGGAGATCTGGCCGTCACCCCTCCCGCCGAGACCGCGCGGGCTCGTCCGAGCAGCGCCGAACCGGCGGAGGTGCGCGATGACCACGTCCTTGTCCCCCACCAACCCGTCCCCCACGAACCCGTCCCCCACGAACCCGTCCCCCACGAACCCGTCCCTCACGAACGACGACCCCGCAGGCCCGGACCCGGCCGTGACGCCCGAGCAGCGCCGACGGCAGGCGCGGGTCGACGCGACCCGCCGGGCCCACGAGGACGCCGACGTCGGCGTCGGCCTGTGCCGCCACGACGACGGGTGCGTCGCCCTCGCCATCGTCGGCACGGGCGGGCCCGGCCAGGTCAGGACGTTGCGCTCCCTGCGCGGCCGGCTGGCCCGGGAGGCCTGGGCGGAGCTGGTCCTCGATCTGTCCGGGCTCCACGGCGACTGCGGTCCCGCCCTGGTGCGGGTGCTCGGCCAGCTGCGGGTGCACCGGCTGACCGCGGGTGCCCGCGTCGAGGTGCACGGGGCGCCGCCCGCCCTCAGGGCCGAGCTCGGCGCCCGGCCCGCGACGGCGTACACCGTGCACGACGCGCCGTCGGGCGGGCCGCGGCCGTCCGACGGCTGACGCGTCGAGCCGGTTGCCGGCTGCCTCGTCGATCCGGCTGCCTCGTCGATCCGGCGGACGCGCCGGGCCGGCGAGGTCTCAGCCCTCGACGGCGGGTTCGCCGAACGTCGGGCCGAAGCGCAGCGCCAGTGCCACCTCGAGGCGGGCCACCGGGTCGTCCAGCGCACCCGCGAAGGACTCCTTGAGCCGCGCGAGCCGGTATCGCACCGTCTGCGGGTGCACGTGCAGGCGGCCCGCCGTCTCGGCGATGTCGCCGTGCGCGTCGAGCCAGGCCCGCAGCGTCGTCACGGCCCGGTCGCGGGCGGTGGCGGTCATCCGGCGCAGCGGTTCGAGCCGCTGCGCGACGAGGTCGGTGGTCACGGAGACGTCCGCGTGCAGCAACAGGACCAGCAGGTGATCGTCCGCGCGCACCAGGCCGGACGCCGGACGGGCGTCCGCGGGGCGCTCGTCGTCGACCTCCACCTGGACCTCGCCTGCGAGCACCAGCGGCCACGCCGCCCGGGCCCGGGCGACGGTCCGGGCCACCTGGTCGGCGGGCACCGTCGGGCCGACGACCGCGGTCACCCCCGCGGTGGCCTCGAGGAGCGTGTCCGCACGGCCGGGGCCGTCGGGGTCGGGGACGACGATCACGCCGAGACCGTCGACGCGGGAGCCCAGGACATCGGCGGGCAGGCGCCGGAAGACGGCCTGGACCGCGTCCTCCTCGCAGACCAACACGGCGAGCGAGCGGGGCATGGCCCACTCCGCCTCGCGGATCAGCCGCTCGAGCTCGGGTCCTTCGGGGATCGGCGTCCGCATGAGCGCCGCCACCAGCGTGTGCCTGCGCGCCTGGCGCGAGCCCGCGGTGAGGCTCTGCTCGTGCGCGTAGCCGGCGACCGAGGCGGCCGCGAGCTGCTCGGTGTACTCGAACAGCGCCTCGGCGAGCCGGAAGATGCCGTCGGGTCCCAGGCCGTAGGCGTCGCTGCCTGCGGAGATCCGCCGCCACATGACGCGGGAGCCGATGCGGTAGGCGCTCTGCAGCGCGTCCATCGTGCGGCCGTGGCGGTGCTCGACGCGCCCGAGCTCGAAGTACACGCGGGTGTCCGGCAGTTCGTCGTCGGTCCCCAGCAGCTGCAGGAACTGCTCGAGGGCCACCGTCACGCCCTTGCGGATGTTCTGGCCGAACACACCGTCCATCGACAGCGCGTACTCGGCGACCTCCGCGCGGACCTGGTCGATGATGTCGTCCCCGGTGCCGATGATCATCGGGCGCATCCGGTGCGCGGCCTCCGCGGGCACGTCCGCCCACGGATGGCTGCGCGGCCCGCATCCCGGGTCCCCGACGGCGCGCAGGGTCGATCGACCGCTCCCGGCCGAGCGCTCCGTGGGAGCCGACTCGGCCCTCGCTCCGTCCGCCACGAGCGCCATTGTGACCCACTCGGGGCGTTCGGTGGGGTTCGCGGGGACCCGCGCCACGCAGGAGGGCGGTTCCCGGGCGCGTGTCGGGCGCGACGCGCAGGGACCGGGCACAGTCCCGACACAGGCGCCCACGCGACGATCGTGGGTACCGGACGGCCATGACCGGGCGCCGACGTGGGAGGTGGGTGCACGTGCGGACGGCGGGCGGCCGGCCCGGTCAGGAGGGGCGGCCCGGTCGGCAGGGGCGGGGTGCGCCGAGGGCAGCGGCGCTGACCGCGCTCGCCGGCGGTGCCGGGGCCGCCCTCGTCGCCACCGCGGGCTTCCGGCCCCTGACCCGTCGCTGGCCCGCGGCGATCGGGGCCTCCCTGCTGGCCGCGTTCGCGACCGAACTGCCGCGCCCCACGGCCGTTCTCACCGCCGGGGTGGCCCTCAGCGCGGCCCGCGGCGGGGCGACCCGCACCGTCTCCGGCCGGATCGGGCTCGGGCTCGCCGGGGTGGCGGTCGCCGCCATCCTCACGCTCGACCGCCGCGCCCGGGCCACCGACCAGATCCTCTCCGAGGCGCTCTCGGCGGCGCTCGGATCGCGCGCACCCGCTCCGGAGGCCCCGGCGTGGCTCTCCCCGCGGGCGATCACCGCGCCCCGGCGGTTCCGGGCGGCCGGGGCGGGCGACGTCGCCTACGGCCCGCACGGCCGGGAGAACCTCCTCGACGTGTGGCGCCACCCCGACCTCCCCGACGACGCAGGCGCGCCCGTCCTCGTCGAGATCCACGGTGGGGCCTGGTCGTCAGGGCGCAAGGAGGGCGAGGCCAACCCGCTCATGGCCCACCTGGTCGAGCGGGGCTGGGTCTGCGTGGCGGTCAACTACCGGCTCGGGCCCGGTTACCGCTGGCCCGCCATGATCGACGACGTCCGGGCGGCGCTGCGGTGGGTGCACGCCCACATCGGCGAGCACGGCGGCGACGCCGGGTTCGTCGCGGTCTCCGGGGGCTCGGCCGGGGCACACCTCGCGGCGCTCGCCGCGCTGACCGGGGAGGACGACACCCGCGTCGACGCCGCGGTCACCCTCTACGGCATCTACGACCTCACCGAGGACGACGGCAGCGGCACCCTCGACCTGCTGCTCGCCGAGACGATGATGCCCGGCACGCTGACGAACGACGGCGCGATGTGGATCGACGCCTCGCCCGCGCACCGCGTGCACCCCGGGGCGCCGCCGTTCTTCGTCCTGCACGGCACCGGCGACGCGATCGTCGTGCCGGAGCAGAGCCGCGGGTTCGTGCGCGCGCTGCGGGCGGTGGCGCGCCCGGGCGGCGTGGTCGCCTACGCGGAGCTACCGCACGCCCAGCACGGGTTCGACGCGCTGCCCACGCCGCGGACCCTGCTCGTCGTGCGCGCCGTGGAGGCGTTCCTGATCGCCGCGCTGGGACACCGTCCGGCACGCCCGGGCGCCGCCTGATCGCGGGCAGCGACCCGCTCCACCCCGGGCGGCACATGATCACCCGGACGGACTGGTCGTCGGTGCCGCCGGTCGGCGACCGTGGGCTCCAGCTGATCATGAGGACTCGACGCCTCGCGTGATCAACAGGCCTGGGTGGGTCTCCAGCGGGGCCGTTGGGACACGTCCACGTCTGGTGATCACGGGGCAGGCCACCCGCGGGGCGCCGCCTGAATCCCCGGCGGCCACCCCGGGGCGGCGCTCCGAACCCGATCGCCGCCGGTCGATAGGCTGGTACGCGCGGGGGAGACCCTCGCGCCGACCACCCTCCAGGCCCCAGGAGTACCGCCGTGTCCTCGCTCGCAGCGCCCGCGCCCGCCGCCACCGTCCGGGTCGGCGCGGGGACGACGGCGGGCGAGGCGGTCCGGAACGCGGGCCTGCCGGGCAACGGTCCGCAGGCGGTCATCGTCGTCCGCGCGCCCGACGGCGTCCTCAAGGACCTCGCCTGGCGCCCCGACTCCGACGTCGACGTCGAGCCGGTGGCCGCCGACACCGAGGACGGGCGGGCGGTCATCCGCCACAGCGCCGCGCACGTGCTCGCGCAGGCCGTGCAGCAGCAGTTCCCGGACGCGAAGCTCGGCATCGGCCCGCCGGTGGCCGACGGCTTCTACTACGACTTCGCCGTCGAGAAGCCGTTCACCCCCGAGGACCTCGAGTCCCTCGAGAAGGCGATGCGCAAGATCATCAAGGCGAAGCAGCGGTTCGCCCGCCGCGAGTACGCCTCGCTCGACGCCGCGCGCGAGGAGCTCGCCGACGAGCCCTTCAAGCTCGAGCTCGTCGACCTCAAGGGCACCACCGACGCCGAGGACGACGGGGAGATCATGGAGGTCGGCTCCGGCGAGCTGACCGCCTACGACAACATCCACGCCCACACCGGCGAGCGCGTCTGGGGCGACCTCTGCCGCGGTCCGCACATCCCGACGACCGGCTACATCCCCGCCTTCAAGATCACCCGCAGCGCGGCCGCCTACTGGCGCGGCGACCAGCGCAACGCCCAGCTGCAGCGGATCTACGGGACCGCCTGGGAGTCGCCGGAGGCCCAGGACGCCTACCTGGTGCGGCTGGCCGAGGCCGAGCGGCGCGACCATCGCAGGCTGGGTGCCGAGCTGGACCTGTTCAGCTTCCCGGACGAGATCGGCTCCGGCCTCGCGGTCTTCCACCCCAAGGGCGGGATCATCCGCAAGGAGCTGGAGGACTACTCGCGCAAGCGGCACACCGAGGCCGGCTACGAGTTCGTCAACACCCCGCACGCCACCAAGGGCGAGCTGTTCCAGACGAGCGGCCACCTCGACTGGTACCGCGACGGCATGTTCCCGGCGATGCACCTCGACGCCGAGTACGGCGACGACGGCGAGGTCAAGCGGCCCGGCCAGGACTACTACCTCAAGCCGATGAACTGCCCCATGCACAACCTGATCTTCCGGGCGCGCGGCCGGTCCTACCGGGAGCTGCCGCTGCGGCTCTTCGAGTTCGGGACCGTCTACCGCTACGAGAAGTCGGGCGTGGTGCACGGCCTGACCCGAGCGCGCGGCTTCACCCAGGACGACGCCCACATCTACTGCACCCGTGACCAGATGGCCGGCGAGATCACCTCGCTGCTGACCTTCGTGCTCGGGCTGCTGCGCGACTACGGCCTCGACGACTTCTACCTGGAGCTCTCCACCCGGAACCCGGAGAAGTCGATCGGCACCGACGAGGAGTGGGAGGAGGCCACCCGGGCGCTGCGCGACGCCGCGTCCAGCTTCGGCCTCGACCTCGTCGACGACCCGGGCGGCGCCGCCTTCTACGCCCCGAAGATCAGCGTCCAGGCCAAGGACGCGATCGGGCGGTACTGGCAGATGTCGACGATCCAGGTCGACCTGATGCTGCCCGACCGGTTCGAGCTGGAGTACACCGCGAGCGACGGCAGCAGGCAGCGCCCCGTCATGATCCACCGCGCGCTGTTCGGCAGCATCGAGCGCTTCTTCGGGGTACTGACCGAGCACTACGCGGGCGCGTTCCCGGCCTGGCTCGCGCCGGTCCAGGCCGTCGCGATCCCGGTGTCGGGCGACCAGGGGGACTACGTCGACGACATCGTCGCGAAGCTGAGGGCCCTGGGCCTGCGGGTCGAGGCCGACCACTCCGACGACCGCATGCAGAAGAAGATCCGGACGCACACCCTGCTGAAGGTGCCGTTCCTGCTGCTCGCGGGCGGGAAGGACGCGGATGCGGGCGCGGTCTCGTTCCGCTTCCGCGACGGGTCGCAGGTCAACGGGGTGCCCGTCGACGACGCGGTCGCGGCCGTCGCCGACTGGGTGGCGCGTCGGGAGAACGCCTCGCCGGACGAGGGGTCCTTCGGCCCGCGCGTGACGCGTGCCTGACCCGACGAGCACGATGGGTCTGCGATGGACGACGACGGGGTGACCAGCGAGCAGGCACCTCCCGGCCTGCCCCCACAGCCCGGGCGACCCGACTCCGGACTGCCCGCCGAGCACCCGCCGGGCGCCGACGAGCTGAACGGCGCCGGCACCCCGGACGGCTTCCGGCGGCTCTGGGCGCCGCACCGGATGGCCTACATCGCGGGCGAGTCGGGCACCGGCGAGATCGACGGCGGGTGCCCGCTCTGCGCGATCCCGAGCCGCGACGACGACGACGGGCTCGTCATCGCCCGGGGGGAGCAGGTCTACGCGGTCCTGAACCTGCACCCGTACAACCCCGGGCACCTGATGGTCGTCCCGTACCGCCACGTGGCGCTGCTCGACGAGCTCACCGACGACGAGTCGACCGAGCTCATGCGGATGACCCAGCAGGCGATCCGGGCCTTGCGGACGATGTCCTCGCCCCACGGGTTCAACGTCGGCATCAACCTGGGGCACGTCGCGGGCGGGTCGCTCGCGGACCACCTGCACCAGCACGTGGTCCCACGCTGGGGCGGCGACGCCAACTTCATCACGGTCATCGGCCAGACGAAGGTCATCCCCGCGCTGCTCGCCGAGACCCGGCAGCGCCTCGCCGAGGTCTGGACAGGGGCGAGCGGAGCGACGGGGGATGGGGCAGGGGCGAGCGGAGCGACGGGGGATGGGGCAGGGGCGATCGGAGCGACGGGGGGTGGACACAGCCAGTGATCAACGACTGGGGCCGCGCCGCGATCAACCGCGGCGCGCGACCCGCCGGGCAGTGGCTCGTACGCCGGGGCCTCCACCCCGACGTCGTCACGGTGCTCGGCACCGTGGGCGCGACGGGATTCGCGATCTGGCTCATCCCGACGGGGCACCTGTTCGCCGCGGCGCTGATCGTCTGGGGCTTCGCGATGCTCGACGTCCTCGACGGGGCGATGGCCCGCGCCCGGGGGGTGGTGAGCCCGTTCGGCGGGGTGCTCGACTCGGTCGGGGACCGCCTCGTCGACGGCGCCGTCTTCGCGGGCATCACCTGGTGGGCGGCGGCGAACGACCGGTGGGTCGTCGCGGCGCTGGCCCTGATCTGCCTGGTCAGCGGCCAGCTCATCTCCTACGTCAAGGCGCGGGCCGAGGCCGCGGGCCTGCGGGGCGACGGCGGGATCGTGGAGCGGGCCGAGCGGCTCATCCTCGGGCTCGCCGGGATCGGACTCACCGGCCTCGGCCTCTGGTGGGCGGTCGACGTGGCGCTGTGGCTGCTGGCCGTCGGCTCGCTGGTGACCGTCGGGCAGCGGATCGCCACGGTCTGGACAAGTGCCCGCGAGCAGTACGGCGCGGCCACCGGTCGCACCGGCGGGCCCGACCGGCCGACGCCCGAACTGCCTGCCGGAGAGCCGCGGGACGTCGACCGGTGACCCGCGCCGACGTGGCCGGGCGGGTCGCGGACCTCGGCTACGCCGCGGGCTGGCGCCTGGTCCGCGAGCTGCCGGAGCCCGTCGCCCGGACGGCGTTCGACGCCGGGGCCGACCTGGCCGCCCGGCGTGGCGGCCCGGGGGTCGCGCGGCTGCGGGCGCACTACGCGCGGGTCCGGCCGGACCTGGACGCGCACGCGCTCGACGAACTCACCCGGGCAGGCGTCCGCTCCTACGCCCGCTACTGGCGCGAGGCGTTCCGGCTGCCGTCGACGGACCTCAAGGAGCTGGCCGGGCGCGTCGACCCGGCCGTCCACGGACGGGAGCACCTCGACGCGGCACTCGCGCGGGGGCGCGGCGCCGTCGTCGCGCTGACGCACTCCGGGAACTGGGACGTGGTCGGTGCCTGGGCGGTGCAGCGCTACGGCGGGTTCGCGACGGTGGCCGAGCGGCTGCGGCCCGAGGCCCTGTTCCAGCGGTTCGTCGACTACCGCGAGTCGCTCGGGTTCGAGATCCTCCCGATGACCGGCGGCGAGGCCCCGGTGCGCGCGCTGCTCCGGGCGCTGCGCGCCGGGCGGATCGTGTGCCTGGTGGCCGACCGCGACCTCTCGCACCGCGGCGTCGGCGTCGACTTCTTCGGCCACCGCGCCGCGATGCCCCCCGGGCCGGCCTCGCTGGCCGCCGCGACCGGGGCGGCGCTGCTGCCGCTGGGCTGCTGGTTCACCGGCTCGGGGGCCGACGAGGGCTGGGGATTCCGGATCCACCCCCCGGTGCCGGTCGCGCCCCGCGACGGCGTGCCCGCCGCGACGCAGGCGATGGCCGACGCGTTCGCCGGTGACATCGCCGAGCACCCGCAGGACTGGCACATGCTCCAGCGGATCTGGCCGGACCTGGGCTGAGTCCCCGCGACCTCAGCGCTGCGCGAGGCGGTCGCGCAGGCCGGCGAGGGCGGTCCCGAGCGCGGCGACGTCGTCGTCACCGAGGAGCCGGCCCAGCTCGTCCTCGATCGCCGTCGTCGCCGCCGCGTGCGCGCGCTCTCCCGCGTCGGTGGGCCGCAGCAGGGACGAGCGCCGGTCGCTCGGGTGGGCCTGGCGCTGCACCAGGCCACCCGCGACGAGCCGGTCGGTCAGCTTGCTCGCCGCCCCCACCGTGATCCGGAGGGTCACCGCCACCTCCTGCACGCGGCACGGGGACGTCGTCGCGACGACCCGGAGCGCCTCCACGCGGCCGAGCGGGAGGCCGACGTCGGCACGGACCCGGCGGTCGACGGCGTCCCACAGCACGATCTCGACGCGGACGAGGTCGTCGAACAGGTCACTCAGGCTCATATCGATTCCATGGAATCATCTTCCGGCGACGTGGGTTGGACCGCCCATGAGCATTCCGCACTCGATGCGTGCCGTCGTCCTGGACGCGCCCGGGCCGCCCGAGGCGCTCCAGGTCCGCGAGATCCCCGTGCCGACCCCGGGCCCGGGTCGCGTGCTGATCCGCGTCACCGCGTCCGGGCTCAACCGCTCGGAGCTGCACACCCGCCTCGGTCTCGCCGAGGGCGTGACGTTCCCGCGGGTGCCCGGTATCGAGGCGACCGGGTACGTCGCGGCCTGCCCGGGCGGCGAGTTCGCCGAGGGCGCGCGCGTCGTCGCGATGATGGGCGGGATGGGCCGTCAGTTCGACGGCGGGTATGCCGAGTACACCTCCGTGCCGGTCTCCCAGGTCCTCGAGGTGCAGACCGACCTCGACGACGCGGTGCTCGGCGCGATCCCGGAGATGCTGCAGACCGCGTACGGCTCGCTGACCGTCGGGCTGGACGCGCAGCCGGGGGAGTCGCTGCTGATCCGGGGCGGGACGTCGTCGATCGGGCTGGCGACCGCCGTGCTCGCGAAGCAGCGCGGCATGACGGTGCTCGCGACGACCCGCGACCTCGCCCGTTCCGACCTGCTCACCGGCGTCGGGGTCGACCACGTGGTCCTCGACGACGGGGCGGTGGCGGATCGGGTCCGGGCGATCGTGCCAGTGGGCGTCGACCGCGCGCTCGAGCTCGTCGGCACCCCGACGCTGCCCGACACCCTCGCCGCCGTCCGCGTCCACGGCGTCGCCTGCGTCTCGGGGATGCTCTCGAACGTCTGGACGGTGCCGGAGTTCTCCGTGATCGACTACCTCCCGCGCGGGGTCCGGCTCGCCGGGTACGGCGGCGACGCCTCGGACCTGCCCCGGGACGTGCTGCAGGGCTTCCTCGACGACGTCGCCGCCGGGCGCGCCACGGTGCCGACCGGCCGGGTCTTCCGGCTCGACGAGATCGCCGAGGCGCACCGCCTGATGGAGGAGGGGCACGCGGGCGGGAAGCTCGTCGTCGTCCCCTGATAGGGCGGGCGACGATCTGACCACCCGCAACCGCTTGCGGTACCCGGGGTACCGGCAGTGCGTGGTATCACCACGATCGTGTGGACGACCCGGACCGCGCACGTCGAGACCGAGGTGGAACGGCTGTGCCGCGAGCTCGGCCCCGGCGCGCTGCTGCCCGGGGAGCGGGAGCTCGCGGAGCGGTGCGGGGTGTCG
>NZ_DASXJS010000002.1:0-8368 GCF_036497245.1 Actinomycetospora sp. | reverse complement strand
CCCGTCGTCGGGAGCCGGACCGGCCTCGCCGTCGTGCGCCGCTGCCCCGGTGACCTCGCCCAGGCGGGTGCGGTACTCCAGGCGCACGAAGTAGAACCAGCCGCCGATCGCCATGATCCCGAAGATCAGCCATTGCCAGGCGTAGGAGTACGAGGAGTTCGGGTCCGGCGGGGGCAACGGGACGGCCGTGACGACGCCGGGCTGGGCGGGGAGGAGCTGGACGTAGCCGGGCGCTACCGGGAGGTCGACCAGCCGGCCGATCCCGGCGGCGTTCACGGCGTAGACCTGCCGGTACCCGCCCTGGGTGATGGGGGCGCGGTCGCTCGGCGACTCGTCGGGGAGCTGGTAGCCGGCGAGCGTGACCACCCCGCCCGGGGCGGGCGCGATGGGCGGGAGCGTCTCGCCGTTCTGCGGGCGGACGTAGCCGCGGTCGACGAGCAGGGTCTGCCCGTCGGTGGTGCGCAGCGGGGTGAGCACCTCGCTGGCGGCGCTCCCGTCGACCGAGCGCAGGCGGGCGAGGACCTCGCCGGTCGGCTCGTAGGTGCCGGTCACGATCACCTGGCGCCAGGCGGCCGCCGACCCCGGCTCGGTGCCCGGCGCCACGAGCGTGCTGCGCGGCACGGGGGCGGTGGAGACGGCGCGGACGAGCGCGGCGTTGTCGCCGTCGCGCTCCGCGCTGCGGTGGAACTGCCAGGGGGCGAGCACGTAGTAGCACCCGAACGCGAAGCCCGCGACCACCAGCGTCAGGGCGATCCACCCGGGCCGGAACAGGAAACGCACGCCGACAGTATGCGCGGAGCGCATGTGAGCGCTGTTCGTCGCTAGAGCGACGACATCCGCTCGCAGGCGGAGCTCCCGTAGCCCCCGCCGAAGAGTGCCGCGTGGACGAGCAGCGGGAAGAGCTGGTGGAGCGCGATCCGGTCGCGCCGGCCGTCGGCGAGCGGCGCGGCCTCGTCGTACGCCGCGAGCACGGTGTCGAGCCGCGGGCAGCCGAACAGCGCGAGCATGGCGAGGTCGGTCTCGCGGTGACCGCCGTGCGCCGCCGGGTCGATCACCCAGGCCCCGCCGGAGCCCCACAGCACGTTGCCGGTCCACAGGTCCCCGTGCAGGCGCCCGGGCCGCTCCTCGGGCCCGACGTCGACGTCGCCCCCGGTGAGCCGGCGGCACCCGTCCTCGATCTGCGCCGCCTGGGACGTCGACATCCCGCCGCGGTCGACCGCGAGCCGGACGTAGGGCAGGACCCGGGCCTCCACGTACCAGTCGATCCAGCGGGTGCCCGCCGGTGCCGGGTCGTTGCGCATGGGGGCGCCGCCGATCCAGGCGTCGGCGGGGCCGCCGGGTGGGGGTGCGCCGAACGCGGGTGCGCCGGTCGCGTGCAGTGCGGCGAGCCGGCGTCCGAACGTCTCGGCGGCGTCGGTGCCCGCCGAGCCCTCGCCGGCCGAGCCCTCGCCGGCCGAGCCCTCGCCCACCGCCTCGCTGACCAGCCACGACTCCTCGACGCCCAACAACGTGGGCACACCGGGGCCCTCGGCGACGGCCAGCCAGCGCAGGCCGGCGGCCTCGGCCGCGACGGCGGTGGGGTCGCCGGTCTTGGCGATCACCTCGGTGCCGTCGTCCAGAGTGCACCGGGTGACCGCGCCCAGCGGGCGCGCCCGGAGCACGTCGCGGCCGGTGAGACGCGCGACGGCCGCCCGGGCGGCCTCGCCTCCGGACGCGCTCACACCCGCTCCCGCACCCAGTCCACGACGCCGGGCGTGGCCGCTTCGATCATCGTGAGGACGTCGTCGAAACCGTCCGGGCCGCCGTAGTAGGGGTCCGGGACCTCCGCGCCGTCAGGTGCGTCCGGGTCGAACGAGCGCAGCAGCCGGACGCGCTCGGCGGGGACGCCCGCACGGCGCAGGTCGCGGACGTGGTCGGCGGTGGCGGCCAGGACGAGGTCGGCCTCGGCGGTCGAGGCGTCGATCTGGCGCGCGACGTGGTCGGTGTCGTGGCCGTGGCGGGCGAGGGTCGCGGCGGCGCGGGAGTCCATCGGATCGCCGACGTGCCAGGGCCCCACGCCGGCACTGGTGACCACGACCCGGTCGACGAGTCCGGCCTCCGCGAGCGCCGCACGGAGGATCTTCTCCGCCATGGGGGAGCGGCAGATGTTCCCGGAGCAGATGGTCACGACGTGCACGAGGTCCGACACGTCACCCATGGTCCCGGATCCGCCCGGCCGCCCGTCCGTCCCGGGGCGGGCGTGCACCACAATGGCGACCACCATGGGAGCAACCGTCGCCAGCGCCGTCGCCGCCCTCGAGGCGGCCTATCCGCCCGGGCTCGCGCAGGAGTGGGACGCCGTCGGCCTGGTCTGCGGGGACCCGGACGAGCCGGTGGGGCGGGTGCTGATCGCGGTCGACCCGACGCCCGCGGTGGTCCAGGACGCCGTCGCGGGGGGCGTGGACCTGCTGGTCACCCACCACCCGCTGCTGTTGCGCGGCGTCCACGGGGTGCCCGCCGACGAGCCGAAGGGCGCCGTGGTGCACCGGCTGATCCGGTCGGGCTGCGCACTGTTCGCGGCGCACACCAACGCGGACGCGGCCTCGCCCGGAGTGTCCGACGCACTGGCGGACGCGCTCGGGGTGATCGTCGACCGCCCGCTGGCGCCGGAGGAGGGCCCGGACGGGACGACCGGCACCGTCGGGATCGGGCGCATCGGGCACCTCGAGGCCCCGGAGCCGTTCTCGGCGTTCGTCGCGCGGGTGTCCGCCGCACTGCCCGCCACGGCGTGGGGCGTGCGCGGCGCCGGTGACCCCGCGCGGAGCATCTCCCGCGTCGCCGTGTCGGGAGGGGCGGGCGACTCGATGCTCGGCCTGGCCCGGGACGCGGGCGTCGACGCCTACATCACCGCCGACCTGCGCCACCACCCCGCCGACGAGCACCTGCAGCGTCCGGACGCCCCCGCCCTCGTCGACGTCGCCCACTGGGCCTCGGAGCATCCGTGGTGTGCCCAGGCCGCCGCCGTCGTGCGCCGTGCGCTGCCGGAGGCCACCGTGACGGTCTCGACGCGACGGACCGACCCGTGGACCCTCGGCGCCGCCGAGGGTGCGGCCCGGGGACCGGCCACCCCGACGGCCACCGCGCCGCCGACCATGCACGACGTCATCGAAGGAGCCGCCCAGCCATGAGGTCGATCCAGAGTGAAGGCCGACCCAGCCATGAAGACTGACCCGGCAGCCCAACGCCGGCTCCTCGACCTCGCCGCCGTCGACGCCGAGCTCTCGCGCGCCGAGCACCGCCGCCGGACGATGCCCGAGCAGACCGCGGTCGAGGAGGCCGAGCGGAACCTGCGCGCGGCGGCCGACGCCGTCGTCGTCGCCCAGACCGCACTCTCCGACCTCGACCGTGACGTCGCGAAGCTCGATCGCGAGGTCGAGCAGGTCCGCAGCCGGGAGGCCCGCGACCAGGGCATGCTCGACTCCGGGTCGGTGTCGGCCAAGCAGATGACGGAGCTGCAGCACGAGCTGGAGTCCCTCGCCCGCCGCCGGTCGGTGCTCGAGGACGACCAGCTCGAGGTGATGGAGCGCCAGGAGGCGGCGGGCACGAATCTGGCGCACGAGACCACGGCCCACGACGCGGCGAAGATCACCCTGGAGGACGCCGTCGAGCGCCGGGACGGGGTGCTCGGGGACATCGGGACCATCGAGGCGCGCCGCGGCGAGGAGCGCACCGGGCTGGTGGCCGAGCTGCCGGCCGACCTCGTCGAGCTCTACGACCGCATCCGCGCCAAGGGCGCCGTCGGTGCGGGGGAGCTGAGCGGCAACCGGTGCGGGGCCTGCCGGCTCGAGATGGACCGCAGCGAGCTGCGCGACATCCAGGGCGCGGCGCCCGACGACGTGGTCCGGTGCGACAACTGCGGCGCGATCGTGGTCCGGGGCACGGCGGCGTGACCGGCTCGTCCGACGCCGCGGGCGCCTGGACCGGGCGCGGGGCCGCGATCCCCACCCGCGTGCTGCTCCTGCGCCACGGGCAGTCCCCGCTCTCGGTGGACCGGCGCTACTCCGGGCGCGGGAACCCGCGGCTCACCGAGGTCGGGTTGGCCCAGGCCGACGCGGCGGCCGCGTCGGTCGCGGCGCGCTACCCGGGGGCGACGGCCGTCGTCAGCTCGCCCCTGGACCGGGCGCGCTCGACGGCGGGTCCGGTGGCCGCGGGGCTCGGCGTCGAGGTCGAGGTCGACGAGGGCTTCACCGAGACCGACTTCGGCGGCTGGGAGGGCCTCACCTTCCGCGAGGCCGCCGAGCGTGACCCCGAGGTGCACCGGGAGTGGCTCGGCGACACCGCGGTGGCCCCGCCGGGCGGGGAGAGCTTCGACGTCGTCGGGTCCCGGGTCTCCGCCGCGCTCGACGGGCTGCTGACCCGGCACGCCGGGACGACGGTGGTCCTGGTCAGCCACGTGACGCCGATCAAGACGATCCTGCGGCTCGCGCTCGACGCAGGCCCGGCGCTGCTCTACCGGCTGCACCTCGACCTGGCGTGCCTCTCGGTCGTCGACTTCTGGCCCGACGGCGGCGCCAGCGTGCGCCTCGTCAACGACACCTGCTACCTGGCCTGAGCGCGCTCACGTCAGCCACTCCAGCCAGGCCGCGCCCGGATGGGCCAGGCCCAGCACCCGGCCCGATACCGCGCCGTCGCGCACCGAGAGCCGCCCGACGACGCCGGTGACGCCCGCCCGGCACGCCTCGATCGCGCGCTCGGGCACCGGCAGCCCCTGCACGCTGTCGCGGCTCTCCGGACCGAGCGGCACCAGCGGATCGACCGAGATCCACTCCAGGTCCCGGCCGAGCCGGGGGAGCAGCGCGAGGAACCGGGCACGCTCGTCGTCGGGCAGGAAGACGTGCACGTAGGTGTCGACGAGGACGAGCAGCGCGTCGTCGGGCATCTCGGCGCAGACGGCGGCGACGGTGTCGACGAGGTCGCCGCGCACCAGGCGGGCCGGGTTGGCGCGGGCGATCGCCGAGGCGGCGGCGAAGCGGTCGACGGCGCCGGTCTCGGGCGGGATGCACGCGGTGAGCCAGTCCCGGACCGGGGCCTGGTCGAGGTCGAGGGGCTCCACGTCGACGCCGGCCCGCGCCGTGATCCGGGGGACCGCGTCGGGCAGCGGAGCGTCCCCGCGCACGTCGCACGCGAGCTCGACGCCCGAGTCCGGGTCTCCGACGACGACCTCCCCGGAGCCGGTCGCGAACCGGTAGCGGTAGCGGTCGAGGTGCAGGCCGAGGCCCGCGCCGGTGCCGAGGTCGACCAGGGCGAGGGGCCGGTCGGGGGCGATGTCGGCGAGGACGGCGAGCACGTCGGCGCTGCGCCCGACCTCGTTCATCTGGTACCGGTGCTCGCGGCAGAGCGCCGCGAGATCGTCGGCCCGCTCGGTCGCGAACGCGACGAGGGCGGGCCGGAACCCGGCGTCCAGCGGCGGCTGGCCGGAGCCCGGCGTCGGGAAGTACCCCGCGAGCGGGGCGGGGCGGTCCCGCGCGACGAGGTGGCGCACCGCGGCGCTGAGCAGCAGCGGGGGCAGGCGGTCGGCGGGGATCGCGGCCGCGAGGTCGAGCAGCGCGTCCTCCTGCGCGATCGCCCGGAAGAGCTCCGCCGTCAGCGCCCACGCCGCCGGGGCGTCCGGGGGCGACCAGCCGGCGGCGATGCCCAGGGCCTGGTCACGGACACCGTCGCGGGTGTCGTCGGAGGACATGGTCCGGGAGCCTAGGCAACGGCGGGTCAGGTCACGAGCCACAGCGCGACGGTGCCCGCGACGAGGGCCGCGGGCGTGGTGACGAGGCCCGCGACGGTGAAGCGGCGCAGCGACGGCGCCACGTCCTCGGCCACCATCACGCGCCGCCACAGCAGGGTGGCGAGCGACCCGACGTAGGTGAGGTTCGGCCCGACGCCCACCCCGATGAGCATCGCCAGCACGGTCGCCGTGGCGGGGGCGGGCCCGAACGCCGCGAGCAGGAGCAGGGTCGCGGGCAGGTTGTTCACCACGTTCGCCAGGACCGCCGCGAGCCCGGCGACCGCGAGCAGGCCGAGCAGACCGGTGCCGAGCGGCGTGACGACGTCGGTCAGGACGCGGCCCAGACCGTGCGCCCCGACCGCGGCCACCACGATCCCGAGCGCCAGGACGAACAGGCAGAACAGCGGCGCCGCGGCCCGGACGAGGTTCGTGGGGGTGGTGCGGTCGGTCCCCAGCGACCGCGCGGCGAGCACGACCGCCCCGGCCACCGCCACCCAGACCGGCTCCACGCCCAGCGGCGCGGCGACCGCGAACCCGACGAGGGTCAGTCCCAGCACGACGAGGGCGAACCACGGAGTGGCGTGGGTGGCTTCGTCGGCGGTGGTCTCGTCGTCGGCGGTTTCGTCGACGGTGGCCCCGCCGGCGGGATCGTCCGACACCGGACGGTCGAGGTCGCGCCGGAACAGCCACCGCAGGCCCACGTACTCGACGGCGAGCACGGCGAGCCAGGGCAGCGCCATGAGCCCCGCGAAGTGCAGGAACGACAGTCCCGCGGCGGCGACGGCGAGCAGGTTGGTCAGGTTGGAGACCGGCAGCAGGAGGCTCGCCGAGTTCGCGAGGTGCGCGCAGGCGTAGGCGGCGGGCGCGGTCGCGACCCGCAGCCGGCGCGCGGTGCGCACGACGACCGGGGTGAGCAGCACGACCGTCGCGTCGAGGCTGAGCACAGCCGTCGTCGCGGCGGCGACGCCGAAGACGCGGGTGTAGAGCTGCCGCCCGCCAGCGTCAGAAAAGTCCCGTTCCTGACGCTGGACGTCCGCAGATCGGCGTCGATCACGGGGACGACCCCGGCGCAGCAGCGATCCCGCCCAGGTGAACACGCCCTCGGCGTCGGCGAGGTGCGCGAGGACGAGGACGGCGGCGAGGAACCCGACCGTCGGTCCGAGACGGACGATCTCGGCGAGCGCGTCGTCCCAGGTCAGTAGCCCGGTGACGCCGACGAGCGCGGCGGCCGGGAGCGCCGCGGCCGCCTCCGGGAGCCCGCGGGGTCGCGCGACGGCCACGACGAGCACCGCCGCGAGGAGCGCGACGGTGAGGACGGTCGCGGCGGTTCCGGTCACCCCTTCACGAACAGGTAGATCGCGACCGCGACGCCGAGGACGACGACGGAGAAGCGCAGCACGTTGTCCGGCATCTTCTGCGCAATGGCCATTCCGAGGTACCCGCCGATCAGGGTCGACGGGGCGAGCAGCAGGACCGCGAACCAGTCGACCGGCGCGAAGAACCCGAACAGCACCACCGTCACCGACGCGACGACCAGCGAGAGCAGCACCTTCACCGCGTTGAGCCGGCGCATGGAGTCGGCGCACAGCAGCGAGAGCACCGCGATGAGCACGACGCCGAGCGCCCCGCCGAAGTACCCGCCGTACACCGCCGCGAGGAAGGTGACGATCGCCAGCGCGGCGGGGCGTTCGCGGCCGGCCTCGGACTCGCCGTCGCGGGAGGTCCAGCGCTTGATCCACGGCTGGGCGCCCAGGGTGAGGCTGGCGAGCAGGACGAGCACCGGCACGATCGCGTCGAACACCGACTGCGGCAGAACGAGCAACAGGGCGCACCCCAGTGCCGAGCCGAGCACCGCGGGGATCGTCGTGATCGCGATGCGGCGCCCCTGCCCGCCGAGGTCGGTGCGGGCGGACAGCGTCGAGCCGGCGTAGCCGGGCCACTGCGCGACGGAGTTGGTGACGTTGGCGGGCAAGGGGGGCAGGCCCGTCGCGAGCAGCACCGGGAACACGATCAGCGAGCCCCCGCCGGCGATCGCGTTGACGGCGCCCGCGAGCAGGCCGAGCACAACGAGCAGGACGATCTGGAGCGCGCCCGGGTCCGTCACGGCTCGGGACGCTAGCCGGGTCCCGGACGGTGCGCCTGTCTGGCCGGGTGGGGGCACTGGCTAGGATCAGCGGAGCGGAGGAGTCGGCCGGGCGACCGCGTCGGGCCCCACGAGGGCGCGTCGAGGAAAGTCCGGACTCCACAGGGCAGGGTGGTTGCCAACAGCAACCCGGGGTGACCCGCGGGACAGTGCCACAGAGAACAGACCGCCACCGTGCTCGGGCTTCTGGTCCGGGCTGGTGGTGAGGGTGAAACGGTGGTGTAAGAGACCACCAGCGTCCTGGGTGACCAGGACGGCTCGGTAAACCCCACCCGGAGCAAGGTCAAGAAGGCGGACCGGGTCCTTCCCGGCCCGCCGCGCAGGTTGTTCGAGGGCTGCCCGCCCGAGACCTGCGGGTAGACCGCTGGAGCCCGTCGGCGACGACGGGCCGAGATGGATGGTCGCCACCCGCGGACCCGCAAGGGTCCGCGGGGACAGGATCCGGCTTACAGGCCGACTCCTCCGCC
>NZ_DASXJS010000001.1:0-21816 GCF_036497245.1 Actinomycetospora sp. | reverse complement strand
CACGCGTCGATGTCGTGCACCCGCTCGAGCAGCACTTCGGTGATCGTCACGGTGGTCCTCTCGCGATCTCGTCGTTATCTGCCCGTGATGTCGTCCGGGACGCCCTCGGCGTTACAGGCGACGTGACCGCCGTTCGGGTGGCGCCGGACGGGCCCCGGGTCCGGGGATGACGAGGACCGCGACGGCCACCCCTGTGGTGGCCGTCGCGGTCGTCGATCGCGAGTCTCGTTCAGGCGCTGCGCGCCGGGTGCAGCCGCGTGATCTCGTCCTCGGTGGGACGGTCCGCAGCGGGGTGCTCGACGAGCGCCAGCACCCGCGAGGACATGAACCGGGCGGTGCGCACCGGGTTGCCCCCGCGCGTCACCTCGCTGACCTCGGTCACCCCTCGTCCTTGTGTGATCTCGACCCGCCGCCCGGCGCGGGTCGCCTCGATGTCCCAGCTCTGGGTGCGCCCACCGGCGTCCACGACGATCTCGACCCGGTCTCCGACCACGGTCGCCCTTCTTTCCTCAGAGGTCTTCCCACCAGGGAAAACACCGTCGGAGGGGCCACTGTTCCGGAGGTGGCCTGCGGCCTCGTGAGCACTTTCCGGGGCTATGGCACCGGAAAGTGCTCACGAGCGCGAAGCGCACCTAGATCGACTGCTCCCCGAGGAACCCGGTGACGATCTTCGTGAAGTCGTCGGGGCGCTCGATGTGGAGGCCGTGGCTCGACCCGGCGCCGGTCACGAGCTCGAAGCGGGCGCCCGGAATCGCGTCGGCCACCTTCTTCGCCTGCCACTGCGGGGTCAGCAGGTCCTGCTCCCCGACGACGACCACGGTCGGCGCGGTGATCCCGCCGAGCCGGTCGATCGAGTCGTGCGCGAGGTCGGCGTCCCACTGCTCGACGGTCACCTGCATCTGCGCCTCGTTCTGCGGGAACGCGGGCAGCATCGGCTCGAGCATCGCCGCGAAGTCCGGGTGGTCGAGCAGCTGGGGCGAGAAGGCGAGCCCGGAGACGGCCAGCGCCGAGTCCATGTCGCGCAGCACGTACGGCAGCCGGAACGCGCTGAGCACCGAGCGCTGGAATCCGTCGCAGCGACCCCAGGTGGCGAACATGACCGCGGAGGCGACCTGGTCGGGGTGGGCGAGCGCGAGCTCCTGCGCGACCGCGGAGCCCAGCGACCACCCGAGCACGTGGGCGCGCGGGATCTCGAGCGCCTCGAGCAGGGCGGAGGCGTCCTCGGCCATGGAGGCCACGCTGATCGGCCCGACGCCGCGGTCGCTGCCGCCGAGGCCGCGGTTGTCCATGGCGATGACCTGGTGGGTCTGGGCGAGGCGGGACGTGATCTCGCCCCACAGCGCGATCGCGCCGGACGTTCCCATGATCAGCAGCAGCGGCTCGCCGCTGCCGCTGATCTCGTAGTTCAGGCTGACGCCGGTGCGGACGGGGATCTGGGGCACGGGTGGTGTCCTCTCGTGTGAAGGGCGGTCAGCGGTACTGCAGGCCGTCGTCGAGGTCGGCCTGCGGGAGCGCGACGCGGTCGTGGTCGTGCTCGTGCATGTGGGTCCACGGCTCGCGGTCGCCCTGCTTGAACATCTTGTCCTGAGAGCGCATGACGTAGCCGGGGCTGAAGTTGTCCGGGCTGCTCCACGGCAGGAGCGGCATGTCCTCGTCGCCGGACCGCAGCGCCGGGACGACCGTCGAGGCGCCCCGCTCGGACATCTGCGTGAAGATCCGCCCGATGACGTCGTTGACCAGGTCGATGCGCAGCGTCCAGCTGTGCCGGAAGTAGCCGAAGGCGTAGGCCATGTTCGGGACGTTGCTGATCATCATGCCGTGCCAGGTGACCTGCCGGGAGAAGTCGACGGGCTCGCCGTCGACGGTGAAGGGCACGTCGCCGAAGACCGCGAGGTTGAAGCCGGTCGCGGTGACGATGATGTCGGCCTCGATCACCTCGCCCGACGCGAGCTGCACGCCCTTCTCGGTGAACTCCTCGATCTTGTCGGTGGCGACGGACACCTTCCCGTCGCGCATGCGCTCGAAGAAGTCGCCGTCCGGGACGAACGCGATCCGCTGCTGCCACGGCCGGTACGCCGGCGTGAAGTGCTTCTCGACGTCGGTGCCCTCGGGCAGCAGCGGCCGGATCGTCTCGATCAGGAACTCGTGCAGCTGGTCCGGGTCGTCGCGCCCGGTCGTCGCCAGCCAGTCCAGCTGCTGCACGTAGGTCCGGCGCAGGATCTCGTGCGTCCACTCGGCGGGCAGGTCCAGCGGCTCCAGCATCGTGGCCAGGTCGTGGACGGTCGGCGCCGGGAACCAGTACGACGGCGAGCGCTGCAGCATCGTCACGTGCGCGGCGGTCTTCGCCACCGCCGGGACCACGGTGGCCGCGGTGGCGCCGGACCCGATGACGAGCACCCGCTTGTCGGCGTACTCCAGGTCCTCGGGCCAGGTCTGCGGGTGCACGACCGTGCCCTCGAACCGCTCCAGGCTGGGGAACTCGGGCGTGTAGGGCTCGTCGTGGTTGTAGTAGCCCTGGCACATCCACAGGAACGACGAGGTGACGCGCACCTGGTCGCCGGTGTCGGTGCGGGTGACCTCGGCGGTCCAGCGGGCGTCCTCGGACGACCAGTGCAGTGCCGTCACCTCGTGGTGGTAGCGGATGTGGTCGGCGAGGTGGTCCTCGTCGATCATCTCCTGCAGGTACTGGCGGATCTGGCCGCCCTCGGCGATGGACGGGCCGCTCCACGGCTTGTCCCGGAAGCCGTAGGTGAACAGGTCGCTGTCGGAACGAATCCCCGGGAAGCGGTGGGTCCACCAGGTCCCGCCGTGGTTGTCCTGGGACTCGAGGATCGCGAAGCTGCGGTCCGGGAACTCCTCGCGCAGCCGGTGCGCGGCGCCGATTCCGGACACACCGGCTCCGACGATCAGGACGTCGACGTGCTCCTGTGCGCCGCTGCGGTGGTCCTGGGTGGCGGTGGCGGCAACGGTCATGGCCGTCCTCCCGGGGTCGAGGGTGACGTCGGTCGCCCGGACCGTAGAGCCGTGCGTCACACCCCGAGGTGTCCGAACTTCGGACACGTGGTGTCCTTGACGTGGCTCACGTGATGTGAGGCGGTGCACAGAGAGGTGCGGTGCATGGGTGACGTCCTGGCTCGACGCCGACTACTGGCCTCCGCGCGCGCGGAGCTGCTGGAGCGGCCCGACGTCGAGCTGCCGGGGATCCCCGGGCTCGTGGCGGCGTCCTGGCGTCGCAGCGTCGCCTCCGGCGTCGACCCGGGTGCGATCGTCAACCGGTACCACGAGGACCTGGACGTGGAGTCCCGCCTCGTGCAGTGCGCCCGCCCGGTGATCGAGCGCCTGGCGGAGCAGACCGCTGGCGTCCCGGTGTGCGTCGTGCTGACCGACGACCAGGCCCGCCTGCTCGTCCGCCTCGACACCGCGAGCTCGATCGCGCGGGCCGCGGACGGTCGCCGGTTCGCCGCGGGGTTCGGCTACGCCGAGGGCGCGGTGGGGACGAACGGGGTCGGCACCGTCCTGGAGTCCGGCGGGTCGGTGCACGTCGTCGGCGCGGAGCACTTCAACGAGCAGCTGCACGACTACGCGTGTGCCGGTGCGCCGGTCCGCGACCCCTTCACCGGACGGATCGAGGGCGTCCTCGACGTCAGCTGCCGGGCCGAGCACTCCTCACCGATCCTGCACTCGCTGGTCCGCTCGGCCGCCGTCGGCATCCAGGACGCGCTGCTCCACGACCGGGACGAGGGTCGGCAGGCCCTGTTCGACGCGTACAGCCGGATCGATGCCCGCGCCCGGCGCGCGGTGTTCGCGGTGGGCCGCCGGACCGTGCTGGCCAACACCGCCGCGCAGACCCTGCTCGACCCGGCCGACCTCGTCGCATTGCAGGACCACGCCCGGTTCGTCATGGGCCGCGGGTCCGACGTCGACCACCGCCTGGACCTGCCGTCGGGGGTCCGGATCCGCATGCGGGGGACCGCGGTCACCACCGGGAGCACGGTCGCCGGTCTGGTCGCGGTGGTCACGGTGCTGCAGGAGGCCGACGGGCCGGCACTCACCCGCGTGGCCCACGACGACCGCCCGCTGCCCGAACCCACGAGCAGCAGCCCGGCCTGGCGGTCGGCGTGGACCGCAGCGGCCGAGACGCTGCGGGCGCGGACCCCGCTGCTGGTGGTCGGCGAGGCCGGCTCGGGCCGCAGGCGGCTGCTCGCCGACCTGGACCGGGCGCTCCACGGCGCGAGCCGCGTCGTCGAGATCGGGCCGGCCGACGAGGGGGAGGGGCCGGCCGCGCAGGTCCGGCGGGCCGGACCGTCGCCGCTGGTCGTGCTCGGTGATCTCGACCGGTGGGGCGACCACGTCCCCGCCGGGTTGGCCGAGGTCCTGCGGGAGCCCGGGGCACGGTTCGCGGCGACCGCCGAGGACACCACGCGGTGCGGGCCCGCCCTGGCGGGGCTGGTCGGCCGGTTCGAGCGTTCGGTGACGCTGCCACCGCTGCGGAACCGGTCGGGGGACCTGCCGTCGCTGGTCGCGGACGTGCTCGCCGATCTCGCGCCCCGCCGCGACGCCCGACTGTCCGCGGAGGCGCTGCGGACCCTGACCCGCCACCGGTGGCCGGGCAACGTGCGGGAACTGCGGGACGCGCTCGACATGGCGCTGCGGAGGCGACCCGTCGGGACGATCGAGGTCGGTGACCTGCCCGAGTCCGCCCAGAGCTCACCCCGGGTCGCGCTGCGCCCGTCCGACGAGGCCGAGCGCGACGCGATCGTCGGGGCACTGCGTGAGTCCCGGGGCAACCGGGTGGCCGCGGCCACCGCGCTGGGGCTGGCCCGTTCGACGCTCTACCGCAAGATCTCGCTGTACGGCATCACCGACTGAACGCGCGGTGACCGAGCGGCCTGTGACCCAGGCGTCCTCCGACGCCGCGGGCCTGGGATCCGCCGGTCGGTCCGGTTACAGTCGCCGCATGATCGGCGCTGCTTGGCTGACCACGCGGGGGCACATCGACCTCGCACGCGTGGCCTCCGCGCTCTGTCGTCCCTGACGTCGATCCCCCCGCTCGCGACGCGCGAGCCGCCTCCCGCCCCTCGTGCCGGCGGTTTCCACGACGTGTCCCCGTCTCGACCTCCGCCCGCTCGTGCCGGCCCCGGTCGCGGCGCCGTCGTCGTGGGTCGCCCCCGGCTGACGCCCGCCTGCCCCCGGCCCGACCTCCAGCGAAAAGGACACTCCCGTGACCACGACGGTCAGCACCGACCCCGCCATCCGCGCCGCCTACACCGACGAGGAGCTCGACGCGGTCTTCGGTCCCGTGTTCGCGCGGATCGCCGACGGCGCGGTGCAGCGCGAACAGGACCGCTCGCTCGCCCACGACGCGGTCGCGGCCCTCAACGAGGTCCGCTTCGGCGCCCTGCGGGTGCCGGTCGAGCTCGGCGGCTACGGCGCCTCGGTGCGTCAGCTCTTCCGCCAGCTGATCAACCTGGCGGCCGCGGAGTCGAACCTGCCCCAGGCGCTGCGGGTGCACTGGTGGTTCGTCGAGGAGCAGCTCCTGGCCGAACCGGGGCCGGAGCGGGAGCGCTGGCTGCGGGCGGCCGCCGACGGCGTGCTCATCGGCAACGCCATCACCGAGCCGGGTGTCGGAGCCATCGACCGCTACCGGACCACGGTGACCCCGGACGGCTCGGCCGACGGAGACCTGCGGCTGACCGGCACCAAGTACTACAGCACCGGCAGCCTCTACTCCGACCACATCGTGGTCGCCGCCGACCGGGACGGCGAGCGGGTCGCCGTGCTCGTGGATGCCGACGCCGAGGGCGTCACCCAGCACGACGACTGGGACGGCTTCGGCCAGCGCCTCACCGCCAGCGGCACCACCGAGTTCGACGGGGTGTCCGTGCCCGCCGACCGGATCCTGGGCCCGGGGTACGGGACGCCGGGACGGACCTACGGGACCGCGTACCTCCAGCTCGTGCAGCTCTCGGTGCTCGCCGGCATCGCCCAGCGCGCGACCGACGACGTGGCCGCCTGGGTGCGCGAGCGCACCCGCACCTTCACCCACGCCGCGGCCGACCTCCCCCGGCACGACCCGCTCGTGCAGCAGGTGATCGGCCGGCTGTCGTCGACCGCCTGGTCCGCCCGCACCCTCGTCGGGGAGATCGCCGGTCAGCTGGAGCACATCCTCGCCACCGACACCGAGGACACCGACCTGCTCGACCGGGTCGAGCTCGACGTGGCGCACGCCCAGGCCCTGGTGATCCCGTCCGTGCTCGACGCCACCACGCAGTTGTTCGAGGTGGGCGGGGCGTCGATCACCTCGGAGAAGCTGCGTCTGGACCGCCACTGGCGCAACGCCCGGACGATCTCGGTGCACAACCCGCTGATCTACAAGCTGCAGACGGTCGGCGACCACGTGCTCAACGGCTCCGAGCTGCCCTACGCCTGGAGCGCGGGCAAGCGGTAGGCCGTCGGCAGTGGAGCCTCGCCGCGACCGCATGATCGAGATCTGTGCGGCGGATCGCCGCAGATCTGACGCGTTCCGCCGCACAACTCGAGATCATGGTCCTTGCAGGCCCGGGATGATCACGCTCACGGCGCCAGGACGGTGTCGAGCCAGTCGACGGTGCGCTGGTGCCACAGGGCGTCAGGTCACGGTGCCCTCCGCGGGCCGGATGTTCTGGTTGATGTGGAAGACGTTGTCCGGGTCGTAGCGCCGCTTGGCCCGGGCGAGCCGGTCGTAGTTCCCGCGGTAGGCGGCCCGGACCCGGTCCTGACCCTCGTCCATCATCATGTTGACGTAGCCACCGCCGGCCGCGGTGGGGTGCAGCGCGTCCGCGTAGTCCCTCGCCCACCGCGAGATGACGTCGGCGTTCGCAGGGTCGGGATCCACACCGACCACGACCCCGGCCCAGCCGCCCTCGCGGTAGGGGAACGCGGTCCCGGAGTCGGACACCCGGGCGGCGGCACCGTCGATCGGATAGAGGTGCATCGTGGAGTGCCCGGTGGGAAGTTGCGCGCCGAAGCGGACGTGCACGTCGATGGCGGCGTCGGAGATCTCGCGGAAGAAGTCGGTGCGCCAGTACCACTGCAGCCCGGCGGGGTAGAGCGGATCGAAGGCGCTCTGCAGCGCGGTGAACGGCATCGCCTGGATGCCGTCGAGCAGGGGTGAGCCGAAGCTCCTGATCGGGGCGAGGATCTCGTCCGCGCGGTCGTGCGCTCCGGTGTAGCACCAGACGATCGCGCAGGCCTTGCGACCCCAGAGCTCCTCCGGGAACGGCGCCACCGGCGGCATCGTCAGCAGACCCAGCCAGCCGCTGATCTCCTCGGGCAGCGAGGGCACCAGGTCGCGGTACCAGCGCATGACCTCGGGGGCGTCGGCCAGATCGTAGAAGACGGGCCCGCCGATCACGGTGCCGTGCTCGCCGATGTCATGGCAGGTGAAGGTGAACGAGGTGACGATGCCGAAGTTCCCGCCGCCGCCGCGCAGCGCCCAGAACAGCTCGGGGTGGGACGTCTCGTTGGCGACCACGAAGGTGCCGTCGGCGAGCACGACGTCGGCGGCGATCAGGTTGTCGACGGTGAGCCCGAAGCGCCGGGAGAGGTATCCGATCCCGCCACCGAGGGTCAGCCCGGCGACGCCGGTCGAGGCCAGGAATCCCGACGGGGTGGCCATGCCGAACGCGACGGTGGCGTGGTCCACGTCCCCCCAGGTGCACCCGGCATCGACGCGGACGGTCCGGTGCTCGGGGTCCACCGTCGTGCTGCGCATGAGCGAGAGGTCGACGACGAGGGCGTCGTCCCAGACGCCGTGACCCGCGGCGTGGTGCCCGCCGCCGCGGACGGCGATCTCGAGGCCGTGGGCACGCGCGAAGGCCACGGCGGCCACGACGTCGGCGGCGTCGCGGCAGCGGGTGATGACCGCAGGCCGCTTGTCGATCATGCCGTTGTAGACGGCCCGGGCCTCGTCGTAGCCGGGGTCGGTCGGGGTGATGACGTCGCCGCGCAGGGTGGCGGCGAGCTCGTCGTACGGTGCGGTGGCAATGGTGGTCACGGGAGATCCCCTTCGGATCGGCGCCCGGTCAGGTGGGGCGCGTCACCGCCGACGCTAGGAACGGACCGTTCGCCCAGCGTTCCGGTCCGACCCCGGCCTCAGGGGGTCGGGCGAACGCCGGGCGCCGCGGCGGGAACGCCCCGCTCGGCGAGGTCGCGCTCGCAGCGCCGGAGCAGCGCGACGCTGCCCTGGGAGGCCGCGAGCGCGACGGCCGAGCGCAGCCGCGTCACCGCGCCCGACCCGTCGTCGAACGCGGCGCGCATCCGCATCACCTCGGGGCTCCACCACAGGTCGCCGCGGGACCGGCCGCTGACCAGGGCCGCGTCGAGGGTCGCGCGGGCGGATTCGTCCTGGCCGAGCTGCGCGCTCAGGTCGGCGACCAGGGACAGCCAGTACGGCATGCGGGTGAAGGAGCCGTCCGCGGTGAGGTTCGCGACGCCGCGATGGGCGAGCTCGAGACCCTCGTGGTCCCCGCGCTGCCATCCGCTGAGCACCAGGACCCATTCGCGGTAGTAGGCGAAGGAGTACCGGGCGCAGAGCTCGCGCAACTCGTCGACGGTCTCGGCCAGCTCGACGGTGTCGCCGCGCATCTGGTGGGTCACGGCGCCGTAGGCCAGCGCGAGCGCCACGTTGTAGGCGTCGTCGATCGTCCGGGCCAGCGCGATGGCCTCCCGGGCGCTGGCCAGCGCCGCGTCGTCGTGACCGAGCAGCCAGTGGGCGTGGGCGGCGAACGCCCGGCCGTGCACGTCGGGGCGGCTCCCGATGCTCAGCCGGGGCCCGCCCCCGTGCGTCGCCCCGAGCTCCAGGTGTCGCAGGCCCTCGGCGGGTCGGCCGAGGCTGACGGTCGACCCCCCGACGGCGAAGTGGGCCTGCCAGCTCAGCGTGGAGCCGGGTTGGACGAGCCCCAGCGCCCGGCTCGCGATCCGGTGGCCGGCCGCGATGTCGCCCCGGACGAACCACGAGCCCCAGAGTCCGACCAGACCGGTCACCATGGAGTCCCGGCGGTCGAGGGTCTCGGAGACCTCGACGGTGTGCTCCAGGACCTCCCGGAGCTCGGGGGACGAATAGCCGTACCGGGCGTTCAGTGGAGCCGACATCGCCTCCAGGGTGGCCAGCTCACGGGTGCTCCGGTCCCGGCTCTCCGGCCAGGTCGCCAGGATCGCGAGGACCTCCTTGTGCAGCCGGATGGCCTCCGCGTGGGCGAAGCGGTCCGCGGCGACGGCGGCCGCGCGCCCGTAGTACTCGACGGCCCGCGCGGCGCGGCCACCGTGGGCGTACTGCTCGGCGAGCTGGGCGGAGACCGCGTCCGGGTCGTCGGCGTGCAGCAGCTCGAGCGCCTGGGCGACGCGGCGGTGCAGCAGCCAACGCTTCGGCGGGCTCACGCGGGCGTACGCGGTGTCGCGCAGCAGGTCGTGGGAGAAGTCGTAGCCGTCGTCGATCTCGTGGATGATCCGTGCCCGCCACAGCTCGTCGACGGCCCGCACCACGCTGTCGGCGTCGAGATCGGTGGCCTCGGTGAGCAGGTCGAGAGTGAAGTTCCGACCCACGGCCGCGGACAGCCCGGCCAGGTCGCGGGCCTCGGGGCTCACCTGGTCGATCCGGCGGGCCAGTACCGCGCCGAGGTCACCGATCGGAGGCGGTCCGCCTGCGCGGTCGCCGTCCCCGCGCGTGGCCTCGATGACGTAGAGCGGGAACCCGCCGGTGGTCGCCTGGAGCAGGTCCCGGTCGCTCACGGTCAGGGGGCGCTCGGAGATCGCCTCGGCCAGGCGAGCCGTGTCGGGACCGTCCAACGGACCGACCGTGACCTCGCTCAGCATCGTCGTGCCCCGCATCCGGGCGGTCCACTCCTCGAGCCCGGGCTCGTGGTCGAGGCCCTCGGCGCGCACCGTCGCGGCGACCATCACCGGGGTATCGGGACCCAGGCCCAGGTAGAAGGCGAGGAACGCCCTCGTCTCCTGGTCGCACCATTGCAGGTTGTCCAGGACGAGCAGGGTGGGCCGTCCGGTGCCGATCAGGGCACGCGCCAGCCCCTCGAAGAACCGGTGGCGTTGCCAGGCCTCGGCCATCGCGCGAACGCCGACCGGCTCGGCCCGGCTCCTCCCGGTAGGGACCAGGCGGTCCACCTCGACGCGCCAGACCTGCTCCAGCGTGGACATCGTCGACTGCACGGCGGGGGTCCGGAGCCAGTCCGCGACGGGAGCGAGCGCGAGCCGACCGGAGGTCCCGAAGCACTGGGCCGTGGCGACCACCGCGCCCTGCGCCCGGGCGAGCTCGGCCACCTCGCCCACGAGGCGGGTCTTCCCGACGCCGGCATCGCCCCGGACGAGCGCCAGTCTCGGGCGGCCCGCCGACGCGTCCGCCCAGACGTCCCGGAGGAGACCCAGCTCGGTGCTGCGCCCGACCAGCCGGGCGGCCGCGAGCCCCGACCGGCCCGGCGCGGGCGGCTCGCCCGGGCTCGGCGTCTCGGCCGGGCCGACGCGGGCCAGCAGCCGGTCCAAGGAGGCACGCGTCGTCGGGTCCGGTTCGACACCGAGCTCGCGCTCGAGGACGGAGGCGCAGCGGTGGAAGGTGCTCACGGCGCCTGCGCGGTCGCCGAGGTCGCCCTGCCAGTCCATCAGCCGGCGGTATCCGGCCTCGTCGAGCGGTCGCAGCTGGGTCCGGCGTCGACCGTCGGCGACGGCGCCTGCGAGATCGCCCGTCCGCGCCCGCGTCCCGGCGAGCAGATCGAGCAGGTCCACGCACCGACCTTCGAGCTCGGATCGGGCCTCGAGCACCCAGTCGTCGTAGCCACCGGGCAGGAGCTCTCCCCGGTAGGCGTCCGCGGCCGCGGCGGCGTGGGCGAGGACGCCGTCGTCGTCGTGGGCGGTCGCGGCCGCCAGCGCGGCGTCGTGCTCGCGCTCGAAGACCCGGACGTCGACCCGGCACGACGAGGTGTCCTGCCAGCACAGATCCCTCGGCGTGACGACCAGGGAGGGCTCGTCGCCCAGCACGCCGCGCAGATGGTGCAGCTCGCGCCGGAGGTTGGTCAGCGCCTGCTCGTCGGCCGAGTCCGGCCAGAACAGGGCGGCGATCCGCTGCCGCGTCTGGGGGGCCTGGGCGTGGACCGCGAGAAAAGCCACCAGGGAGACGGTCCGCGACGACCGCGTCCGCAGCGTGCCTGTCGCATCGCTCATCACCTGCTCGCCCAGGAGACAGATGGTGAACATGCCGACCTCCGGACTCGAACCGTACTCGGCGCGAGAGTGACGACAAAGAGGTCGGCCGACATTCCCCCGATGTCGCCCACCGCGACGGAATCGGAACTGTTCGTGAGGGTCCGGCGACTCGGATCGCGATATGGGGAAGTCCTGCCGGCGGAGCCGATCAGGCTCTGTGCGATGCGCCGATCCCGCAGATGGAGCAACGATTGCAGATCTGTCGGCGAGGTCGGCGGATCACGCGACGAGATCGTCCAGGACATCGTCGGCGGTGATCTGGTAGGCGCCGTCCAGGAGCGCGGTGAGGATCACCGCGTCCCGGTCGCGCCGCGCGAGCGAGACCGCGAAACCGGTTCGGAACAGCTCGCGGGCGGCCGTGTTCCCGGGGAGGACGCGAGCGACCAGCCGGTCGATCCCCACCGCCCGCGCCCGTCCGGTGAGCGCGGCGACGAGGGCGCGACCCACGCCCCGGCGCTGCCGTTCGTCGGCCACGGCGACGGCGATCTCGGCCTCGCTGCTGCTCACGGACCCCTCGCGGGAGCGGGGAGTTCGGATCATGTGGGCGACGCCGATCGCGGTGCCGTCGTCGGCCTCGGCCACCAGGGCGATGCGGTCCTGCTCGTCGACGTCGAGCAGAGCCCGGCGCACCACGGAGGGCAGCGACGGGATCGGGCTGTGGAAACGCAGATATCGGCTGTGCGGCGAGAGTCGTCCGACGAAATCGTCGAGCAGATCGGTCTCGTGGCGACGTAAGGGGCGGATCAGCGGTTCCACGGCGACTCCCTCGATCGGGTGGCCGCCCGACGCGGGCGGCGACGGGAACGAGGCTAGGAATGGCCCGTTCGCCCACCGTTCCGGAAATGCCACGGTGAACGGGAACGCGGCGAACGACGAACGCCTCGGGGGATGTCGTCTCTCGCCGTGGCCGGTTCGTGACGAGACGTGGCGGCGTTCGGTGCGGGCGTTCGGCGTTTCGGCGAACCGCCGCCGATGAATGCGGAACGGGAACGGGGCGGGAACGGGGCGTTCCTAGCGTTCGACCCGTCGGCGTTCCACGGAGAGGGCGCCACGGTCCACGAGGAGCCGGTCCCATGTCCGACACCCGACCCACCCCCATCCGCCCCCGCCCCAGGAACGACGCCCGCGTCGTCACCGAGGCCGCCGAGCTCGGGACCGTCCTCGGTATCTGGGCGCACCCGGACGACGAGGCGTTCCTGTCGGCGGGCCTCATGGCGGCCGCCCGGGACGCCGGCAACCGCGTCGTGTGCGTGACCGCCACGCTCGGCGAGCACGGCACCGACGACCCGCGGCACTGGCCCCCCGAGCGGCTCGCCGCGGTCCGGGGCCACGAGGTCGCGGCCTCGCTCGCGGCTCTCGGGGTGTCCGAGCACCACATCCTCGGCATCACCGACGGCACCTGCGCCGAACAGCCCCCGGACGGCGTCGTGCGCCGCCTCGCGCGGATCGTCTCCGACGTCGCCCCGGACACCATCGTGACCTTCGGCCCCGACGGTTTCACCGGCCACGAGGACCACCAGACCGTCTCGCGCTGGGCCACCGCCGCCCGCGCGACGGCCGCGCCCCGGGCCCGGTTGCTCTACGCGACGACGACAGCGGAGTTCGCCGGCTGGTGGGAACCCACGCGGCACACCTTCCCGGTGTTCCTCACCGACGAGCTCCCGTTGCGCACTCCGCGGTCGGCCCTGGCCGTCGAGCTGAGCCTGGACGACGCCCGGCTCGACCGGAAGATGGTCGCCCTGCGGGCCCAGGCCACTCAGATCACGGGGCTGATCGCGGCCCTCGGCGAGGAACGGGCCCGGGAATGGTGGTCCAGCGAGACCTTCGTCGCCGCCGAGTACGCCGAGTCCCGCTCGTCCTGGGCGACCTGGCAGGTGGCGGCATGAGCACCGCGAGCCGCGCGGACGCACTCATCCCGCCGATGGTCCGTCACGGCGGCCGCGATGCGGCCGCGGTCGTGCTGGCCTACGTCCCGTTCGGGGTCACCCTGGGAGCGACGCTGGGGCGCACCGGTGTGGACCCGCTGACCGCCTGGGCCAGCTCGCCGTTGATGTTCGGCGGGGCCGCCCAGCTGGTGTCGGTCCAACTGCTCGACGCCGGGGCGAACACGATGGTCGTCATCCTGGGGGCGCTCGTCGTCAACGCCCGCCTGTTGCTCTACAGCGCCTCGCTGGCGCCCCACGCCGGCGGGTGGCCGACCCGGTGGCGATGGCTCGGCGCGTACCTGCTCGCCGACCCCGTCTACGCCCTGGCCGTCGGCCGCTTCGCGCGCCCCGACCACGGCGGCGACGCCCGCGACCGCCTCACGTACTACCTCACCGTCGGGCTCACCGTGTGGGCCGGCTGGATGGCCCTCACCGGAGCCGGGGCGATGCTGGCCGGTGTGCTCCCGGCGTCGCTGCCGCTGCAGCTCGCCGCGCCGCTGACGTTCCTGCTCCTGCTCCTGCCGATGCTCACCGACCGGGCCGCGTACGCCGCCGCCGCGACCGGCGGAGCGGTGGCGGTCGTCGCCTCGGGACTGCCGCTCGGTCTCGGGCTGCTCCTCGGCGCCGCCTCGGGTGTCACGGCCGGCGCTCTGGTCGGAGCCCGCGATGCGTGAGCTCCTGATCCTCGCCGTCATCGGCCTCGGCACCTATGCGATGCGCGCGGTGTTCCTCGTGCGGGCGACCACCGATCCGCCCGCGCGACTGGCGCGCCTCCTGCCCCACGTCGGGCCTGCCGTGCTGGCCGCGATCACCCTGCCCGCCCTGCTCGCCCCACGCGGCGAGATGTCGTGGACCGAGTCCGTGCCCTCGCTGCTCGCCGGGCTCGTCGCCTGGGCGCTCTGGCGGCGGACCACCAACCTGCCGGTCGCCCTGTTCGGTGGGCTCGCCCTGTGGTGGCTCGCGACGTGGCTGCTGACGGTGCTCTGACGGCCGTTCCGCGACTCGCGGCGCGGTCGGTCCGACAAACCGTCGTTCACCGATTTTCGTTCACTCAAGCGGGTGATGATACCCGGCGCGTCGGGCTGGAATTCCGGTGATCGAGTTGTTCGGGATCGGACGACCCGGAAGGGGTGCTGACCTGCGCCGACCCCGGGCAGTCCGGACGACCGCAACCGTGATCCGGTCGTGATGTGCGCTCGAATGTCTACGGCTGCCCGTCGAAGCTGTGCGTATCAGTGGTGTGTCGGGCTCGTTGTGGGCGCCAACACAGTCTTCACCTCGCACCGTCGGCCCACGGCCGTCGGCGGCGCGGTTGTCGGGGAGGGTTCGACGACGATGCCAAGCCACCGCGCCACCACGCGCTCGCGGTCACGACCCGAGCGGCCCGCCAAGCAGACGGTCCTGGGCTCGGACCTCAGCCGCCGCCGCTTCCTGGGCTACGTCGTCGCCGGGTCGACGGTGATCGCCGCGGCCGAGCTGGGGCGCGAGTCGCTCTTCGGGTCGACGCCCAAGGCGTCCGCGCTCGCGGTGCCGTCCACGCCGCAGACCCCCGAGATCTACGACCTCTCGGACGCCATCCGGGACGCGGCGCGGCCCACGGCGAACCTGATCCGGGTCAAGGTCAACCGGGACAACACGGTCTCGTTCGCGCTCCCGCGCTCGGACAACGGGCAGGGCATCATCACCTCCACCCAGATGATCATCGCCGAGGAGATGAACCTGGACCCGGACCAGGTGGTGGTGACCCTGGCCGACGCCCGGCCGGAGCTGGTCTTCAACCAGCTGACCGGGGGATCGACCACCACGTTCAGCACCTTCACCCCGATCCGGGTGGCGGCCGCCATCGCCGCGGGCCGGCTCCTCGACGCCGCGGCCGCCGAGATGGGGCAGGACAAGGCGGTCCTGACGAGCCGGGCCGGCTCGATCACCGACACGGCCGGGAAGGCCCTGTCGTTCGGTGAGCTCACCGCGAAGGCGGCGGCACCGGTCACCCAGGCCGTGCAGGTCGCGCTCAAGGACCGCGAGAAGTTCACGGTCATCGGCAAGCCCCGGACCAAGTCCGACGCGCGCGAGATGGTGACCGGCAAGAAGAAGTTCACCACTGACCTGCAGCTGCCCGACGCGCTGCCGACGGTGATGTGCCGGGCGCCCGACCTCAACGGCTACCCGCGCAGCGTCCAGAACCTCGACCAGGTCCGCACGATGCCCGGGATCACGGATGTGGTGAAGGTCGAGGGCGGGGTCGCGGTCCGGGGGAACACCTTCGGGCAGTGCATCGACGCGGTGAACGCACTGAAGGTCACCTGGGCGAACGGGACCGAGCACGGGGCGGACGACGCCTCGGTGCTCAAGAAGCTCCGGGCCGCCGAGCTGCCCCTGGTCGCCCCGAAGGGCCCCGGCTCGCTCGAGGGCGACTTCGTCTTCTACTTCCGCAGCAACGCGTCACTGGAGACCAACTGCGCGATCGCCGACGTCAAGGCGAACAGCGCGACGATCTGGGGGCCGTCGAAGAGCCCCATCGCCGCCCAGGCCGAGATCGCCAAGAAGCTGGGCATCCCGCAGAACTCGGTGACCTTCCACGTGATGGAGGGCGGCGGGTCCTTCGGGCGCAAGCTCTTCTTCGACGCCGCGGAGGAGGCCGCGCTCATCTCGAAGGCGATGGGCAAGCCGGTGAAGCTGATGTGGACGCGTTCCGACGACTCGCGTCAGGGCCGCACTCACCCGATGGCGACCTGCCGCATCCGCGCCAACGTCACCGCGGACGCGGTCACCAGCTTCGAGATCCGGCACACCAGCGTCGCCACCGAGGTGAACCCGGGCCTCTCCGAAGCCATCTCGGCCGCGGCCAACAAGGCCCCGTTGGGGAACCTGACCGTCTCGGAGTCCATCTTCGAGACCACCCAGTTCACCCCGTACAACTTCGGCGCCTCGACCCGGTTCCTCAACGAGGTCGACATGGGGTTCAACACCTGCTCGATGCGCAACATCTACTCGCCGGACGTCGCCACCGCCCGCGAGCTGATGGTCGACCGGATCGCCGCCAAGCTCGGCAAGGATCCCTACGTCTTCCGGTCGGAGTTCGCGAAGCAGGCGCGCTACAAGGCCGTGCTGGACCGGGTCGCGCAGGAGGCCGACTGGGGCAAGTCGATGGCCGACGGCACCGCGCAGGGGATCGGCATGCACGTCGAGTACAAGGGCGCCGCGGCGTGCATCGTGGAGCTCGACTGCCGGCCCGAGACCGTCAACCGGAAGATCCGATCGGCCCGGACCGGACCCCGCGTGACCAAGGTGACCTACGTCGTCGATGCCGGACTCGTGATCAACCCCCGGGGTCTCGAGGCCCAGATGATGGGCGGGATCAACGACGCCCTCGCGATGACCCTGACCTCGAGCCTGCACCTCACCGACGGTCATTTCATCGAGGCCAGCTGGGACAACTACTTCTACACCCGGCAGTGGAACACCCCGCCGGAGATGAACATCGTCATCATGGACTCCGACGCGCCCGAGCCGGGCGGGGCCGGGGAGTTCGGTGTCGCCGCCACCTGCGCCGCGATCGCCTGCGCCTACGCGAAGGCGACCGGGAAGGTCCCCACCTACTTCCCCCTGGTCCACAAGGACCCGCTGCCCTTCGAGCCGTACCCGACGTCGCCGCCGGTCCCGCCGTCGCCGACCAACGGCCTGCAGACCACCTTCTGAGGGAGTCCCCATGCCCACGCACACCTTCAAGCTCAACGGCGAGCAGGTCAGCGTCGACGTCGAGGACGACGTACGCCTCCTGTGGGTGATCCGCGACCTGCTCAAGGTCACCGGCCCCAAGTACGGCTGCGGCATCAACGTCTGCAAGGCGTGCACGAGCCACATCAACGGCAAGGCGTTCAACCCCTGCTCGGTGCAGGTCAAGGACATCCAGCCCACCGACGAGGTCACCACCATCGAAGGCCTCGCCGACACCGCCCCGGGCGGCGGCCTGCACCCGATGCAGGACGCGTGGATCGACAACGACGTCGCCCAGTGCGGCTACTGCCAGCCCGGCCAGATCATGGCCGCCGTCGCGAAGGTCCGGCAGTGCCAGGCCGAGGGGCGCGACGTCGACGACGACGCGATCGAGGAACTGCGCAACATCTGCCGGTGCGGCACCTACAACCGCATCCGCGAGGCCATCAAGGCCGGCTCGAAGAACATGTGACGTCGACCCACCCGCTCCCCACCCCGAGAGGAACTCCCCGATGACCACTCGCACCGCCCGCACCCTGGCCGCCGCTGTCGGCATCGCCGGGGCCGTCCTGCCGCTCGCCGGCGCAGGCATGGCCCAGGCCGCGACCACCGACCAGTCCACCGACGCCGCGGGCTCCGACGCGACCACCGGCTACCCCAGCACGCAGAGCCCGACCCAGGGCCCGACCGCGGTGCTCGCCACCCTCGGCAACGCCGCCTCGTCGATCATGGACGCGAACAACCACGCCACGGGCAACGGCCGTCCCGAGGACGCCGACGGCACCGACACCCAGTACCCGCAGCCCGACCCCCGCTTCGTCGAGGGTCCCGTCGGCGGAGCGCTCCTCAACGGGCCCTTCGAGTGACCGGCGCCCTGAGCCCCGTCCACTGGCTGATCATCGTCGGGGTCCTGCTGCTGCTGTTCGGCGCGAAGAAGCTCCCCGACCTCGCCCGCTCGGTCGGGCAGTCGGCGCGCGTGCTCCGCAGCGAGATGCGCGAGCTGTCGCACGAGTCCGGGAGCCGGACACCGGACGCCGCCGCGGACCAGCCCTCCCACGCCCCCCTCGGGGCGGCGGTGCCCGCGACCGAGCAGGTCCGGGCGAGTCAGACCGGGAGCTGAGGGAACCGGCGCGCGGTCAGCCGGCCGCGCGCCGGTCCGCCTCGCGGGCGGCCACGTCCGCGGCCGAGCAGAACCCGCCGCCGTGGCGCTTGAGGCAGAGCAGTCCGAGCAACCGGCCGTCCGGGTCGACGACGGCGAGCCGGCGCTGCTGACGGGCCGCCATCGCCTGCCGGGTCGCCTCGAGCTCGTCGCCGGGCCCGGCGACCCGTCCCGCCAGGGCGCCCACCGACCGGGCCCGGGCGCCGTCGGGTGCCCCGACGAGGTCGTCGCGCTCGACGACGGCCACGAGCACGCCGTCACTGACCAGCAGCAGCGCGTGCACGTGACCGTCGGTGAAGAACGCCCGCGCCGCACCCACCGAGGTGTCCGGCGGGTGGACCCGTGGGGTCCGGAGGTGGGCGTCGGCGACGGTGGCGGTGTTCATGGGCAGGCCTAGACGCGGCCGACCTCGACCCGGGTGTCGGAGAACGTCGGGGCGTTCCCCAGGTCGGCGAAGACGAACGGGTTGACCGCGCTCACGGTGGTGCCCTCCTTCGCGTTCTTCGCCCACGATCCCATAGGACACACCACCACGCCCGGGGCGACGTCCGCCGAGATGTGGGCCAGCGCGACGAAGCGGCCGCGGTCGTTCGACACCGCGACGTAGTTCCCCTCGTCGATCCCGCGGGCCTCGGCGTCGGCAGGGTGGATCGTGACCGTCTGCTCGCCCTGGACCCGCTTCTGCATCGCCTGGTCGCCCGCGCTGGAGTTGATGAAGGCGTGCGACTTCGGCGAGAGCAGGTTCAGCGGGTAGACCTCGCTGCGCTCGCGCGGGGCGACGTAGTGGGGGAGCGGGTCGACGGTGCCGCCGGGCTGGAACTCGTCGTAGAGCTGCCGGAACAGCGGGACGACGAAGTTGCCTGCCGCCTCGAGGGCGGAGCTGCGGAACTCGGTCCTCCCCGACGGCGTCGGGAAGTTCCCGTCCGCGTGCGGCCGGTACTCGTCGGGCGAGGGAAGGTTCAGCCGGGCCCACCCGGTCTCGCGCAGCGAGGCGAGCGTGATGCCCTCCATCGCCGGGGCCGACCAGTCGTAGGCCTGCTCGAGCAGCTGCTCGTCGGACAGGCGGAAGTACTCGTCGTCGAAGCCCATCGCCGCGGCGAGCCGTCGGAACAGCTCGGTGTTGGCGACGGCCTCACCCTCCGGCTCGACGGCCGGGATGTTGATGGTGACGTAGAAGTGCCCCCAGCTGAACATGATGTCGTGCTGCTCGAGGGCGGTGGTGGCGGGCAGCACGATGTCGGCGTAGCGAGCGGTGTCGGTGAGGAAGTGGTCGCTGACCACGGTGAACAGGTCCTCGCGCCCGAGGCCGCGCGCGATCTTCTCCTGCTCGGGGGACACGACCATCGGGTTCGAGTTGTAGACCATGAGCGCCGAGATCGGCGGGTCGAGCGCCAGCTCCCCGGTGAGCGCCTGTCCAAGGAGGAACTGGTTCACCACCCGGGTGCCGGGCGTGGCCATCTCCGGGTGGATGAACGCCGGCCAGTTCACCGGGTGCGCCCAGAGCGGGAGCTGCAGCAGACCGCCGCCGACGTGCCGCCACGCGCCGACCAGCGCGGGCAGGCAGGCGATCGAGCGCACGGTCTGCCCGCCGCCCGCGTGCCGCTCGATCGCGACCCCGATCCGGATCATCGCCGGGTCGGTGGTGGCGTACTCCCGGGCGAGGGTGCGGATGTCCTCGGCGGGGATGCCGGTCTCCTCCGACGCCCACTCCGGGGTGTACTGCGTGACGCGCTCGGCGAGCTCGTCGAAGCCGAGGGTGTGGTCGCGGACGTAGTCCTCGTCGTGCAGGCCCTCGCCGATGATCACGTGCATCATCGCCAGCGCGAGGGCGCCGTCGGTGCCGGGCCGGATCGGGATGTACCAGTCGGCGCGCTGCGCGGTGCGGTGGCGCATCGGGTCGATGCAGACCACCTTCGCCCCCCGCTTCTGGGCCTCGGCGATGACCGGCCAGAGGTGCAGGTTCGTCGAGATCGTGTTCGAGGCCCAGATGATGATGTATTTCGAGTGCACGAAGCTCTCCGGGTCGACGCCCGCCGTCGCGCCCACCGTGGCGGCGTACGCGGTGCAGGAACCGGAGTCGCAGTAGGTGCGCTCGGTGATGGTGGCGCCGAGCCGGTGGAAGAACGCGTCGCCGACCGACAGACCGTTCAGGACGCCCTGGTTGCCGAGGTAGCTGACCGGCATCACGGTCTCGGGGCCGTGCTCGGCGATCTTCGCCCGGAACGTCGAGGCGATCGTCTCCAGCGCCTCGTCCCACGAGATCTGCTCGAAGCGCCCGCTGCCCTTGGGACCGCTGCGGCGCATCGGGTGCAGGACCCGGTCGGGGCTGTAGGTCTTCTCCTGATAGTTGTTGACCTTGACGCACAGCCCGCCGCGGGTGATCGGGTGGTCGGGGTCCCCGGCGACCTTCGTGGCGCGCCCGTCCTCGACGGTCACGAGCATCGCGCAGGTGTCGGGACAGTCGTGCGGGCAGGCGGCGCGGACCGTGGTGGTGGTCGGCGTCAGCGTGAGGTCGTCGGTTGCCGTCATGCGGGCTCCCCGGGGTGATCGCGCGGTGGTGGGCGCCCCGGGGCCGCGCCTCGGGGGCGGTCGTCGTCGGCCGGTCGACGGATGATGGACCGCGTCTGCGGCGTCAGGCTTGTCGTTGGGCGCCAGATGCGGAGTTCGTTGACCAGGGTTGTGGGCCGCCCTAGCGTCGCTCGTCACGCGCAGCCCACCACCTGCTCGGAGTCCGTTCGTGAGCCGTGTTCGCCATCCCGTCGGGCCCTTCCCGGACACCGGGCCGGAGTTCACCAACCGCTGTGCCGCGGGCACCGCCGACCACGTCGCGTCCTGGCGCGAGATGCTGCGCGAGCACTTCGTCGCCCTCGACGTGACCGACACCGACGACGGTGGATTCGACGGCGAGGTCCTCAGCACCCTGGTCGGACACCTCTCGGTGGCCGTGGTGAGCTCGGCGCCCCAGACGTGCGTGCGCACCCCGGGGCTCGCGCGTCGTGACACCGAGGCCTACTTCCAGGTCGGCATGATGTCGCAGGGGACGGCCGTCCTCTCCCAGGACGGTCGCGAGGCCCACCTGGGCCCCGGGGCGTTCGCGGTCTACGAGACCGACCGCCCGTTCTCCTGGCACTTCGACGAACCGTGGCAGCTGCTCGTCCTGACCTGGCCGCGCGAGCTGGTGAACCTCGGCGCCGACGTGTCCCGCGCCGCCACCGCGCGCGCCCTCGGCGGCGACCGGCTGGGCGCGATCGTCGGGCACGCGCTCGCCGAGACCGTGACCTCCCCGCCCGAGGTGACCCCCGAGGGCGGGCGCCGACTGGCCGGGCAGCTCGCGGCACTGCTCGGGACCGCGGTCGGGGAGTCGCTGCGCCACGGCGACGTCCTGTCGCCGCGCAGCGCGCAGGACCTGCGCCGCCGCGTCGAGGGCTACGTCGCCGAACATCTCGAGGACCCCGCGCTCGGACCCGAGGACATCGCCCGCGCGCACTTCATCTCGGTCCGCGCGCTGCACCGGGTGTTCGCCGACGCCGACCTCACGGTGGGGGCGCTGATCCGCCGCCGGCGTCTGGAGCACGCCCGCCGCCAACTGCTGGATCCGCGGGCCGCCGACCTCAGCCTGACCCGGATCGCCCACGACTGCGGCTTCGCCGACCTCGCCTCGTTCAGCAGGCGGTTCAAGCTCGAGTACGACGAGCCCCCGGGCACCTACCGCCGCCGGGCCGGGCTGCGGCCCGCCCACTGACCGTTCAGTTCCAGGTCGTGACG